>JBCCOI010000318.1:0-8371 GCA_039025515.1 Planctomycetota bacterium
CCAGCGGAACATCCGCCATGCTCTTTTGTTCCTTCCCCTTTGGACCGATGAGCGACTCCGTCGAGATCGGCTTGTAGTTGAGATAAAGCTCACACAATGAATCGAGTCCGTGACGTATCTCCGGTTCCGTCAGCGTGTGAACCAACATGGTATCGAGCAAGGGTGCATTGACCGTGATCCCATTCCAACGGAGCAGCGTGACGTCGTACTTGAGGTTGTGACCGATCTTGGTGATCTTTGAATCCGCGAAGACATCCTCGAATTCCCGAAGCATCTCCTGACACTCGTCCGCAGGCTCTGGACAAACCACGAAGTATGCTTCGTTCGGCTTTAGACAAAACGAAAGACCGAGCGGGCGAGCGGTTCGCGGATTTAAACCGGTTGCTTCGGTATCGAAACAAAATTCTTCGCTCTTCGAGAGTCGCTCGATCAGTGACTTTCGCTCGTTTCGCGTCTTCAACACCTTATAACTGTGCTCGACGTCGGCAAGCGACTTTCGCTCGCTAGGTTCATCGAAGAGCGACTGCTGAATCTCGCGTTCACGTTTCTCACGAACAACGGCCGAGCGCGCCGAGGCGACGGAGAAAGACTTGCCGAACAACTTTTTGCCGATCGTTTCGAATTCAAGTTCCGTCAGCAGTTCACGCAGCTTCTTATCGTCGTAGGACTCTCGCTCCAGAGAATCCCAATCCAATTCAATTGGGACGTCCAACTGAATCGTGACCAATCGTTTGGAAAGCAGTGCCTGCTCGGCATTCTCTTCAATTCGCTCCCGTTGCTTACCCTTGAGCTTGCCGGAGTTCTCGATAACGGCTTCCACACTTCCAAACTCTGAAACCAGCTTCATCGCAGTTTTCGGACCGACTCCCGGGACGCCCGGCACGTTGTCGCTGGTGTCGCCCATCAAACCCAAGACGTCGATGACTTGCTCGACACGATCGACCTGCCATTGCTCGCAGACTTCCGAGACGCCCAAACGCTCCGGCTCACTTCCTTTGCGACCGGGCTTGTACACAAAGATGTCTTCGGTGACGAGCTGGTGGTAGTCCTTGTCAGGCGTGACCATCCAGGTCTCAAAACCACGTTCACTCGCACGGCCCGCGATGGTCCCGATGATGTCGTCCGCCTCGTAGCCGGGCAGCCTCAGCACAGGAATCTTCAACGCCTCGAGCAATCGATCCACGAGTGGAACTTGACTGGAAAGGTCTTCCGGCATCTCGTCACGCTGAGCCTTGTACTCGGGGTATTCGATGTGACGCTGCGTTGGCTCGGACGTGTCGAAGGCACAAGCGATGTGTGTGGGGTTTTCCTTCGCAAAAATGTCCATGATCGCATTGAATAGCCCAAAAACTGCCGACGTACACTGGCCGCCAGATGTGAATCGTGGACTGCGGATGAGCGCGAAATGGGCTCGATAGACAAGTGCCATGCCGTCGAGAAGGAATAGCTTTTTGTCGGCGGAAAAAAGATCCTGGGTGGACTCTGGCATCGAAGTCGCGCACACGAGGGCTTGGCAATAAGAAGAGTACAGCGGCAACACCGAATTTAGGGGCGCTTCGACGCGGTGAACACCCTGGCCGACCGTCAGCATTGACACCGCACTCATTTCCGCTTCGCACGGGACGGAAGATCGGCCGGGCGGTTTCTTTCCGCTGAGGCCACAAGTTATAAAGACGAGAAGTGAACGCCCCATTTCGTCTGAATTCAGGCCTGAACAGTGGGGCCGCTGGAGGGGGCCGGTGGCGCATTTCTTCCGCCGACGCGTTTTTTGCTGAGAAACTGAGAGAAGCCAGATGGGACTATTTGATCGCTTGCGAAATGAATTGATTGACATTGTCGAGTGGATCGATGATTCGAACCACACACTGGTTTGGCGGTTTCCCAGGTATCGAAATGAGATCAAAAACGGCGCGCAGTTGATCGTTCGGCCCGGGCAAATGGCGGTTCTTGTCAGCCAAGGTCAAATCGCGGATGCCTACCCTCCGGGACATTACCAACTTGAAACCGCCAACATGCCGATCCTTTCGACGTTGAAGGGATGGAAGTACGGCTTTGAGAGTCCATTCAAGGCAGAAGTCTACTTCGTCAACACGACGCAGCTCACGGACATGAAGTGGGGAACGCCCAACCCCGTCATGCTTCGCGACCCTGAGTTTGGACCGATCCGTATCCGCGCATTCGGCACCTACTCGTTGCAAGCGACCGACCCCAAGGCGCTGCTCCGCGAATTGGTGGGCACCGATGAAAATTTCCAGGCAGACGAAATTACCGACTTGCTGCGTTCCATGATCACGGCTTCGTTCAGCCAAGCCGTCGCCGAGCTGCAAATTCCGGCACTTGATCTCGCGAGCCGCTATCACGAGTTAGCTGCGAAGATTCGAGAGAACCTGGTCGAGCAAATTGATGACGAGTACGGTCTCGATTGCCCAAAGCTGGTTGTTGTCAATATTTCACTTCCCGAAGAAGTCGAGAAGGCACTCGATACTCGAACCAGCATGGGCGTGATCGGTGACATGAATCGTTTCCAACAATTCCAAATGGGCAACGCGATGACGGCAGCGGCCGAAAGTCCCGGTGGCGGTGGTGCGGCCGAAGGAATGGGATTGGGGCTGGGAATGGCGATGGCAAGTCGAATGATGCCGGGGATGATGGGCACGGCGGCGGCAGCCCCCGCGGCGGCACCGCCTCCGCCGCCGCAAGTAAGTTTCCACTTGGCGATCGGCGGAGAAACAAAAGGCCCCTTCAGCATGCAGCAGATGGCTGCCGGGATTCAAAGCGGCGAAGTAACCGCAGAGTCGCTTGTTTGGAGTGCCGGCATGGACGGCTGGGCAGCAGCTAACACGGTACCAACACTTTTATCATTGTTCAGCCTTCAAGATCCGCCGCCTCCGCCGCCACCTTCCGCCTAATCCAATTGACTCTTGGATCGGCGATGGCCGTGGTGTCGACGTTGCCGCATGTTCGTCGCCGGAAGGGCTCCTTCACGACGGCCTACGCGAATCTCGTAGGCTGCATCAAGAGAGCGAAGCGAACGCCGATGCGGCAATCAGGATAGTAACGCTCGCTGGCGCATGCGGTAGAGCCATGTTGAAATCAGTACAGGTGGCAGTAGCATCACCAACCAAGGAATCACCGCGATGATTCCGACCAAAAGTGCAGAACCTGCGTCCCCGATCGAGCCGACGGAGCCAGACCAAGCCATCGCAATTCGATCGCCCAGTCCCGGAGCAGCAGGTGGCTCGTAGGTTTGTTGTTCGGAGACGTCCAGTTCGATCGTTGCCAGCGTTGTCTGGTCTTTCAACACACGCAGCCTGCCCTGCATCCGCTCGATTTCTTCGCGGACACGAGCGAGCTCACGTTCGAGTTGCAGCAGATCGGACAGTTTGCCGTTGCGTTGTGCGAGCATCTCGACCAGACGATTTTCAAGCTTCTGCTTGTTCGAAATTCGAGCTTCGAGATCCACGTAAGCTTCCGTCACATCCTCCGTTCGTTCATCTTTACTTTTCGCAAAACCGAGTGCCGAGATTCCGCTCATCATTGCTCGATAGTTCTCGACCGGGACCCTCAACTTCCACTTTCCGGTCCGATGATCACCGTGACGCCGATCTGTTCGGCGTTCAGCCACGAACGCATCATGAGTCTGAAGCAATTCGGGTAACTGTTTCTCGAACGACACAAATTCATCAACGACCAGATCAATCTCGGCGTTGTAGATAATCTTTCGCTCGACAGAGATCTGTGACGCAACGCCGCTCGTGAGGGCAATCTCGCCAGCGTCCGTCGCGGCAGCTTGCTCAGAAGCAACCTGCAGTTTTGATGAAAGCGACGTTTGCACGCTTTGGCCGCAACCTACGACCAAGAATGAAACGAGCGTCAAGATGGACGCGGAGCAAGCAACCTTCATTACGATTATCCACCGGAGAACGAAGTCGTTGCCAATGAGACGAGGCAGCGACGGCGGCGGATTGGAACTTTTTGAATTTTATTCGACATCAGTATGAAAGAGTAAGTCGCGCGCGGCGCAATCATGGTCGTTCGCGTCATACTGAGGCTTTCTCGCACCGGCCCAGCTAGGACGGTGCAAGAATTCAGCAGTTGACTCAGCTTTACTGCGACGTTCCGATCGTGGATTTCTGTTCAATGTTGGAATCGGTGTCCGTCGACTCATCTTGCTCCGTCGGGAGCTTTTGGGAAGGCTTCGGCTTCATGGTCGAGATCCGCACCGTGCAAAGGTCTCTCGACAGAAGATGGTTCACCATTTCGGTGACCTGAAGATAAAACTTTTGCTCGCCCATCTTAAAGCTCAAAAACTCTTCTTCTTTCAAAGACGTCCGCTCGACGAGTCGCTGGCCATTGCTTGAGATGACTTCAACAAACACCTGTCCTGCCGTGATGTCTCCGATCTTCACCCAAAGTCTGTTAGAGGAACCTGGGACCGGGCGTGTCTCCCGCTGCATCATGGGCATCTTGATTCCGTCCTTCGGAACGCTCAGCGTCAACTTCTTTGCGACCACCGTGTCAGCGGGATGGGTTGCCGTCTTGACGGGACTGTCAATTGGAGTCCACTCACCTCCAACATCCATCCGCCATAACGCGCCTGTCTTCGTGTCCAAAAACAAGGAGGTCATTCCCATCGTGGTAATTTGATATCGACCGACCTCATCCTCGGCACAACGTTCTTCACCTGAGGAAAAATGAGCAGTCAGAACAGCAACGCACAGAAAGAAGGTTCGCGCCATCGATTCGGCCCCCAAAGCAAGTGATTGGATATTCTCATTCCGCGATAAAGCCAGCTTACCAATACCATGAAGCAACGCGGGATCAACAACTGAGCTTTTTTTGAATCATCACGACGGAGCGTGATGGCTACTTTGAAGGAGCGTTATGGCGACTCAAAAAAATCCGCCACTGATTGATCCCACGATGCTGGGGAAAGCCCGCAAAGGAACGGTCATTTTTTAAGTGGCGGGTGCAGTATTTGAACGAAGCGACCAACCCCGAGATTTGGGGACGCGTCGCCTGGGATGGTGAAAAGGTCGATGTCAGCTGAGTCGACGGCGTCATTAGGAACGTTCGATCAATGATTGTCGCCCATTGGTTTGGTATGAACCGTGCCGTCTCGCTTTTCGTATGCTCGACCGACACCATTTCATGTCACATTCTGGCAAAGCGTATGTTGACTCACTTGACGGTCTCAGCCATCTGCCTCGCAACGTTGATCGCTCAAGCCGACCTCCCTCCGGCTGATGACGCGTCGCATCAAGACGATCCGTCCGCTGACTTCGAGAAGGCTGCTCCGCTGGCGATCAATCTTGAGGAGGATGCAAAACTTGGAGGAGTCATCCGCAGCTTGTTCCAAGATTCCGAGGGAGTGCTGTGGATTGGCGGCGAAGGTGATCTCTTTCGCAACGACGGCAAGACCGTCACAAGCTTTCAAATCCGGGGCAGTCTCGGCCAGTCCGTTACGATCAAGCAAATCGTCGAAGATCGAGACGGAAAGATTTGGTGCGGCACGACCGCAGGAATCACCAGGATTGACGGAGAAACATTCACGAGTTTTGGCGAAAGCGAAGGCCTAGCATGCTGCGACGTTTGGAGCATGGAGGCAGGCAAGGATGGGTCCTTGTGGATCGGAACGCTTGAAGGTGTGTGGCGATACGACGGCGTAGCCTTCACTCAATTCGCAATTCCCAAAGCAAAACCTGACCTGACTCGCGGCGTGACAAGCGCCCGGATCGTTCACTGCATCCTCGAGGATCGCCGCGGAAACGTTTGGTTTGGCACCAACGGCGGCGCCTACATCTACAATGGAAAATCCCTCACCAATCTCTCCGTCAAGGACGGCTTACCGAACGATGTTGTTCACAATTTGCTCGAAGACTCCAAGGGGCACATCTGGATTGGGACGACCCACAATGGAATTTCACGCTTCGATGGTGAAGGCTTTACGAACTTCACCGCGGACGGAGTCATCGAGGGAAACGAGATTTGGTGCATCGCCGAAGATCGTGCCGGTGACATTTGGTTTTCCGGCAAGCACCTTGGCGTTTACAAATACGACGGCGACTCGTTTCAGCAATTCGGCACGACCGAAGGCCTTTCGTCACCAGGACTCATGGACATCTTGGAAGACACCGGCGGGCGACTTTGGCTGGGCGGTGTCAACGGACTCTTCCGGTTCAACGGGACGGATTTCGAAAACGTTTCCAAGAACGGTCCGTGGCGATGATGGCATCGACTTTCGCGACCTTCAGCGATTGATCGACTTAGAATCCAGTCTTTAGCGACGGAAGTAGTAGTATTGTCGCCGTGCCGGACGGTAGTACGGCGGCGGATAGCTGGGCAACACGTGTTGTTCAATCACGACGGGCGGCTGCCGGTATTGCTCGACGACGGGTTGTGGGGGCCGCGCGATGGATATCGAACCAGCCGACGGCTGCGGTGCTGCTCCTGCGGACTGCAAAGCCGTGATCACTGGCTCGCGAACACCCTGTTGGTGCAGCGCAATGATATCGCTGACCGCCAACTGGCCAACAAATCCTCGTTGCCGTACCTGGTTGATGATGACCTGATCGCTTAGCCCTGAACGGGACATTTGAATGACGTCCTGAAGCGTGACGGCCGCTTGCAAGGTGGCGACGCGTTGCTGTTGCGCGTATTGCTGTCGCTGGGACTCATAATACGCCGCACGTTGTTGCCGAAGGATGGCGTCTTTGTCCGCAGCGTTACCGAGAACGCCACCCGCGACTGCGCCCACCACGCCACCGATGGCCGCGCCCGCGCCCGCTTCGTCGTTGTGATCACCAATCAGTCCGCCCGCAATCGCGCCGGCGATTCCACCCAGCGTTGCGCCACGTTGCTGATTAGTTTGGCCATAGACGAGACTACTGCTCGAAACCGGAACGAAGCTAAATGTTAGGCCTGCGAACAGCGCGAACAAGCGACGTCGAATGATAGCGGACATCCCTGTCATCCTCATTGTTTTGTGTGATTCAAGCGTGAATGGAAAGCCTTGCAGCGAGCGGCACTGCTTCGATCCAACCGCGGATCGATCGACGATCCCATGAGTCCTCACGCCTCTTAAGCGTATCGGAATAACAGACCGGTTCACTGAGGGTCAATGGTTTCGTGAGCACTCATTTTGGGCAAATGACGAGACTCCACAGACTTCACAATTTGTACTGGCTGCGTTCACTTTGCGGTCCCTGAGCGTCAGGAAAACGTCGACTGAGGTGCTGTTGTTCAGGTGGTGTAGATTTGATGGCAACTCTCAATTTTGGGGGTGGCGGACCATCGCCCTGCTGGGTCGAATAGGATCTACGGGTGTCGTGAGATCCTGCCCCAATCATTTCACCCCACAATCCGTCTTGGTTCGATTTCGCGCGTCTGCTACTGTCCGAATTCGGCGGCAGACGCAACGGCCGACGGCAAGGATCTCGACACTCTGGAAAGGAGCCCAGGAAGTGAAACAAGCCAACGATACTTCGGTCTGCGTGCACATCCGATGGATGATTCGGCGGGACATGCCATCTGTCCTTGGCATCGAAAAGAACTGTTTTGAGTTCGCTTGGACAGAGGAAGACTTCATCCGCTGCCTTCGTCAACGAAACTGCATCGGGATGGTGGCTGAGAAGGACGACGAGATCGTCGGCTTCATGATCTACGAACTGCACAAAAATCGACTACACATCCTGAACTTCGCCGTTCGTGACGAGCACCGCCGCTCCGGCGTCGGGCGTTCCATGTGCGACAAGCTGTTCAGCAAGCTTTCTCACGAGCGGCGGAACCGAATCATGCTGGAAGTGCGTGAGACAAACCTGGAAGCCCAGCTCTTTTTCAAGTCACTCGGTTTCCGTGCGATCAGCGTACTCCGCGACTTCTACGACGATACTGTTGAAGACGCCTACTTGATGCAGTTTCGATATCGTCCAACCGTTACCGAAATCTCGCAACCGAACGATAGATTCCGCCGAATGGCGAGCTAACTGCTGTCATGGATGACGCATCGAATCCAGAAGCGAACGCGACGGACACACAGCCTCTGCCGGGAATTCGAGAATTGGTGACCAGCTACCCGGTACGGTTGGCGGTTTACTCTGTCTCTGCCGTCCTACTTTGCCAGTTCGTTTTTGCGATGATCCAAGAACGAGGCCTCGAGTATGCCGCTCGAGAGAACGGCCCCGTGGAGATCGGTCAAGTTGTGTTGGCATTGAGCACCGCTATTCTCTTTGTGGTGGCCGCTTCGTGCTTCAAAAAGAAGTCGGCGACGCTCGCGATCTCTGCTTGCCTGGTCGGCTACGCCGCGGCTCGCGAAAGCGACCAATGGTTCGAAGCAGTCTTCTTCGATGATGCTTACAAGCACCTCGTCGGA
>JBCCOI010000319.1:0-8339 GCA_039025515.1 Planctomycetota bacterium
CCGCGAATCGCGACCAATCGATCACGGAGCGATGTGTTCTCGCGAATTTGGATCTCGAGTTCGGCGGAGCGTTCCGCGGATAGGGCTTCGTCCAAGAAAGCGGCGAGTTCGGCGTCGCTGAATTCTTCTGCCATTGTGATTTCGCCGCCGTTGAGACCTGTAAGACTCGGATTCAATGGACGTCGCGACTTAGACAGAGCGTGACGTTCTGACCGCCGAAGCCGAAACTGTTGTTGAGTGCGTATTTGATCTCGCCGTCTCGTGCTTCATTCGGAACGTAGTCGAGATCGCATGCGGGGTCTGGATTTTCGTAATTGATGGTGGGCGGGAGAACGGAATCACGCATCGCGAGCAGGCAAACGATCATCTCGGTCACACCCGCAGCGGCAATTAGGTGACCCATCATGCTTTTCGTACTACTGACGGGAGTCTTGGCAGCGTCTTCTCCGAAAACTTGATGGCAGGCCAGCGTTTCCACTTTGTCGTTGACGGTCGTACTTGTGCCATGCGCGTTCACATAGTCAATATCGCTTGGCTGCAGTCCCGCGTCGGCGATCGCCATCCGCATTGCAGCAATTACGCCGTGGCCGTCCGGCGGGATGTCGGTGATACGAAATGCATCGGCCGTCGTTCCATAGCCGGCGATTTCACCGTAGATGGTCGCGCCGCGGGCACGGGCAAACTCAAGATCTTCCAGGATCACCATGGCGGACCCTTCGCCGAGGACGAATCCGTTTCGCAGGCGGTCAAACGGTCGGCTCGCCTTGGTGGGCTCTTCGTTGCTTTCGCTGAGTGCCGTCAGCAAGTTGAACCCGGTCACGCCGAAGGGATGAATCATGCTGTGCGTTCCGCCGGCCAACATCACATCGACATCGCCTCGCCGAATCATTTCCGTCGCTTCGCCCACGGCTTGGCTGCTGGCGGCACAAGCTGTCAGGCAATTCATATTGGGGCCCTGAGCATCAAAAAGCGTCGCCACGTGAGCGGCCGGCATGTTGGGTTCTTGCTCCAGCTCTTTTGCGGGGTCGAGTAGCTCGAGGCCTTTCGAAATGAAGGCTGCCGAGTCGAATTCCCCGCCGGCGAGCGCGGCAGTCATCATTCGGCTGAACGTGTCGAAGTCCTGGTTGCCTTCGCCGCTGCCGAGATAAACGCCGAAACGGGTCGGATCGGAGACGTGGTCGGCGACGCCGCTATCACGCATCGCCTGATCGGCGGCTCCGATGGCAAACTTGGTGTGTCGGCCGAGCGTATCGACGGGCCGGCGAGCGACATCGGGAGAAAGCTCCCAGCCTTTGACTTCCGCGCTAATCTTGGTCGGGAATCCGCTGGCGTCAAAGAGCGTCGTGTAGCCGACGCCGCTCGAGCCTGCTTGCAGACCACTCCAAACGGTTTGGGCATCGTGCCCCATGGGGTTGATCATCCCGATCCCTGTGACCACCACTCTTCGACGTTGCATCGCAAAAACCGTTGGCGCGGGTTATCCGGAAAGTTTCTCGTAGGTTGGAAATCGGTTCCCATCGGCATCGATGGCCACCGAAAAGAACTTCATGATTCGAAGCATGGACTGCAGGTCCGCGGGGTCGAACAAGGGACCGTCGACCACTTGGCCAGGTTCCAGAAACGCGAACATCAAGTCGATCTCGGCTTGCAGCTCTTGCCCGCGGTGGCTTGTGCCGTGGACCGTGCCGCCGTTGTCTTGAACGGCATCCATCCGTACTTCATAAATCAATTGGTCGCCCGTCAGGGCGGGAGAGTGAAAGACCGCTTTCCCGACTTTGGCTAAGACGACTCGCTTATCAAAGTGGAAGTGCTCCGCGACCATGATTCCTCCCATTTGTGCCATGCCCTCGATGATGAGCGTGGGCGGTAGGAATGGGAATCCGGGGCAGTACTCGTCGACGACTTCTTCATCCAAGCAAACGTTTTTGATTCCCTTGGCGTGGGATCCGCTTTGAAACTCGGTGAATCGATCGACCCAAAACCAACGCATTAACCGTTGACCTTTTGGTTGACGTAGCTGCAGAGGTCACCGACGGTCAGCAGGTTTCCAAAGTTCTGGACTTTGGGATCGGCTTCGAACTCGGAAAGGTCAGCCCATGGCATTCGGTTCTTGAGTTCGGCCAGTCCGTCTGCGGTAACGACGCCATCTTGGACGTACTGGCTGTTGGTCAAGATATCTTCCGGCGAGAGTTCTTCTCGAGGAATTTGGATATCGAACGCTTTCTCGAGCTTGAAAACGATGTCAAGAAAGTCGATGGACTCGGCACCCAAATCGCCAACGAGCGTTGCGTCTTTGGTGACTTCATCATCGTCGACACCCAAAGCGTCTTCGAGTGCCGCTTGCACCTTGCCGAAAATATCGTCTTCTGTCATTGCCATGAGACATTCCTCTGAGGAGTTTCGTGTTGATCGATTCCGGCCCGCCGGTCGACAACGGGGGGAGTGGGTTCGTGTGGTTGGTTTAGCTGGTCGGCAGCGGCGACTCGCCGAAGAGTTCGTGAAACTGGTTTTTCACGCGTTCCGCAACGTCTTGGTCTGTACCAGTCTCGGGTGGTTCACTGCTAGAGGAGCGTTCGAGCAGCAAACGGGCAGAGACGGTCACGCGTTCGCCCTTTGCCGCGACGGCCTTGACGGTCAGGATCCCATCAACCTCCTTCACTCGCTCCGCCGTAATCTGGAGCGTCTCGCCGGGCGAAAGGAAATCGCCGAATTTCACATTCCGTGCTTCTCGAAGATGCACAATTGGCATCACGAAATCGTCTTCTGTTCGGATCATCCAAACCGCAGCTTGGTGCAAAGCCTCCAGCATCATCACGCCGGGCATCACGGGAAACCGTGGGAAGTGATCTTTCAGATATTCCTCCTCGGACCGCAACGTTCGTTCGGCGACGATTCGTTTACCTGGATCCAGCGAGACGATTCGATCGAGCTGACGGTATTTCATGAACGCGGAGGAGAATTGCCTAGCTTGGATCGCCGATTGACTGAGCTATCGGCATCCGCAACGTCTGCGGATTCGGAAAAGTCGCCCTTTTCCGAAGCAACAAAATAGTGATCCACTCCTACTCGCTCAACCGCAGGCCTTCCGTGAGCCGATCGAGTTCGCTTCGCACCTGACGTTCTGATATCCTGTAAGGACCTTCCAAAGTAAGCATCGCCACCCTTCCTCGGTCCCACCCACGATGCGAATCACCGAAAAACGGCGCCCAGCCGGTGAGCGATTACCGCTTTCGTGCTGCATTTGGCTCGTTGGCTTGTTGCAAATCACAGCCACGTCTAAGGCACTCGCACATGACCCGGGTTCGGTCGAGTTCTTTGAAGCGAAGATCCGGCCGATCCTGGTCGACCGCTGCTACGGTTGCCATTCGGGTGAAGCCGACGAGACGGGTGGAACGCTCTGGTTGGACTCCGCCGACGCCATGCTGACCGGCGGGGATAGCGGTCCGGCGATCAAGCCGGGAGATGCCGAACAAAGTCTTTTGATCTCAGCCCTCCGCTACGAATCGTCGGAGATGCCCCCCGACGCACCGCTCCCGGCCGAAGTCATCAACGACTTTGTCCGCTGGATTGATGCCGGTGCCAAGGATCCGCGTCAGGAAGCCGGCGTCGGACCGGTACGTGAGAAAATCGATCTCGAGGCGGGACGGACGTTCTGGTCCTTCCGACCGCTGAGTGATTTTCGAAAGCACGTGGAATCGAGTGGTGAGCCGTCAGGCGGTTACGACGCAGCTCGTCTCACGAAAGATGGCCTGATCGACCATGTCGTTGACCATCGGTTGAGCGATGCGGGCATCTTGCCGAATCCACCGGCCGGATTGGAAACCCGGTTAAGACGATTGGCGTTTGACCTAACGGGCTTGCCGCCCTCGGTCGAAATCCAGGAACAGTGGCAACGCAGCCCGACTCGCGAGACTTGGATTCAGATCGTCGATCAACTTCTCGAGTCGCGATCGTTTGCTCAACACTGGGCCCGGCATTGGATGGACGTGGCACGGTACGCCGACAGCAATGGCAGCGACTTCAACGCGACATTCCACGACGCCTGGCGATACCGTGATTATCTGGTCGACTCCTTTGATCAGGACCGGCCCTTTGACGAGATGATTCGGCAGCAGGTTGCCGGCGACCTCTTGCCTTGGAAGACTGATCAGCAGCGTCATGACAACCTTGTGGCCACGACGTTCTTGATGCTTGGCACAAAGATGCTGAGCGAACGCGACAAAGCAAAGTTGACCTTGGACGTGGTCGACGAGCAGATCGATACCGTCGGACGTTCCTTTCTCGGACTGACACTTGGTTGCGCTCGCTGTCACGATCACAAGTTCGATCCGATACCGACGGAGGACTACTACGCGCTCGCCGGGATCTTCCGAAGCACTCAA
This sequence comes from Planctomycetota bacterium, assembly GCA_039025515.1. Lineage (GTDB taxonomy): Bacteria > Planctomycetota > Planctomycetia > Pirellulales > Pirellulaceae > Stieleria. The sequence goes on from JBCCOI010000319.1 coordinate 4,383, forward strand.
ACACTCAACGGCGAATCACAGCAATTCGTCAGCACGTTCAATCGTACGCCGCTCCCCGCGCCGCCCGAGCTTGCCGAAGCTCATCGTGAACACAAAGCCGCGATCAAAGACCTGAAGGAAAAGATCGCCGAATCGCGTCGGTCACTCGAAGATCTCGAGCGTGAACAACCTGCCGGCATCGTTATCGATGATGCGGATGCGAAGAAGCTGGGGGCTTGGAAGTCGTCGACGTACACCAAGGGCTTCATCGGTAAAGGGTACGTCCACGATGAGAACGCCAATAAGGGTGAGCGGTCCATCGAGTTCCGAACTCGGCTTCCCGAGTCCGGTTCCTACCGCGTGAGAATGGCCTTCAGCAGCGCGGGCAACCGCGCGTCGAACGTTCCGGTCGCCGTCCACGCCGCTGACGCCGTATCAAAACATCTCGTCAATCAACAAGCAAAACCCGCAAGTGCCCCTTGGCATGAGCTGGGCGCTTTCGAATTCTCCGGCGAAGTCGATGCGGTGGTTCGCATCACCAATGAAGCGACCGACGGGTACGTCATTGCCGACGCCGTCCAGTTCATCCATGAGTCCGTCGAAACGACGCAATCAAAGCCATCCGGGCACGAAGCGGCTGTCGCACAACTGAAAAGCGAAATCAAACAGCAGGAAGTCGTTCTGAAGGCTTTGGAACAGACGGCACCCGAGCCGCTGCCCTTCGCGATGGCACCCCGCGATTTTTCGAAAGAGAAGATCGGTGACAGTCCCGTTCACATTCGCGGTGAAGTCCGAAATACCGGCGATATCATTCCTCGTGGTTTTCTGAGAGTGTTTGGCACCGAAGCGTTTGGCTCCGACGCGGACGCCGAGTCCGTTTCTTCACACAGTGCGATGTTCTCAACGACGATCACCAATCCTCAGGGTAGCGGCCGGTTGGAACTGGCCAATTGGCTCACCGATCCCGATCATCCGTTGGTCTCACGCGTCATCGTCAATCGCGTTTGGTCTCACTTGTTCGGCGAAGGACTCGTACGCTCCGTCGACAACTTTGGACAACGTGGTGAGCTGCCTTCGCATCCGGAGTTGCTTGACGCGTTAGCGATCGACTTCATGCGTGATGGATGGCATTTCAAGAAGCTCATTCGGTCAATCGTTCTGACGGATGCCTATTCCAGATCGAGCAGCTTTTCAAAAGAGTCTTCGGAACTGGATCCGGAGAATCGATTACTTTGGCGCGCGAACCGAAAGCGAATCACTGCCGAGTCCATCCGTGATTCGATGCTGGTTGCCGCAGGGATGTTGAGCGTCGAAGAACCGTCCGCGCCGGTCGCCGACAAAGACGTTCTCGCCACGAAGAACAACGGGGACTCGAAAGCCGCAACGACCGGCCTGGATGCGAGAGTTCGTACGCTTTATCTACCAATCATCCGCAGCAATGTCTCGCCGTTGTTAACGTCACTCGACGCTGCGGATCCCGACTTGCTTGTCGGGAAACGACCGACGACAAATGTTCCCGGACAGGCCTTGGTCCTATTGAACAGCCCCGATGTAATCCGGTGGGCGGACCACGCGGCGGATCGCATCGCGGCAGTGCACGATTCTGATTACGAGCGCCTTGTCGCGTCGTTTCGCATTTGTCTTTCTCGCACACCGACCGCGGACGAACTAGAGATGGCCGGGCATTTCTCCGGATTGGACGCGAGCGAAAAAACAGCTGCCGTGGACGTGGGCGAAGAAATGAATCGTCGCGAGCGACTGCGTGATTGGGTCGCCGCGATTTTTGCCTCCACCGAATTTCGTTTCCTTGACTGAGTCAATGCAACGGTCATCACACATTCGCCCAAGGATTTCAACATGAAAGACTTGCAAGACATGAATCGCCGAATGCTGATGCGGAGAGCCACGCTTTCGATTGGTGGTCTCGCGGTTTCCGCCATGTCGCCGTTGGGACTCGAGGGAATTTCTGCGGATGCCGGCGAAGCGTTGAGTTCTGCGGTCCACCCCACGCCTCGCGCAAAACGCGTGATCTTCCTTTTCATGCACGGCGGACCAAGCCACGTTGATACGTTCGACTATAAACCGCGACTGGCGGTCGATGACGGGAAGCCGCTGCCGTTTGACTTGCCTGCAAACATCAGTGCGAAGCCAACGCTGATGAATGGACCCTGGAAATTCAAACAACGCGGTCAGAGTGGACTTTGGGTGAGTGACTTGCTCCCAGAGATGGCGTCTGTCGCGGATTCGCTCTGTGTGATTCGAAGTATGCACACTCGTGGCCAGTCTCACGGTCAAGCCGTGGGCATGGTTAACACGGGCAGCGACAACCTGGTCCGTCCAAGTGTCGGCGCATGGGTAAGCTACGCGCTGGGCGGTGGGCACCCTGATCTTCCCGCACACATTGCGATCGGACCCGCGACGGCTCACGGCGGACCACGAAATTATGGCGCCGCATTTCTACCCGCGATGCATCAAGCGACTGCGATCGGACGCAACGGTAAACCCGGAACGGGCAAGATCAGTCATTTGGAAGGAAAGCTGCCGCCAGAGAGGGTCGACCAACGAATCGCGATGGTGCAAGCGCTCAATCAGAACCACCTTCACCGCGCCGGAAGAGACCGAGGAATTGAAGGCGCGATCGATGCGATCGATCTCGCCCGTAGAATGCGATCCGCCGCGCCCGCCGTCTTTGACATCCGGCAAGAAACCGAATCAACTCGGCGGGAGTACGGGATTGGCGAGAAGACGACCGATTCATTCGGCCGTAGCTGTTTGCTCGCACGGCGGCTCGCAGAGAACGGAGTTCGCTTCATCACGGTTTCCAGCGGTCAGGTTTGGGATCAACACGGCAACTTGAAAGCGGGACACCAAAAGAATGCACTAGCCACGGACAAACCGATCGCTGCGCTAATTCGTGACCTGAAACGTCGCGGACTTTTGGACGAGACGCTGATCGTTTGGGGTGGGGAGTTTGGACGTACGCCCGTCGTCCAAGGATCCAACGGACGCGACCACAATCCGCAAGGATTCTCGATGGTGCTGGCCGGCGGGGGTGTACAACGCGGTTTTGCTTACGGGCAGACCGATGAATTTGGTTATCACGCACGGCAAGACCGCGTTCACATGCATGATCTCCATGCCACCGTTCTGCATCTTCTTGGCATCAATCACGAAGCTCTGACGTATCGCTACGCCGGACGTGATTTTCGGCTGACAGATGTTTACGGGTCGGTCGTTCGGGGAGTCTTGGCGTAGGCATAGCTAGTTACTGATGGGCCGTTTCTATGCTGAAGAGATCACCAGCAATTTATGCTGCGATCATCTTGGCTTCATCGGAAAGCGATAGTGTGGTATGCGTCTCGACTTGGTGTCGAGATGAGCATTTCCAGTCCGCATGAGGAGCTTCCGATGACACGGTTTTTTGTAGTTGCCTGCACCACAGTTTCGTTACTGCTGTCCGCCGAAACCGCCTTGGCGGAAGTGAATTTCCTCAGCCAACGGAGACTCGTCCAAGGGGATGTCTTTGCGATCGATGGGTTCTTCTTCGAGGATGGTGATACTGATGGAGACAGGATCGTCAGCAATCAAGACGGGGCATTTGACGAATCAGTTGATGTCATTGCAGACACCGGATTCGCCGGCAATGCACAAGCAAAAGCTGATCAACAGAGCAGCATCAGTGACCCAACCTCGCAGGGTCCCGAGCTATTCATTTCCGCGGAAGGCTCCGCGGAAGCACTCATCTACATCCAAGGTTCTGCCCAGACGAGGGCCGACAGTTTCTTCCGTACAGACTTCTCGCTCGACGTTGCGGGTCAAATCTCCTTTGAGGATGTGTCGCTAGCGGTGAGTTCTGGTACCAATCAAGGGGGTGCCTCCCAGGCTCGGGTCATCTTGCGAGTCATCGATCGTGTTTCGGGAACACGGGTCTATAACAAGGTGTTGAAGCTTGATAGCACAGGGAACACAAAAACCTTC
>JBCCOI010000320.1:0-8338 GCA_039025515.1 Planctomycetota bacterium
CACGGCGTTACCGTTGGAGGAAACCCCCGGACGGTTCGATTGCGGGTCGGGTAGGACGATCAAACGCAGTAACTGCCACCGATCCAACTCAGGTTCACTATTCTCGGTGGAAGTAGACTTCGGTATCGTCCCGACAAACGTGTGTGTGTCCTTCGGCTTTGCGGGCTCCAACGAGCGAACGAAGTCCTCTTCGATGGTCAACGTCGCGCCAGACGAGGCGTGTGCGTCCGAAGCTAAAAACGCCAGACTCTTGATGACTGCCGGTGGCTTTGTGCTCTCATCCGAACGGTTTTGTTCATCCGCGGCTAGTCTCAATAGCTCGCGTTCCCATTCACGCTGAGCTTCGTCAACGGTTTGGATCGGTGCCGCCATTTCGGCTTGAAGCGACTTCAACTCGGCAGCGTACGCATCGAGCTGGGCAACCTGTTTCTCATTGGGGACACGGACAACCGGTGGGTGATCCTTCGCGTTTCCATCAAGTGCTCTTCCGTCGAGGCTGTTGAAGAAGGCGGAGAGCGAGTAATAGTCCTTTTGCGAGATGGGATCGAACTTGTGGTCATGACACACGGCGCACTGAGTTGTCAGACCGAGGAAGATGGTTCCAAAAGCATCTGTTCGGTCGATGACGTTGCGGGCGAAGACTTCCTCGTAAATCGAGCCGCCTTCGCTGGTCGTGACGTTCAAACGGTTGAAGCCGCTAGCGATTTGCTGATCGAGGGTGGCCTCAGGGAGAAGGTCGCCGGCGAGTTGTTCCGTCACAAATTGATCGAATGGGACGTTGCGATTGACGGCATCGACAACCCAGTCGCGGTATGGCCACATTTCCCTGTAATTGTCCAGGTGCAAACCGTGGGTGTCGGCGTATCGCACCAGATCCAGCCAATGTCGTCCGAAGTGCTGACCGAAGGCAGGGGAAGCGAGTAGCTCGTCGACGAGTCGTTCGTAGTCGAAGTTGCCTTGTTCAAGTCGCTCGATCTGCTCGCGTGTCGGAGGAAGCCCCGTCAGGTCCAAGCAGACTCGGCGGAGCAACGCAGCGTCAGGCGCCTGTGCGTTCGGCGCCAATCCAAACGTTTCAAGCTTGCGTTCGATGAAGTAGTCGATTGCCTCGCTGGTGGAGGCGTCCGTCTCTACTTTCGTGGGAACGTCGAAAGCCCAATGCCCCTTGAATTCGGCACCCGCGTCAATCCAATTTCGAAGGATTTTCTTCTCGGACTCGGTCAACGGTTTGTTGTATTCCGGCGGTGGCATGACCGTGTATTCGTCATCCGACTCGATACGATGAACAAGATCGCTATCACCGGAACTCATTGCGACGACAACATTCGCGATTCCGTCAGCCGTATCAAGCCTGAGATCGGCTGCACGCTCGTGTTGGTCCGGTCCGTGGCACGCGAAACAATGATCCGAGAGGATCGGCCGCACTTCGGAGAGGAAATCGGGTGTTTCGCCTGCGTTGGCTACGGAAAAGCAGATCGTTACCGTAGCCAGGAGAATCGATGTCAGTGCTGCTGACTTCATGGCGAACGAGGACAAGCGGAGGGAAGGGCGGGGCTTTTTCGAGAACCGAAAACACTCTTGATTATAAACTACCCCGCCTCGTTCCGGTCACGCCAATCGCTTCGGTTCAGGGCTTTAGGTCAAAGCAAACGATTTCTTTGTCGTTCCGCATGTAGATTCTTGAACCGGCATGCGCGGGCGCGCTCCAGACGACGCGTCTGCCAAACGCAACGCCGGTTGGCTCTATGACGTGAGCTCTGCTTTGCTCTGTGAATCCCTCCGGTGTCATCGTGCCGATGACCAGGTCGCCGAGTTCTGTGAAAAGAATGAATCGATCCTCACCCTTGGGGCGAACAATGAAGGCGGTGGCAGATCCCATCGGGCGTTTGGAGATCGGTTCGCTTGTTGACCACAAACGATCGCCAGACGGCAAGCGAACGCCCATCAATGTTCCGTTTTGATCAAAACCGTAAATCATGTCGCCATCGATAAACGGCTGAACATTTACCGGAGAAATACCGGCGCGATTGATGTCACGCCAAACCACTTCGGCGGCCGGTTGATCATCACTCAGTTCCAGCAACAAGTTCTTGTTCGAATACCCACCCATGTAAAGATACGTTTTGGAATCAACGACCGTCGTCAACGGTGACATGATGATGGAACCGTTGGACGCTTGATAAGGAACACTCCAGTATTCGCTTCCTGTTTCGGGATTGAGCGAACGGATTTGGTCTGGGCTTCCGATGATGAGTTGTCGCGCTCCGCCAGCTTCGACAATGGTTGGTGGGACATAGCCTTGCTCGGTTGCGGATCCTTGACGCCAGAGTTCTTCACCCGATTTCTTGTCGAACGCAACCACATGTGAACCCTCTCCACCGGCGACGCAGATCAAACGATCGCCGTCGATCAGCGGATGACTCGCGTATCCCCATAACGCGGCTTTGGTTCCGTACTCGGACGTCAGTGACTTCTTCCAAACGATCTCTCCGGAAGCGATTTCAAAGCAAATCAGATCGCCTTCCGTTCCAAGTGTATAGACGAATGCTCCGTCGACATTTGGAGTGCAACGCGGTCCGGCCGGGTAAGAAACCGTGTACTTAACCGGATAACGATAACTCCAAATTTCTTCGCCCGATTCGGCGTCCAGGCATCGAACCCGCTCTTCGCCGGTAAACGATTTGCGTTCGAAGTTCGCGACCGAAACATCGTCACCGGTGACGTAATCCGTGATGAATAGCTTCCCGTTCACAACCGCAGGGCCGGCATAACCGCCCGCGGCTGATTGCTTCCAAACCAACTTTGGAGACTGCTTGGAGAGGTCATCCGGAAGTTCCACGCCGACCGGTTGATTGTCTCGGCCAGCCCCCATCCATCCGGGCCAGTCGCCTCGTGCATCGATCGAGATCGTGAAAACGCAAAGCAGCGAAAGTAAAAGCAAACTCGTCAATCGACTCATAGTCCAGTCTTTAATCGGGTGTGTGGGCATACCAAGCTCTCAGCGTAGCACATGCCGGCATTCAACAAGTTAAACTCGTTCCAATCATCGATTTGATTGCACTAAGTTTCGGTAGAGGTGTATGAATGGCCCGCAACAGTCTTTTGCCACTGGTCTTGCTCGCTTGCTTGGGGCTTCGAGTTGGAGGCGATGCCGTTGGCCAAGAATCGGTCAAGGTGATCAACGGTGACTTCGATCAGTGGAATCAAGGATCCCCCGTTGGTTGGACCGTGGAAACCGGTGCGACCAATGGAGCCGATTTACCGAAATCGGAGATCAAGCAGATTCCCGGACCCGCGTTGATGCTTCGAGGCGCCGCCTCGACGAAAGCATGGCAACTGGTGTCTCAAACGATCGATGCCTCGCCCGGTGAAACATTTCGGCTCACGTTCTCTGCACGCGTGAAGGATGTACGGCGAGAAGGCCGGCAATTTGACAACTGTCACGTCGGTTGGATGAGCAAGGATGCGGCAGGCAAGCTCGTCGGCCGTTCCATTGTTGATGTTTCGGCAGAAACATCGGACTGGAAGCATTTTGAAGTCGATCACTTGGTTCCGGCGGGAGCAACCCAAACGATTGTTTATGCGTTTCTTTCAAAGTCCGGCATTCTTGGCGTCAAGGGTGTGGAGGTGTCGAAGCTTGGCACCGCTACACCGAATCTGCTTCAAAACCATGATTTCCAAGATTGGCGGGGGGAACGTCCGGTCGGTTGGACCGTTGAAGTTGCCGCGAACAACGGAGGTTCCTCGCCCGAATCGATCGTTAAGGAAGCCGCAGATGGTGGAGTCCAGTTATCGGGTAACCGGCAAACGTTGGCATGGAACTCAGTGTCTCAAGAGGTGGATTTGGAACCGGGCGCTTCCTACGAACTCGCGTTCAAAGCGATCGCATCAGGCATCAAGAAAGAAGGCCGCCAGTTTGACAATTGCTACGCGGGGGTAATGCACTTTTCCACCGGCGGCAAACGTTTGGGCTTCGAAGTCAAAGACTTGAGCCAATTCGCCCAGGTCCGGAAGGACAGTCTCACGTTTCGCGTTCCGGCAAACTGTAAGTCAACGAAAGTAATTGTCTTCCTTTCAAAGTCCGGAACGTTGACTGTGAAGGAATTATCCCTGGTCAGGTCGACGCCGCTTGAGCCCTTTGCAGAGTTGATCAAGTCAATGCATCAACAGTACAGCTTTACGGAGATGAAGGGAATCAACTGGACAGAACTTGCGAAGGAATTCGAGGGAGAAGTAGATGCGGCGGCGACGCCGGAAGCATTTGCAAGCGTGATCGTTCCGATACTTCGTCGGCTCAAAGACTTGCACGTTTTCGTAGAACTGCCCGGTGGTCCCAGGATTCCGACGCATCGTTCCAGCTACATACCAAATGTTGATCGGTCCATTGTGCGTGAGAATCTCGATTCGGTTGAAGACTTTGCCGGTGTCGGGTTTTTGGGAAAAATTGGAGAGGCCGTCCTGATTTTCGTGGAGGGCTTACCAAGCGACGGCGACTACGGAGCGTTGACCGATGCCATTGTTTCGATGGAGGACGTCACCGGTTACATCATCGATCTTCGCCTCAACAAGGGCGGGAATGAATCGCGAGGCGCGGAGATTGCCGGTTTGTTCGTCGAGGAACCGGTGCTGTATGCACGAAGTCTTCGCCGACGGAACGGGGCACTCGAAGAAGGATCGCCTCGCTACCTGCAACCATCTTCGAAGCGTGCAAGTCAGGTGCCGATTGTTTGCTTGATTGGTCCGGGATGCGTTAGCAGTGGTGAGGGGATGGCGTTGATGTTCAAAGCAATCGAGCAATCAGTCGTTTTGGGTCAACCGACACGCGGCGCGAGTGGGAATCCATCACCCGTGACGCTGTCTAACGGGCTAAAGGTTTGGTTTTCGCGTTGGCAGTCGCTTGAAGCCGATGGAACGCCGATCGAAGATCGTGGGGTCTTGCCGGATGAGAACTTTGAATCGCCGAAGCTTGCACGCGTGACATCGATAGCCGGAGCGCGAAGTGATGCGCTGATTGACCGCGGGTTGCAGATCATCGAAAGCTCATCCCGTAAGGAAGTGACGCGTTGAAGATTCTTTGATCCCGAAATCGGAACGATCCCGACCAAGCAGTTGCGTTCGAGATGGCTTGGGGTCGTTGCATCGTCAATCTACATGATCGCATCGCGATGCTGTCGGTTGAAGACTTCGAGGGATTATCCATCGCAGTCGCGAATGTTGGTGCGACTTTCAATCCGCTCGCTGCAAATCCCTTTCAGGGCGATTGGACGCGACGTTCCGCTCAGGCAGCGATGCGGCAGTGAGTTGAAGAAGCGATTGAATGGAATTGCCGTCTTGTTCCGCACATTGATTCGGCCAGCCAGCCACTCAATCGTTCGGCGATTTCATCCGCATCAACATCGTTGAGAAGATCGTGTCTTCCTCTCGGCCAACAATTCGAGGTCGCGTTGTCGCCGATGCGGATGGCAAGATTCCGACAGGCGTCGCGATCAATGAGCTCGTCGTCGTCGCCGTGGATAACCAACGTGTGGCAGTCGAGGTCTCTTGCGTGGTCGAGTGCGAACCGACCTTGTGCGAGCAGCTGCGTGGCCAGATAGAGCGAGATCTTCTGGTGCATGAGCGGGTCCGCTTCTAGCTCTTTGACGCGAGTCTGGTCGCTGGTCAGTTGATCGGCACGTGCGGGGATCGTGATCCGGAATCGACGGAGAAGGTAACCGGTGCCCCAGGCGGCGAAGACTTTCTGTCTGTCAAGAAACGTCGGTGGCATGATCATTGGAGCGATCAGCAGCAAACCCGACGGAGCGGGAACCCACGCCGGATCGAATTCTTTTCGCCTGAGCAGGTAGTTTGCAGCGAAGTTACCTCCCATGCTGTGCCCGAGCACGTACTGTGGCGTCTTTGGGAATTGAGAGGCGACCGTCTCGCGGAGTGACGCGATCAATTCCAGAATCGATGCGTAGCTGGCGGCCATTCCGCGCCTCCCTAGAGTGCGACCGTGGCCTGGAAGATCGGCGGCAACGACGCCCCAACCCCGACGTGACATCCGGAGAGAAAACTCCCGAAATCTTCCGCCATGGTCTCCTAACCCGTGAACAAGAATGATCAGGCCTCGGGGTGCCATGTGGATCGGCGTCCAGATGCGACCATGGACCTGCGGGGCAATCGGGATTGAGAGAGTCCGTTCTTTCACGTCCGCAGATGCCTGAATTTGCAGCTGTTTTGCTATCTAGAGTTTCGGTGGCGACCAAAAATGCATAGCCATCGGGAGAAAACGGTACGAAATTCGCAAACTTGTTGACAGACGCGTCTCAATGCGAGTTTCTGCCAGATTGACGTCCCTCACAGACCCTTTTTAGGCCCCTTCGATGCTCTTCCGCTTACTCGTCCTCTTCGTCACCGTGCCGCTTATCGAGCTTTATTTGCTCTTGCAAGTCGCTGAGATGACCGGCGTGATGGCGACGTTCGGGCTTGTCCTGATCACGGGGATTATCGGCTCTTGGCTGGCAAAACGTGAGGGGATGATGGCTTGGCAGCGATTTCATCGGGCGATCGGCAAGGGAGAGGTGCCCAGTCGCGAGATTCAGGACGGTCTGATGATTGTGTTTGCCGGTGCACTTTTGTTGACACCGGGGATTCTGACGGACGTGGTCGGATTCTTTCTGCTCTTGCCGTTTGGACGCAATTTGGTGCGACGGTTCTTCGTTGCCGAACGGTTTCGCATGTCGGGCGTGCAAGTGCAAACGTCGTTTCATACTGCCCACGATCAGCCTTTTCAGACATTCAACGATTCCCGCACGATCGATGGGAAAGTTGCAAGCAGTGGGCGTTCGGATGAACCGGAGAACTAGCCCTCGTGTGAGATCGTCCACTAAAGCCGTGATACAACAAAAAAGAGTGAGACGACGATCGTAAAGAGAACGAGTATCCCGTACAGGGTGGGGATTCTCTTTGAGTGTTTTGCTTTTGAAGCGTTTGCATCGCCATCAACCGTCAGGCCACGGACTGCGAATCCGACCAACACGACGACGATGCCTCCGGCAATCACGTAAAGACTTGGGAGCCGTCCATTTGCTCCACCATTGGGTGGCAAAGATTGGACTAGCCAAAAGGCGACCGTACCGTAAGCGAGAACGGCGAGACCTGCGATCAGGATAAAGGTCCCGACCTTTTTTGTCGCGTTTCGAATGGCGTTTTTCAAGACAGCTCTCGTGAATGAAGGAGTCAAGCCGAAGGCTTTTTTCTGTGGTGCGAGGTGAAAATTTGAAACGACCGGCGTTTACGTAACGCGTGCGGTAGTTGGACGAAGCGACGAGTCCCGAAATTTTAGGACTCGTCGCTTCGTCCACTGCGCAAGAACTTGATCGTCCATTCCTAACCGCCAAGTCTCGCGTTCAAGAGCTGGTTTTGTAATTGGAGTTCCGATTGAACTTCTTCCAGTGACGCGTATTTGCCTTCTGAGATTTCATTTGCAATCTCGGAAACAAATTCGGCGGTCCCGTGAAAGAGTGACACCACAGCGTTGAGTTGGGACGAATCCTGATATGTGTCAGACAGATGAATCTTCCAGAGTCCGTCGGTTCGGATCAACTTCATGGGAGACTTTGGGTTGGCCGGCCAGGTCGCATTGTCTCCATCTTCGATAGGAGCAATCTGCGATAACCGCTCTAGCGATACCAAGGCTGGGATTTGTGATTCAATCGGAGCGTCGCTTTCTCCAAACCGCGACGCCTTTTCCTCCGCAAGGCTTCTAAACGCTGCCGACACCCTCGCCTGCCCACGGCAATATTCGGCCATCTTCACTGGCTCGACGAGCAACTTACATGCCTCGTTCGGTTTGTTCTCTGCAATCGCAGTGAAGAACTCGCTGATCGCGGCTTCGGGGGACAGCGCGCCGCCCACCGGAGGCCGTGGCTTTTTAGTACAGCCCATCAGGCAGCAGGTCAGAATTAGGATATGGAATTTCCCTGCCGAGTGCGTGATGGTCATGCCTTTTGTCTCGCGGTGGATTCTCGGAACTGATTTTGATCGGTGGAGCATCGTAGCACTTTGTCCGCCAGGCAGTTCGGTTTACCAGACAGTTCGTTGTCCACCTGTCCTACTCTTCGCGAGTTCCGCTCCTTCAGCCCTAAGCCTCTTTGTGGTAGTCCGCTACGTTTGAAATTCGTCTGTGGATGAGGACTTTCCCGTTGATGGATAGGCGTATGCTGCGACGCACCCGACCAATGCAAAGAGACTCAGCATGGCGAATAGGTGTTGATGCCCCGTTTCACCGGGTGATCGATCGAGCAACCAACCCATTGCCGGTCCCAAGAAGACATCGGGCGTGAATCCGATTGCGGAAACG
>JBCCOI010000321.1:0-8330 GCA_039025515.1 Planctomycetota bacterium
CGCAGGTATCTCGCCCACCGTTGGAATGGTGTCGGTGACGGTTAGCGTTCGGACTCGGGTGGTCGTTCCGACGGAGTTGGTTGCCCTTGCGGCGATGGTATAGAGTCCATCATCGTTGATTCCGGCAACCGCCAGCAGTTGAGACCAGGTGATATTTTGGGTCAGTCCCGACGGTTCTTCGGGCTCGGCGAAGATGCCGTCGTTGTCCAAGTCCCACTCGATGCCACCAATCGGATCTCTGCCGGCGTAATCGACCGTGATGGCCAGATCCAGCACATCACCCTCCGCGATTGTCAATTGCGCCGGATCAAACGTGATCACCGGCGCGCCGACCTGCTGAATGTCTTCGATGGACAGATAGTTGACTTGCCCCCGACCCACGGCACCAACGGTACCGTCACCGGGCTGCGGATCATTGTTTGTTACGTCCAGCCCGTTGGGATCAAACAGAAAACCATCGCCGGGAAAGACCCCGTCAGGGCTTCCACCGTTGATCGTCGTCGTGTTGTTGGATTCTAAATTGTCTCCCCTGATGTTGAATTGATCGCGATCCGCTCCGCCGGAAAGCGAAGTTTCGGTGCCCGGACCGACGTCTCGCAGATCGAACTCGTCGACGCCTTGTCCTCCCGTGATGATCAGTGCGCCGCTGCTAGTCGTGTTGACCAAAGATCGATCGTTACCGCTGCCCAAATCGATCGTCGTTGTCGAGGTGATGTCAAAGATTTGCACTTCGTCGTTGCCGGCACCGGCTTGAATCGTTGTGCTGGTGACATCCGTTCCCGTCGCGTCACGCAGTGTGAGTAAGCCGCTTCCTCCGCCGCTGCTGACGGCAAGCTTCTCGATATTCTCGAAGTCGACTACAACCGCTCCCGTTTTCACACGTTGCAGCGTCGTCGCCTGGATCGAGTAGTCTCGAGGAAGGCGAACACCCTGGGTCAACACTTGATTGACCGTAAGCGAGTTTGGCAACGAGTAGACCGTCGCTTGTTCGGTGGAGGAGTCGGCGTAGGTGATCCCTTCGGAAAGTCCTGGAAGATCTAACGCGAAACCGAAGTAGCGTCCCGATGTCTGAGCCGACCCGGCGGTGCGGATGAACGAAGCGGTTTGCAGGTTGGGACCGGCAATATCGCTCGCCTGTCCAATTCCGACGATCTTCCAGTCGTTGCCTGACTTCTCAAGCAGCAGTGGCGTCACGACGGGCGGGTCGTCATTGTTTGCCGTGATGGGTAAGTAGTAGCTGAAACTGCTTAAACGACCCGGTTCATCGGGGAACGGTTCTTCAAGCACAATTAAGACGTTGTTTGCATCCGTCTTGTCGCGCCGGACGAGCGAACCACCGACGGTCGGGGTGGCATCCAAACGAACAATCGACGCGGGTTGATTGGACTGCCCCGCGGTGACGACGATCGCGCCTTCGCCGGCAGCGGCAATGGAGGCGGGACGGTCGAGCCCATCAAAGCCGGAGACGTTTTGGCGAACAGCCTGCACGAACTGAGCTACTTCCGCAGGCGCATTTCGTTCGAAGACCGCGACGGTCCCGCTGTCGTTGGTGACGTAGATGAAGTCGCCCGCCGTCGAAACACTGATGTCAGTCGGGCCGTCCATTCCGATCACGCCATCCTTGCCGTTATCGATTTGTTCCTGCAGGAGATAGGTGTTCGTCGTGTTGACCTGCACCTCTCGGAAATTGACGACACGATCGGCCGCATTGCTAATGATGTGGAGGTACCGACGCCCCGCGACGTTGGTGGCTTCCAAATTGGAGACGGAACCAAAGTTGAAGTCCGTGTCTCGCAGGGTCTGCCGAACACCGAAGTGACCGGAGTTGGTTCGATTGTCCGTCAGTATCTCGATGTCGCCATTCTGTTTGGCGACGAACAACGCCGAAAGCAGCGATGTGACGTGGGAGGCGAGCCCCGGACGTCGAGCTTCCGGGGGTGATCCGCCATTCATGTCAGCGGATGTTGCTCGGCGGAAGGTCCCGGTGATCTCGTCACGGATGTAAGTGCGAGCGATCCAGTGTTCCGAAGCAGCATTGCCATTTTCATCGACACTGCCACGTTCATTGACCACAACGGTCAGATTGTCTCGGTCGGTTTGGAATCGTCCCAGCCCCGCATCGGAGGTTGACTGTTGATAGATCTGTTGGAACTCAACGCCGACGACTTCGACGTCGACGGAGAACACGTTCGACTTGAGGTCGTCAAAAACCTGCATTCCCTGAAAGGTGAGAACACCTGTCCCAGTGTCGCGGCGGAAGATTCCCAAATTACCGTTATCGCCGACAACGTAGACGAACTTGCCGTCCGGATTGCTGTGGATTTGTCGCATCCCATCCAGTTCAATTCCGAGATTCTCGTCACGAAGATTCTCCAGGACTTGTTTGATACTCAAGTCGAAGCGATCGACGACAAGTAATGATTGTCGATCTTGTGAGATCGCGTAGACTTCCGTCCCGTCAATCGAGTTTTCGACGACGGACAGGTTTGCGAAGTCCAGCTTGATGCCTTGTGAACTAAACTCATCCAGATTGGGACGCGTCGCCGTGATGTAAAGCGGCTTATCCGCGTCGACCAGACCGGACGCATCTTGCAAGTAACCGGCACTCAGTCCGTTCGCGATGCTGAGTGAGGTTCCCGCGATCGAAGCATTGATGGTGAGGTCGCCTTCGGGAACCAAGGTCGCCCAAATCGTCTTCGCATTGAGCGCCGAAAGTTCGACGGGCTGATGATCGGTCACGCCCTGGAACGTGAGCGGCTTGGTTGCCGGCGAACCGCTATCGCCGACTTGGATCCCCAGCCGAGGTGCGGCCAAGTTCAAGTCCGTCAGGTTGACAAACAACAACATGTCGTACCCTGTAAAATCATTGTCGTTCGTATCGCCATCACCATCCAGGTCGCGTCGGAACAGTTGTTCCGGTCCGAGCTTGACTCGATAGAGCGCCGCCAGAGCATCCGTTGGGGCGTTTTGGAAGGCACCGTTGGCGACGCTCAAATCGAAGTCGATCGAAGTGGAAAGGTCGAAGTCGTCGCCAAGGTTCTCGGCATTGATTCCGTCAATGAATCCGAACTGCGAGGCGCCGCCGATCAACCCTTCGATACGCGGCGTGGAAACCGGATTCGCTTGTTGATCCACGACGTATGGATTGGCCTGCCTGATGGTGAAGTATTCGGAAGTGCCGTTTCCATCGCCGACCTTGTTGGCAAACGCGGGTTGCCCGCCGACGGATGTTACAAAGTTCTGTTGGTTGAACAGCAGATCGGTGTTGCCGCCCAAGATGATGCGTCCTCCTTCGCCATGACGGGAATCGCCGGCGCTCAGGCTGTTGCCGATCGCACTCAAGCCGCCGGAAACATCGACGATGGCACTCGAGTCAACGTTCAACACCGTTCCGGCCAATTTGATCGAACCGCCGGCGCCACCGCCGCCGGCACCGCCAAGTCCACCGGCACCGCCATCACCGCCGTCTTGTCCGTCGCCTCCATCGCCGCCGTCCCCTCCGGCGAAGCCGCCGCTGACACCGGGAGCCCCGAGCCCGCCCAAGCTGGCAGCTCCGCCGGCGCCCGCTTCACCCGCTGATGAGCCGTCCGCCCCGTTGGCTCCGCTGGGTTGCCCGCTTGCCGAATTGCCGGTGCCTCCGCCCTGGCCGCCGAGGCTGGAATTGCCGCCGATGCCGCCGGTCCCCGGAGTTCCGAAGCCGCCCTGGCCGCCCTTGGCAGCAAACGTCACGCCGCTGGAGACTTCCAGCAGGCCATGCGCGATTAACTCGAAGGCTCCGCCACCACCACCGCCGGGGCCGCCACTGGAACCTGCACCGCCCGCGCCTCCGACACCGCCGCCTCCTCCGCCGCCACCGTCTCCGCCGGGGTCAATGTCGATGGCCGCGTTACCGAGTACGTTGACGGAACCGGCTCCGCCTCCACCGCCGCCCGATCCGCCGATGCCGCCGGCTCCGCCTCCGCCGCCACCGCCGCCGCCCGCTCCACCACCACCGCCGCCGGCCGTGATGCGTAAGTCATTCGCGCGGTGGAAGCCACCGATGCCATCACCTCCGGAACCGCCTTGTCCACCGAAATCGGCGGAGCCCGGATTGCCGGACACCGTCGAGTAGTATCCCGGCAAGGTCGGATTGCCTTTGTTCTCGCGGTTACCCCCTTGTCCGCTGGCGCCGGGCGTGCCTTCGTTTGCTCCGCCGGGAATCCCGCCTGAGAACGTAATCCGTGGGTCGGTGATTCCGGCACCTCCACCGATACCGCCAGCTCCGGAACCGCCGCCGCTGTTCCCAAAGGAGCTGCCTCCGACGGTCCCGCCGGTACCGAACGAACCCGATGTCCCTTGATTTCCGCCTTTACTCGGTGACCCTGCCACACCACGACTGAGTTGGAAGACCTGCTTGCCATTAGCGTTAGGCAGTTGTGTCACCGTACCGCCTAAGCCACCGCCCCCACCGTTTCCTCCTCGACCACCGGTTCCCCCGGCTGCACCGCCTCCGCCGCTGCCACCATCGCCACCACCGGCGAGGCCCTGCCCGCCAGCCGGGGCGACGACCGACGACCAGCTTTGTGCGTCGCCTCCGGAAATATCAATGCGGACGTTTTGACCAATGAATGCATTGTTGACGACGTTGATCGCAAGTGCGTTGGCGCCAGTCACCGTGATCGTACTGTTGTCTGGAATGTAGAAGTCACCCCCAAAATCGAATCGAGCAATGTAGCGCTGACCGGCTTGTGGAGTTCTCTCAAAACCGAATCGGTCCAAGTAAACGACCGTGAACGGTGTGCCGTTCAGCGAGCTCGATTCGTTTCCGTCGACCGACAGGGTTGCCGAATCATCGTTCGTCGGTGTGCTCAGCATGTCACCTGTGTGCAGAACGAGGTTCAGCGGCGTGGATCGATCGGTGACCGTCGGAACCGGCGCGGGCATGACCGAGGCGGGAACATCGGTCACCAAGGCTTGCGACAGATAGAGATTCTCGATTTCAACGTCGGCGGGTACGAAGTCGACTCGAATGACATCGGTCATTCGCGTCAGGCTGCCCGTTATTCGCGCGCCTTGGGGAACACTGATCGTCTCGTTGATGGTTGATCCGTTGGCGGTCGTCCCAACAAACGTGATGGACACGGGCAGTTCGGTCGCGTTGTAAAGGTCTAGCTCATCGAGTGTGAAACTTGTTCCGTTATCCGAGACCAGTGTTGCGGCGACATCGCTACCGTTCGTTCGGACCCGACCCTCGATGACAAGCAGACCGTCGTCGACCTCGTTTTCCAATGCCGAGAGCGTCATCCCCGATTGGCTGATGCGGTCCCCTTGGAATGATGTGAGTCCGGCCTCCCGCAAGAACTCACCGTAGTCCAACAGAGTTTGCTTGGAAGCGATCGCGACGACGTTGTCAATTCGCAAGTCGGATGCAAGCTTGAACTGAACCTGAGCGAGGTATCGATTCAATTCAGGGAACGAGACGGTTTCAAAACGATTGGACTGGGCAACCGTAAAGTTCTTGGTGATCGTATCCGTGACGCCGTTCAGGTAGGTCACATCGAAGGCGATCGACTTCGCTCCGGTCGTCGCCGAAGTCACATCCAGTGAGTACAAAGCCATTGCACTGTTGTCGATCGTGCTCGCGCTGACGGATGCCGCAGTTCGGAAATCATCGACAATCACCACCGGAGTGGTGGGTACATCGTTGCCGGCATCATTTACCAAATCATATTGGTAGACGACATTATCAATGTCGTGACTGAACCCGCTGCCGCTGGTCGCCGCACTGATTTGAATTCGGCCTTGGTAAGGAGTCAGGCCTGGCACCGCAAAGTCGGTGATCGGGGTCATGACCTCGCGGGTGACCAAGTCCACCAGCGTGACGGTTACATTCGAGCCGCCGGAACCCGGACGGATCTTGATCCCGGCGCGAATCGGGTTGCCGATTTCAAACGCCTTTCTCGATCGAGCCGATTCAAGTTTGACCGATGTCAGCTCGACACCGCCGAAATGAATGGAGACTGAATTCGGACCGCTATCGGATTCATCTTGGCTGTCAAAGCCGACACCGAGCGAACCGGTGAAATTCGGTTCGGGACCAAATCCATTGCCCGAATTGCCGCTCGGGTAATGCGATTGATTGAGCAGCGCCCAACCCCAACCGTCGGCATTGTCTTCGCCGGTGGGGGCATCGGTTCGCAGATCAAATGCGTATTCTGCGATACCCGTCCATGCCCCGAGTACTTCATCGGATGCGTAGCCCCCCGTCTGAACACCTTGGCCGGCATGCGTGAGCCGAACATAGTCTCCATCCCAGCCTCCAACCGCCCGAAGTTCGGCTGGTGAACCGCCCGTGGAGGACAGTGTGAAGTTAGCTGGTGCGGGCGGATTGGAAGCCTGCCGGACGATTCGGCTCGGTTTGATCGTCACGGTTTCTTGAGAGCTTGAAGTTCCCAAGTTCGGTCCAGTTGTAAAGTCTCCAATGAAGGCCTGAGTGGTCAAAATTTCGATTCCGTCTTCCCGATAAGTTTGAACCTGCTCTGCCAGATTCTCGAAGCTGAGTGTCGCGTTTACTCCAGACCGGGTGATCGCGTCGATGACTTGGAAATCACCAAACTCCCCTTGAAGACGGAACGTCAATGAATCCAGGTTGGAGAAGTTGTTAAGCGTTGCGAACTGCAGACCCTGATTACTGGGAGCCGCCACCCGCTGAGAGACGTTGCCACCACCGGCCACGTTGCCGGTGAAGTCGATGAACTCGTTGGCGATGAAGCGGCCGTCATCGAGTCCGATGACACCAATCGAATCTAAATCAAACGGCTGTCCGTCCAGTGAAGTGACCGTCACGGTGTTCGCAAACTGTGTGGCAATCCCCCCATCTTCCAATCGCATCGGATAGTTGTTTCCGCGAAAATCTCGGTCTCGGATGATGTAGCCGGATTCGCTGTGCTCAAACGTGCCCGCTTCGTAGGTATCGAATTCGATGGTCGTGAGTACTCCGCCGAAATTGACGACGACCGAGTCGACAACCTGATTGGGCAGAAGATTGAGACTAAAGGTATTCGAGATCCCCGCAGAAACCGGCAGGTCTTGGTAGCCCGAGACGCCGGGGAATCGGAGGACTGCAAAGGATCCTCCTCTTGCTTCCACACGGACCTCTCCTTCACGGAGCGTGTCTTTGATTCGCACAGACTGAACGGTGAAACTACTTCCGTCTTCACGAGAGATCAGCAACTGAGATCGCTCGCTAATCGAGTCGCTGACCGCCAGCACTTCACGATAAATGTTGCTACGCGAATCGAGTTCTAAATTCCCATCAACGGAAAACTGGAATCCATTCTCAGTGTAAGTGTTCGAACTGGCGACGCCGGAGAACGTCACCGCGTCCAGTGACACGTAGTTGATGGATCGAATCTCGACATCCGTTCCCATGGTCCAGGTGACTTTGCTAACCGGACCGTCAAACGCCGGTATCGCAACGGTCTCAAACGCTTGTCCCTCATTGACCGAAAGGTTGACGACCTGCGTCGACCCATCGGTCCTTGTTCCCGTCAATGCGATCGTTCTTGTTGCCGATCCACTGGTCGTTCGAATGTCGAGCGAACTCAAGCGGAACAATTTGCCGCGAGCCACTTCGAGCGAAAGTTGATCACTCGCAGAAAGAGGGCGAAACGCGGTGGAGTTCGGTGAAACGACAACGGGAATGAGTGTGCCGGTGGTAACCAAGCTCAAGTCACCGACGGTAAACGCACGGCTGGAAGACCCGATCGAATCAAAGTCCACGTTCAGCTCCGACCGGCGAAGCACGGTTGCCTGATCGGGTGCAAAGATCTCCCCACCAAAGTCGAGTGATACATTGTCTGACGCACCCTGGTCCGCCGAATCGAGATCAATTTCGCCGAAGGTATCTGTAACCGTCGTCGTGACCACGTCGAGTGTGTCGCTTCCCGTTCCACCCAAGATTCGGGTTCGGCCGACACCTCCGGTTCCGACGACCACGACGGGGTTCCCGGACGGGTTATCCGAGACGATCGGGTCTGCCGAGAGTGAAAGGTCGGAAAGCGTCCATGCGATCGGCGATGCGTTCAGAGAGTTGTCAACGATCAGTTGCTCGATATCGAGGCGAAGATTGTTGAACTCGGTGGACGAAGGAACGCCATCGATCGGTACCTGAATCGAATCGTCATTACCGCCGCCACGAACGACCGTTGTCCCGTCCAAGCTGCTGACGCGAAAGTCATCCAATCCCAGTCCGCCATCAAGGACGAGTTCCGTCGACGGAATCGAAGGACTATTTCCATCGTCGCCGTCAGGGCCCATCGTCGCGCCGTGCTTCGCGGTATCGAGGACCG
>JBCCOI010000322.1:0-8249 GCA_039025515.1 Planctomycetota bacterium
AGGGTTTCGAGACGACTTGCGATCCGCGGAAGTCGAAGCCGCGGTCAAACGACTCACGCTAAAAGCCAAACTCAGGATGTCGGAAGACCCGATCTATGAGTCGGCGTTCTTGGAAGCGATGGCGCTGCGGCAAACGGATCCTGCATCCGCCCGGGAGAAGCTCTTGCAATGGATCGAGGTTTTTGGTGTGGCCGAACCACAAGGCCAAGACGATCCGAAGGATTTGGCGGAGCTTGCGCGTTTCGAAGCCAAACGTCTTCGCAGTGTTTCAACGGCCGGAGACCCGCGGCTCGCCGAATTGATGCAACGGGTGGATGCGGCGATGGAAGCGAGTCCGTCTGAGCGAAAGCAGATGCTTGACGGCATTCTCAGCCTCTACGAGACGGCAGAGTGGGCGAAACCGGCGCTGGATCGGATTCATGAATTGCGTCGCTGAGCTTCAATAACGCGTTCTCGGAAAAAAGACCGGTTTCGATACAATCCAGCAAGTCGCGATCCCGTCCAAGGATGTCCCGAGACAGCTCTCTTTCAAGTTGACGTTGGTTTGAACTTTCGACTTCTCAGCCGTGTGCTCGGCATCGTCTGCCTTTTGATCGGCGGCTCGATGCTGTTCAGTTTGCCGTTTGCGTTTCCACTGCTCGCCGATCGAACGCATCTTCCGCCGGCAGAAGACATCGAGCGACGCGGCATTCACGGTTTGCTAGTCAGCACTGCGATTAGTCTGACGATCGGTTGCGTCTTGGTGGTCGTGGGACGCCAAGTGAAACCATCGCCGTTGTTCCGAAAAGAGGCGATGGCAATCGTCGGTTTGAGTTGGGTTTTCGCCACCGTCTTGGGAGCCTTGCCCTATTTTTTGAGCGAAACAAAAACGGCGCCGGGCAAGACGATCACCTTCGTCGAAGCGATGTTCGAGTCGCAGGCGGGATTCAGCACAACGGGCGCGACTATCCTGACCGACTTGGAATCACCCAGCATGGTTCCGCACTGCATCTTGTTTTGGCGCAGCTGGACGCACTTCCTGGGCGGCCTCGGAATCGTCGTCTTGTTCGTTGCGATTCTTGGCCAAGGCTCCGCAGGAAAAGCGATGGCCCGGGCGGAGATGCCCGGACCAAGTAAGGAAGGTAGCATGCCGCGAATGCAGCACACGGCGCTGGTTTTCGCGGGCATCTATGTCGGTTTGAACGCGATTCTGACTGCCATCTACATGCTGGAAGGGATGACGCTGTTTGATGGTCTTTGCCACGCATTCGGAACGATGGCTACGGGCGGCTTCAGCACATACAACCGATCACTCGGCGGATTCGGCAGCCCGCTTATTGAGTACACGACGATCATCTTTATGGTGCTGGCGGGAACCAACTTTACGCTTCTTTATCTAACGTTGCTCGGCGGCCCGAGAAAGCTGTTCTCGGATTTGGAATTCCGAACGTTTGTCGGCATCATCCTGTTGCTGACTGCAGGCATTATTTTCTTCGGAGTACGTGCCGGTGATGACGGCTTCGAGACTTGGCACGCTTCGCTTCGCAACAGCATGTTTCAAGTCGTCTCCGTGATCACGACGACGGGGTACGGGACTGCCGACTTCGATCACTGGAACAACTTTGCCCGTGGAAGCCTGCTGGTCGTTATGTTTGTCGGTGGTTGCGCGGGCAGCACGGGCGGGGGCATGAAAGTCATTCGTCATGTCCTCTTTTTTCGCATTCTGCAACGCGAGATCGAACTGTCTTATCGACCTCGGGTCGTTCGACCGATTCGGCTGGGAGGTGTCATCATTGACGACCCAACGATGCTGCGTGGCATCATGGTTTACTTTTGCCTGATCCTCGGTCTCTTTATCGCTTCTTGGATGTTGCTCGTGACATTTGAGCCCAGTACGACTTGGGGATATTCGACGGATTCACCGGCCAGTCAGTCGCAGAGCACACTTGATGAAAAGCTACTCGATAGCGCGAGTGCCGTTGCGGCGACGCTGAACAACATCGGTCCCGGTTTGGGAGTCGTCGGTCCGACTCAAAACTACGCCGGCTTCAGCCAAGGCGCGAAGTTTCTCTTCGTTTGGTTGATGCTGCTCGGACGCGTGGAAGTGTTCAGCATTCTCGTTCTCGTGTTTCCATCGTTCTGGCGGCGTTCATGACGCTTCCGATTCATCCGGTGCCACCAAGCGTTGAGTCTTCGTCTCCGAGTTTCCACCACTCACGGCGACCAACAGGTCGCGTCCTCGCTGGCAAGACACGATCACGCGAGTTCCCTCGTCGACATATTGACCGCTTTCGGACCGCGCCGAATAGCGTTGTTCATCGACACAGACTTCTCCGGTTGGGCGTAGCGTTGATGTGACCGTCGCCACTCGCCCGGCAAGCGGACTCATTGCATTCGGGTTGCTGTCCTCGGGCTCTTGAACACGCGGGTGCAAGATCATCTGTGGGAATCCGAAAGCCCACTCGCGAATCAGATAGGCCGCGAAGTAATGCAGCCCGGCGCGCGTCCCCAAGTCACCGCCGGCAAGAAACGCGACCACCAAACCCGACACCCAGATGATCACCATCAGTAGCGCAATCGAGAATCCGCAGTACCAACAGACGACTAGAAGCAGGGCGAAAAAAACGGTGTAGCGAAGCCTCGCCTTTGGCAATTTCGCAACCAAATCGACATTCGTATCGGCGTTCGCCGATCGCGCCCAAAACTGCGCCTGAACCAAGAACGCTACCCATAGGACCAACGCGAGGGGCACGTCGATTTGAAAAGAAAACGTGGCCCAGTTCATAGATTGATTCTAAGTGAGTTTTAGCAAACCGTTACTGTCGCCGAATGATTTGGCCTTGGCACCCATTTGATGCATCATCCAGAGATAGAGATTACACAACGGCGTGCCGTTTCTGTACGTCAGGTGTCGCCCTGTTTGTAGACGGCCTCCCGCATTGCCGGCCAGCAAGATCGGCAGATCGTCGTGATTGTGGCGATCACCGTCACTGATCCCGCTGCCGTAGACAACCATACTGTTTTCCAGCAGCGTCCGCTCGCCTTCCCGTACGGAACGCATTTTCTCCAGCAGGTAAGCAAAACGGTCCGCATGGAACCGGTTGATCTTTGCGATTTGCGCTTGCTTGTGCTTGCTCTTTCCGTGATGTGACAGCTCATGGTGACATTCGCTGACGCCGATTTGTTTGTAACTTCGATTGCTCGCCGCGTTCGTGAACATGAATGACAGAATTCGCGTGCTGTCGGTTTGAAACGCCAGCGTCACCATATCCATCATCAACTCGCTGTGCTTGTCCAGCTCCCGTGGCACGCCGCTGGGTCGAGGGTAGTCGGGAACTCCATCTTCGCTGAGACGCAATTTCTCGGAGCCGACCAATCGTTTCTCGACATCGCGAACGGCATAAAGGTATTCATCCATCTTTCTGCGATCGACCGCCGGCAGGGCGCGATGAAGTCGTTTCGCGTCCTCCATGGCAAAGTCCAGAATGCTCTTGCGATGCAATTCGCGTTTCGATTTTGCCCGCCGGGAATCCCGATCCGTCTGACCTGCAAACAGACGATCGAACACGGCGCCGGGATCGATCTCCTTTGCCATCGGATTGGTGGGGCCTCGCCAAGACATGTTGGAGGCGTAAGCGCAGGAGTATCCGCTATCGCAATTGCCGGCTTGTGCGCTCGCTTCGAGTCCCAGTTCGAGCGATGCAAACCTTGTCTGATCTCCGACCGCTTGAGCCGTCGCTTGGTCGACGGAGATTCCGTTTCGAATGTCCGCGCCGTTGGTCTTCTTTGGGTGAGCCCCCGTGAGGAAAGCGGCCACCGAGCGGGCATGGTCTCCGCCGCCGTCTCCATGTGCTGCGGCACCGTCGAGAGCCAGTCCCGTCAGAACATTGAAGTCATCGCGATAGCCGGCCAGTCGCTGCAGCGTCGGCGTGAGCGCGTACCCGAACCCCTTCTGCTTGGGTTTCCAATCGGGCATGTGCACTCCGTTGGGAACATAGAAGAAAGCCATTCGCAAAGGCGATTGGTCTTGGGAGGTCTCGGCGGATAGAAGGCGTTTCTCGGACATCACTTCCAAGAGTGGCAGTCCAATCGCGACGCCGGCGCCGCGAAGCATCAATCGTCGGGAAAGTGTCTTCGGCATTACTATTCTCTGTAACCTTGCTTTTGAAAGGGATCACTTTCGATGATGGCAACAATCAAGTAAGCGAATCGATCGCCACGTTCTCGACACTTGGCAACAATTTTGTCGATGGCGCATCGATCGTAGTATTCAGTTCCCCGGCCGATTGCATAAATCAAGAGCTTTTCCGCGAGGCAGCGGATGAACTGTTCTTCGCGTTCGCCCGCCAGCACGCGTCGGAGATCATCGACACCCGCGAACTGCGTCCCATCGGGTAACTTGCCGGAGGCGTCGATCACTTCGGCGCCATCCTTTGTACGCCAACGGCCGACGGCGTCGAAGTTTTCAAGCGCGAACCCCAGCGGATCCATCATGTTGTGGCACGTCGCGCAAGCGGGATCCTGACGATGTTGTTCCATCCGTTCGCGCAACGTTCCGACAAGCTTGCTACGTTCCAATTCAGGAACATCAGCCGGTGCGGGAGGGGGTGGCATATTGAGAAGGTTCTCAAGGATCCACTTGCCACGTTTGACCGGACTCGTCCGGGTCGGGTTGCTTGTGACGGTCAAAACACTCGCGTGTGTGAGCAGTCCGCCACGGGGCGTGCCTTTCAGCGAAACCCTGCGGAAGTCGTCTCCCGAGACGCCAGAAATCCCATAGAACTGCGCGAGCCGTTCGTTGAGAAATGTAAAATCGCCATCCAACAGTGTTGTGACGGGCATGTTCTCCCGCACGACGGAAGCAAAGAACGTAAGCGTTTCGCGCAACATCAAGTCTCGGATCGAATCATCGAACCCACGAAACAACTTTGTATCCGGGTCGACGTTGGAAAGGTTTCGCAGCTGAAGCCATTGAGATGCGAAGTTCTCAACAAACTGATTCGCCCGAGGATCTTTCAACATCGAGGCGATCTTCTGAAGCAGGCGACTCCGATCACGAAGCTGGCCTCGATGTGCCATCGACAACAGTTCGTCATCGGGCATGCTGCTCCAGAGAAAATAGCTGATCCGCGTCGCCAACTCGTACTGGCTTATCGAAGGCATCGGCTCTCCGGCTTCGTCCGGAGCTTCTTTCCAGCGCGGCCGTTCGATCTTAAAGAGGAAGGATGGCGAGACGAGCACCGCAGCCAACGTAACTTGCATGGACTCTTCGAACGATGCTCCGCTCTCTCGTGTCTCCGAAGCGAGCCTCGCAAGCCGATCGACCTCCGACTTGGTCGCCGGACGACGGAAAGCTCGACTCATGAATCTCGAAAGAACCTGTCGGCTCGCCTCATCCGCCGTGCGATCTCGTGAGGGCGTCACGAAGAGGATACGACGATGACTTTGGGGCAATTTTGAAACATCGGCGGTTCGCTTGATTACTTCACGTCCCGACAGCTTGACGTGATGAAGATGGAGATTGCGATCGGCGACGTTCGGTTTCCAGTAGTCATTGATAAAGTGAATCTCGATCTTTCGAGTCCCGCGAGCCAATCGCATTGTGACTTGATAGGTTTCCGGCGACTCCGATGGGACGTCGATAACCGACTCGACCCGGCCGGAGCGGACCTTAACTTTGACGGGTTCATTGCCCGCCTGATCTCCCGACGCGGTCAGTTCAAGGACGTACTGAGCCGTAAACGGCAGCTCGACTTCCATAGCAATCGAACCGTCGCGTCCCATGAGAAGCGGTATACCGCCGCCAAACTCCTCGGCACCGCGCAGAGTTGCGGGCGACGTTTGGAACTCGAACAAACGTGGAGGTTCGGGGGTGTAGATGGCTTCTCCGACAACCTCCATCGCCGCATCAAGATACTTCTCCATCAGCAACGGTGGCAGCGACAGTACGTCACCGATGTTATCGAAGCCGTAACCGACGTCATCGCCGGGAAAGTCGGATGCCGGTTTGTAGTCGACGCCGGTCAAGTCGCGAATGGTGTTGCGGTACTCGATCCGGTTGAGCCTCCGCAGTGCAACACGGCCGGCGTTGGGATTCCGGGCGCAGTCGATCGAGTTATTGAGTTGATCGATCCACTCAATGAGCCGCCGCCGCATCTCGGGGTCCAGTTCGGGGCCGTCTTCAGGGGGCATTGTCCCCAGTCGGAGGTGAGCGATCGCTTGTTGCCATTTGTCACGAGCATCACGGATGGATTCCGCAGAATCCACAGACAGGTCAATTTCGCTGCCTTCGTCATGACAATCAAAACAGTAGGAACGCAGCGTCGGCAGTAGCTTTGACCGGAAGAGCGCCTCGTCGGCGGCCTGATCAGCAGCCTCATCGGCAGCGAGATTCGGGGCCATCAGAATAGCCGCCGCCAATATCAATCCACTGATCGATAGAGAACGGAATGGCGATTCAGTATTTGGTTGCGAACGGAAAGTGACTCGATGAATCATGGACCCTGATCGAAACGTCCGGTGATGGTTTTGAGGCGGTTCCTTCATCCTCGTTGGATTCTCCGCCCGTGGCAGCCATGCAGACTGATTGCTGCCCAAGACTCAGAATTCTACCTTCAAAAGAAACGCTTCGACGCCCAAATCGTGCTCATCCCTCCCGTTCGAAGGGGTGGAGGCTACCGCTGGCGCGGCGAGTTGCCGAGAATAAGTGCGCCTTCACCCCGTTTAGGATGTGTAGGACCAAGGGCAGAGAACTCAGCCAGATTCAAACACGATTTCCATGCTTGAACGTCGCTCTATCCGCACGCCCGTCCTGTTGGGAATTGTTCTGATTGTGCTGGTGGTCACGCTGGGCGCCATCTGGGCGGTCTCCAGTCTGATCGGGTTCATCGACTCCCAGCAGCGTGGGCCGCTCTATCTCACTTTGATGATCGTCGGCAGTTGTCTGCTGCTTGGGATTCTTGCCGGCGTGATCATCTATGTGACGCTGACCGTAAAGGCATTCCGGCTCAACCAACGTCAGTCGAACTTTATCGATTCGGTGACCCACGAACTCAAGAGTCCGATCGCTTCGTTGAAGCTCTATCTACAAACGATGTCACGCCGAACGGTCGATGTGGACCAACAGCGAGACTTTCATCAGTTCATGTTGGAAGATGTGGAAAGACTGGACGCGCTGATCAATCATCTACTCGATGCAGCCAGGATCGATCGCGAGAACGAGCCCGATGTCGAAGAGGAGTTTCGACTCGATCAATTGCTGGAGCAGTGTGCGCAGGCGGCATGTATTCGGTACCGCCTGCCGGCGGAAACGGTCGAACTGGATTGCGTGCCGACGGTCGTCAAGAGTAGGTGGGTGCAGGTCGAGATCCTTTTTCGAAATCTGATCGACAACGCGATCAAATACGGGGGATCACCGCCGCAAGTTGAAGCCGCCATTCGTTCGGTCGCGAACAAAGGGCGAGAAGATCAGGTCGTCGTCGCGATCAAAGACAACGGAGCGGGCATCCCATACGACAAACGTCGCAAAATCTTTGGCCGTTTTGTGCGGCTCGGCAACGAACTGGAACGCAGCACACCCGGCACCGGGCTTGGATTGCATCTGGTGCGTAACATAAGTCGCGCAATCGGAGCCAATATTCGTATCCGTGGACGAAAAGACGTCGACGGAAATTCAGGAACGATTTTTGAAGTCACAATCAAGAACGTAGTCAGCGAAACCTAGTCTGAACGATGCGACCGCACATCTTAGTTGTCGAAGACGAAAAACACCTTGGAGTTGGCATTAAGTACAACCTTGAGGCGGAGAACTACCGGGTAACCCTGGTCGAGGATGGCCCGACGGCGCTTCGGCTTGTAAGCGGTTCTTCCGAACCGATCGATCTAATTGTGTTGGACCTCATGCTGCCGGGGATGAGTGGTTACACCGTCTGCGAAACGATCCGTGATGCAGGTGTCACGACCCCCGTGCTCATGCTCTCGGCACGGACACTTGCCGAAGACCGCGCCCGGGGTTTTGACGTCGGAGCAAATCAATACATGAATAAGCCGTTCGAGTTGGACGAACTGCTCAGCCGCGTCAAAAACTTACTCCAGTTGACCGCTGTCAGCGACTCGTCCGCGAACACACGACGGCGAAGAGAAGTCGTTGACGAAATCCAATTCGGAAGGGTCAGCGCGAATTTCTTGAATCACGAGGTCGTTGTCGACGGTAAGGTCGTTCAAGTCACACCAAAGGTTCTCAAACTGCTTCGCTATTTCGTCGAAAACCC
>JBCCOI010000323.1:0-8238 GCA_039025515.1 Planctomycetota bacterium
CGTCAACGAGCAAAGCTTCTGGCCCGATCAACACCGGCCAATCTGCTCGCGTCTTGGCGATTTCGATCACCTGCCTGAAGTATCGAAGATCGCCGGAACTGTCCTTCATCCCGACAATATTCTCGTGCTCGATCAGTGTACGAAGTGTCTCGATTTCGATCGAAGTCTTTACGCAACCTGGCATGTTATAAAGCACGAGCGGCAGCGGAAGTGATTCCGCAAGCTCTAAGAACCAATGACGCAGTTCTGTCTGTCCGGCAGGGAAATAAAAGGGCGGTGCGGCAACCACCGCCTTCGCGCCCGCCGTCGTCGCACACTCAGCCAATTCGATCGCGCGCACGATCGAGGTATCCGTGATGCCCACATAAACGGGGACGCGTTGATTGATCGCCCGGCAGGTTTGACGAATCATCGCACGCTGCACGCGATCGCTCAGACTTGGACCTTCGCCGGTCGTGCCGAGAATAAACACGCCGTCGACACCGGCCGATAACTGATACTCAAGAAGTCGCTCAAGTCCGGCGTCGTCGAGTTTGTCTCGATCCGACAATGGCGTCACAAGGGGTGGGACGATCCCGTGAATCATGTTCTTGGTTGCTCGATTGCTTAACTTTCGGGCTATCCGTTCAAAGAAGCGTCAGGTGACCGGTGATAGCGTCGATTTTTTCGACCAGGTCCGGTCCTATGGCGAGGCAAGTC
Source organism: Planctomycetota bacterium (assembly GCA_039025515.1). GTDB lineage: Bacteria > Planctomycetota > Planctomycetia > Pirellulales > Pirellulaceae > Stieleria. Next base: position 700 of record JBCCOI010000323.1, read on the forward strand.
TTTGTCGGCTGACCATGAAACTCTGTTTTTCCGCTATCGGTGATTAAGTGGACTTCCAAGCCGGCTTGTTGTGCGTGATCACGAATCTCAAGTAGTTCGTCTTCACTGTTGACGCGGCAGCAGACCTTGGCGAACGACCCCGCGATCCAGGCACGCTGGATGTCGGAAAATTCTTCAAGAGCGATCGATCCTTCTTCCTGCAACTTTCGGGTCAGAAAAGACATCGATGCGTGCGCACCCTGAGCGATCTGTTTGCCACGCCGCATCTTCAAATCATGTCGCATCACGATGACTTGCTTCACACGTAATTCTCCATTCATTGTCTATTCCTCCTCGCAGGTGCTGCTCAATCAGGCGTGGAGCAGGTCGCGCTTCGCGTTGCAGAAGCACGACGTGCTTGAGAGGTGAAGGTCAGATCGAAAACGGGTTTCGGTAGCCCGGCGTATCACCGAGGCAGATTCCCATGGCCCGAGCGGTTTGGACCGCCGAGCCTTTGGGATCTACCGTTCGGATCTGATTGACCGCATCGGCGATCGGTGCGTCGAGGATTTCCGGCGGTTTGCTGCAGACCATCTTTCCGAATCGCTTCTCGACGACCAGACGAACCGCGTGGGCGCCGTATTGACTTGCCAGGACGCGATCGAATGTTGTTGGACCGCCGCCTCGTTGCAGGTGCCCTAACACGACGCAGCGAACTTCTTGGTCGATCATTGGCTCAAGCTGTTCTCGCACGATGTGGCCGATGCCGCCAAGCTTGACTTGTTTGTTTCCAGATCCCGTCTCATCAGAAACGAACGAACCTCCCGGCAACGAGGCGCCTTCGGCCACAACGATCAATGTGAAGTTCTTACCGAGACGTTTGCGTTCCTCAATCTTTGCGACAATGTTTTCGTAGTTCCAGTCGATCTCCGGAAGCAGGATGACGTCGGCGCCACCGGCGATTCCGCCGTGCAATGCAATCCAACCGGTATGACGTCCCATGACTTCCAGGACCATGACTCGATCATGGCTATCGGCGGTCGTATGAAGCCGATCGAGTGCATCCGAACAGCACAGCACGGCGCTGTTGAAGCCGAATGTGTAGGCCGTGCATTTGAGATCGTTGTCGATCGTTTTGGGGACACCCACAACCGGAATGCCGGCTTCATGAAATTGCAGCGCGGTCGAAAGAGAGCCATCGCCGCCGACGACGATCAAGCCTTCCAGTTGCAACCTCTCAACGGTTTCGGAGACTTGCTCGACCAACGCACGATCAATTTCGGCCCGTCCGCTCACTCCGGTACGAGCCGCGAATCGTCCTTTGTTTGTCGATCCAAGAATCGTGCCCCCTTGGACGAGAATCCCGGCGGTGTTGCGTGGGTTGAGGACTTGGTAGCGGATCGGGTCAACCAGTCCTTCGAAACCTCCGCGGAATCCCACCACGTCATACCCGAGCCAGAACGCGCTCTTGGTGGTGGCACGTAAAACGGCATTGAGCCCCGGGCAATCGCCGCCGGATGTGAGAATCCCAATACGCGGACGATCGCTCAAACGCTCGTTTCCATGGATGTGCACTTCCCCATTCTCGGTCACTTCGATCGACATCGTCTTTCCATTGCTTTGCGGTCGTGATGAGTGAAAGTCTCCAGCTCGCGGAAGCTTTGTCGCCTATACTGCCGGCATGGAAAAGAGGGCCAGCGATGGGCGTGAATTTGCAGCATTGGGCTACCTTTGGGCCGCTCCGGTGACGCTTTTGGCGATCGGAATTGGGTTTCTGCTCGGCGCTAAATTCCAACGCGTTCAGGGCGTTGTCGAAATGAACGGGCTGCGGGTTGCAGCGATATTGACCAGATTGCCCAATCCTGCATGGGCAATGACGCTCGGCCACGCAGTATTCGGGCAAAATCGTACTGCCTTGGACCGGACGCGGCGGCATGAGCACGTCCATGTTCATCAATATGCCAGATGGGGTGTGTTTTTCGTCCCCGTGTACCTCGCATTCTCGTGCTGGCTTTATTGCCGCGGACGAGATGGATACCGCGAAAATCCGTTTGAAATTGAAGCGTTCGCCGTTGATGACCCAAGTCGATCGGTCTCGCGGCACGAGCGGGTTTCTTCGTAGTGGGCACGAGGTGGCGGCTGATGAGATCGCGCAGGTTGTGCCTTTTTTCGCGTTTTACCGTTCCAGCAAGGCTCCGGCCGGCCAAATTGGCTTGGTTTGTGCAGTGCGTCGAACTATGCTGGGAACACGAGAGGAGCGATTTGCGTGTATCCCCTGGGGATTTTGGGCCGCGAATCCGATGCCTGATTCCTCGCGTCCGACTTGCCCCCTGTCCTTCTTTCCTGCCTCTGGAAGAAGCGTCGACCGGCAAGACGTGCCCCTGGGCACATCCCCTAACATCGCACGTTGTCCACGAGATAGTCCAAGGAATTGAGAAGTGTCCAATCGAATTCGATCCGCTACCGCCGCACGTTTGATGTCCCGTCGTCTGCTTTCGGGGCTCGTCGCCTGCTCAATCGTCTTGGCAGCAGCGCCGACCTTCGCGGATGCATTAGCAAAAGAGTCGTCCGTTGAAGCAGAGTTGTTTCAGGCAATGGAGAAGGGCGACATCGACGTCAAGTTCATTCCGCTGAACACCACCAAAGCAAACGTCATCATCAAGAACAACACGGACAAGCCGATGACGTTGCGGCTTCCGAGTGCTTTCGCCGGCGTCCCCATTAATGCCCAAATGGGCATGGGCGGCGGCATGGGAGGCATGGGCGGCGGCGGCATGGGAGGCATGGGCGGCGGCATGGGTGGCGGCGGCCAGGGCATGGGCGGCGGTATGGGAGGCATGGGCGGCGGCGGCATGGGCGGCGGCGGCATGGGCGGCGGTGGCATGGGCGGGTTCATGCGAATCGCACCCGAAAAGCAATCGAAGTTCTCCGTCAAAACCGTTTGCCTGGAGCACGGAAAGCCAGATCCGACTCCGAAGATGGCTTACAAGATCATTCCGCTCGAAGAGTTCACACAAGACGATCGTGTGCACGTCCTTTGCGAAGCACTCGGGCACAATCAAATCGCGCAGAACACCGCTCAAGCGGCGGCATGGAACCTGATGGATGGACTCGAGTGGCAGAAGCTGGCTTCGTTGAACAAGGTCGAGAGCAAGTACCTCGGTAACGTTCGTTGGTTCTCCCCGATTGAGCTGCGACAAGCGATGGCTGTAGTCGCCGAGGCAACTCGGATTGCGGAGTCCCGCTCGGAATCGAGCGAGTCAGAATCGCTTTCCAGCGACAGCTAGGCCTCGGGTCGGATCTCCAAGCCCAAGATCGAGACATCGTCTTTGGGGCCGTTCACGCGGCACCAATGTTTGACGGCTCCACAGACGGTCTGAATCAGATCGTCGAGCGATAGCGGGTCGCACTTCTCGACGAGCTGCAGCAGACGCGGTTCGTCGAACTCTTCAAGCCGCTCATCGAGCGCCTCCGGAATTCCATCCGAGTACAGCAGTAGGCGATCACCCGCCTGCAGCTGAATCTCATGCTCATCATATTCGGAGTCTTCCATCCATCCGATGGCGAAGCCTTCGGCAGCACAAAGTGTGGGGGCCTGCCCAGCCCTTCGATGAACGATCGGATTGTGACCGGCGGAGACGTACCGAAACCTCAACGTCGGAACGTGCAGCACACCGTAGACCATAGTGAAATACAGATTTCCCTGGTCTTCCATCGGGAAACGACGATTGAGTTCACGTGCGACTTCGGCGGGCGGAGTGATCACAGTCTCTCCATCCTCACCGCGACTTGCCAACAACGTGTTTTGCGCGACGTCAGGAGTCATCACGCGTCCGATCGTCACCGAAAGGAGTGACGACGGGACTCCGTGGCCGCTCACATCAACGACGAACATCGCGATGTGATCTGGATCCAACGGAAACACGTTCAGAAAGTCTCCGGCCAACTCGTCGCACGGGATATATTGCCAAGCGAACTTCAGTGCATCCGAGTTTGGCGTTTCGGTGGGCAGCAGCGAATGCTGAATTTTGGCGGCTGCTTCAAGGTCACGCGTCATGCGGGCATTGATGTTTTCAAGCCTTCTGTTCCATTTTGCCAACTCTTCCTTCGCGATGCTCAGCTCTTCGTTGTTGCGCAGAAGCTCATGGTTCTTCTCAACCGCATTCTCGAATGTCGAAACAAGCAAATTAAGCACTTGTTGGCGGCCTGACCTCACACGGTAGGACTCACCGGCAAGTGTCACCTCCAACTCGAGGACGTCTTCGTCGGACGCGTCCACAGGTGTTTGCAACAACGATTCCATCCGTTGAATCAGATAAGGCATCCGATACGGCTTGGTGACGTAGTTGTCGGCTCCGCAATCGAGTCCGCGGAAGATGTCCTCGGGCTCTGCAAGCGTCGACAGCAAGATGAAGGGAATCGACCTCAATTGATCGTCGGACTTTGCTGCCCTGCAGAACTCGTGTCCCGTCATCGCCGGCATTTCAATGTCCGACACGATGAGATCCGGCCGATGCTCGCGGGCCATCTGCAATGCAACGGCCCCGTCTTCCGCCCAGCGGACCTCGAAGCCAGCTTTCTTTAGCTGATCTTGCAACACACGTCCCTGCAGCCGATTGTCTTCTGCAATCAAGACGTTGATGGGTGAATCGGTCATGGGTTTCTCCCAAGCTGGGACGACCGCGAGGCGAAGCGATGGACGTGTCGCATGATCGCGGGAGCAATCTTGCCGAGCGGTAAAATCCTCTCGGCCAGCCCCGCATCGATAATCGCCTTCGGCATACCGAACACCGCCGAAGTGTCTCGATCTTGTGCAAGTACCGTTCCGCCGGACGCCGCGACGGCGCGGCAACCCTCCAGTCCGTCGCGTCCCATTCCCGTCAGAATGACGGACAAAATGTCTCCTCCAAAAACGTCCACGCACGAACGAAGCGTATAGTCCACTGCGGGCCGGCAACTGTTCTCCAACGGATCCATTGTGGTTTCGAACACCGCGCGTCCGGCGACTTTCTTGACCCGCAAATGTTTGCCGCCGGGAGCAATCCATGCATTTCCCGATGTCAAAGCGACGCCGTCGGCGGCTTCGGACACGCGCAACCCCGACACTTCATTGAGTCGTTGAGCCATCGCATGCGTGTAATTGGCGGGCATGTGTTGTACGACGATGACGGGAACGGGAAAGTCTGCGTCCAAACGCGGAATCACGTGTCGCAGCGTTTGGGGGCCACCTGTTGAAAGCCCAATGACAATCAATCGGCATTCCACGCTAGCCGATTTGGACACCGGAACAACGACCGGCTTTACGGGTTCGATGCTGCGTTCTTCCAAATGGCTGCGAAACGCATCGATTTTATTCCTTAATGCATTTGCCAACTCGCCACGGCAAGAGACCAAACCGCCCGTTGGTTTCTGAATGAAGTCGAACGCGCCTTCGAAGAGTGCGTCCAAAGTGATCTTCGCGCCCGCTTCGGTGAGGCTGCTCAGCATGATCGCGCGCGAGGACGTTTTGAGACGCTTCATCTCACGCAGGGTCTCGATTCCATTCATCTCAGGCATTTCGACGTCGAGCGTCAGCAAGTCGGGTTCCAGCGACTGCAGTTTCTCGATCGCATCCAAGCCATCCTTCGCAATCCCGACGACTTCAACATCGTCAAAATCAGCGAGTACACGCGAAACCGTTTGGCGATAGAGCGCAGAGTCATCGACGACCAGCACGCGAAGCTTCGCACTGCTCGAACTGTCGTTGGGGCTTATTGCGGAGGAGAAAGTCAACGAGCTTGCCTCCGAGGTGTGCTTGCCGGCGAGCGTTGATTCTCGGTTCGAAGACTTCTTTGGCTCACCCGTTGAAACGTGGTCTTTCCCGTCGCAACGTTCAGTGACATGCGGACAGCCTGATTTCCGCCGCAATGTTCGACAAGGATTGGGATTCTGTGCTTCGAGAGTTCTCGAGCAACCGCTTCGCGATTCAAAGTTCCCACGGAATCCGTGCTCTCCAAGCCGAACATGTCCGCACATCCGCCGATGGATGCCTGAAGAGAGGTCGCGGCGATCGATTCTTGCTCTAGCCGATTCAGCATTGCATCGATCGCTGTGTCGACATAACGCCCTGCCGGAAACGAGTCTTCTCGCCGGTCGCGGATAATCCCAGTGGGCACGTTCGAAGCTGGGAGGAGGACATGTGCGAGCGAAGCGGTTTTCGAGGGGCCGTGATAGAACGCGATTCCGACGCACGATCCGAGCAGCGTTTTCAGGACGCCCTTTTGTCGGGCAAAGCTGATTTCGCCCATCGGAACGTTCGTCACCGCTTCCATGAATACGCTACGCGATTGCTTGTTGAGGGTCCGTTGTCCGAGCGAGCAAACGTGGCAGTGAAGCGACATCAAGCATCAAAGCAACGGTGCCGTCCCCGAGGATACTCGCTCCCGCCAAACCTGGCAGGTAAGTAAGATTCTCGGCAAGTGACTTGATGACGACATCTTGACTGCCCACACACTGATCAACTTGCAGTCCAATGACTTGGTCCGCCGCGTGCAGAATAGCAATCTCGGTCGGCCTCGGTTGGGACTGCGAATCATCTCTTGCGCAGACCGTTTCGTCGTGAAACCTGAGAACGTCGGTGATACGAATCAACGGCAAGTAAACGCCGCGCACTTGAAACGTTCGTTTCCCGTGGACCTCGACGATTTGATCCGGATGAATTGAAACGATTTCGCGGACGTCGTCTTTCGGAACGGCGAATGTGACACGCCCCATTCGAAACAGCAGGCTCCCAATGATCGCCAGCGTCAGGGGCAGCTGAATGGTAAACGTTGTGCCTCGTCCGACGCAGGTGTCGATGTCGATCGTGCCATTCAATTCCGTGATCGTCGCCTTGACGATATCCATCCCAACGCCGCGTCCCGACACATTCGTGATTTGCGAAGCAGTGCTGAACCCGGGATGAAAAATGGAAGCAATCGCATCGTCTTCAGACATAGCATCCGCTTGGGCACGACTCATGAGCTTTTTATTCACCAGCGAATCGCGGATCCGGTCGGCACTGATTCCTCGACCGTCATCCCGGACAATGATTGACACTTGGTTTCCACTGTGGCGTGCCGCGAGCACAATCGTACCGCGTTCCGGCTTTCCCGCTTCCGCACGTTCTTGTGGCGATTCCAATCCGTGGTCGAGCGAGTTGCGAATCAGGTGCGTAATCGGATCGCTCAGTGCATCAATCATCCGCTTGTCAAGTTCGGTCGACTCACCTTCCAGCGTCAGAGTGACTTCCTTGGAAAATTGAAGTGAAAGATCACGAACGATGCGGCGAAAGCGATTGAGCAATGGACCGATCGGTACCATTCGAGTTCCGAGGACGCCTCGTTGCAACGAATCACTGATTCGTGCGAGTTGATCGATGGCTTCGTCGAGCTTCGAGAAACTGGCTCGGTTGGACTCCCAGAGTTCGGATTGTTGGCGGATCCATTCCAGCCCTTCTTCAAGCTCTCGAGTCGATTCGGCGTCAATCGCTTCGCCTGCTTTGAGGCGTTCAATGGCGTGCGAGAACGACTCGCAGAATTC
>JBCCOI010000324.1:0-8231 GCA_039025515.1 Planctomycetota bacterium
ACCGACGTCACGACTTCTCGATATCGCTGAACAATGCAAAGCTGATCTGGTCGTCTTAGGAGCTGTCGGTCATTCTGCGGTTCAGCGAGTCTTACTTGGAAGCGTGAGTGACTACGTCGCAACCCACAGTGACACCAGCACCTTGGTGGTGCGGCCCTCAGGTGAAGCGAGTTTCGATCCAGAAGTTCAGAAGATCATGCTGGCGTTGTCCGGACGCCCCGAGGACGCTCGCATGCTAACTTGGCTTCGCGAGCTGAAACTGCGGCCCAATGTGGAAGTTCACTTGGTGCGAGTGCTTGATTCGTTTAAGCACTATCGGCAAGACTTCAAGCAGAAAGCGTCGGAAAGTTGGGACCGCCAATCCGAACTCGCGCAGAGTCAGATTCTTGATTTCGAGGGTGAGCTACAAAAACTCGGCTTGAACACGGAAAGTCATTTGGTTCAAAATGATCACGTCGGCGATGCACTGGTCAACTATTCCGACTGCCACGGAATCGATTTGATCATGACCGGGGACAGTGACAGTGGTTTGATGACCCGGATATTTTTGGGCAGCACGTCACGCTATGTCCTCCGTCATGCCCGTTGCAGTGTTTTGATCGCTCGCAGCCGCGAGGATCGCGCGAAAGTGCGTTTGCAGGTTGCTGAGAAACAGTTAAATGTAGACGAGGTTGAGCAGCAGGCCGCTACCGGCGTGTCATGAGGCATGATTCATCGCCCGTTCCTGTCGCGGCGAATCTCCAAACGTCTGGAAACGTCGCCTCATCCACGACGCCGTCATTTTTCGCCAGTCAGAATCCTCCAATTGCGAACTCTGACTGTTGCGTTGATCGACGCGGTCAGCGGCAAGAGCGGCGGCTAGCGGCTCACCGCTTTCGCGGGGGCTTCTTTCGTTCGATCGGTCATCCTGATTGACTCATCAAAGTTCAGGTTGACGGGCGTCGCATGCGGCTGGCACCCGATCATCGCCAGATAGCTGAATCGACCCAGCTCTGCCGGAACCACTTGGACGGCATGGTTGGCAGATCCGATGCCATCGAGCGAGAATCCGGTCACGCAAGCAGGGCTTCCCCAAGCACTGGCGCCAAACGCGATCGATCGTGCATCGATCGGAACATCCACTTCGACGCTTCCGGCGGAATCCCCCGGTTCCAGATAATGACTGGTACCCGAAATCAGTTCGTAGTTTTGGTCGTCGCAGACCGCAAAAAGTCGTAGCTTCGCATCGCTTGCAATCTCGTGGCTCCGCACGCCGATCCGGAGTCGTTTGCCGCGGTAGGGCGTCGCATCGATGGCTTGGAGCAAGCCGAATTGGGGACTCGCATTGGGCACATGGCAAATGTTGACACCTGATTCACACAGTGCATCTTCCCAGTCTACCAATTGGAACCAACCGCGGCGGCGGTCGTCGGTCTTGAAGCCGGGGGTATCACCAAGTTTTGACAACAACATTTCATCAATTCCATCGATCCGAACTTCGCCGCTCAAGACCATCAAGTTGCCGTCGGCGTTGAGTTGGAGCCGAAGCCCCTGTTCTGACAAGGCACTCTCGGCGCTAAAAAACTGCGAGTATGTCGGATTGAGGGAAAAGAGCTTGTTGAATCCGTCAGCGATTGGTCGGGCATCGTAACCTGGTTTGAATTGAAAACGCAGTTCCCATGTGACCGTCTTTCCGATGTTCGCCATAAAGCCGACCTGTCGTAACTCGCGGGCGACAAGTCCAGCATCAGCATATGGAAACGGAAAGTAAGCCTTCATGAGTTTTGCGTCGTTGTCTTGAAAAAGACGGCGCACCGTGTCTTCTCCCAGCAACAGGGCGATGTCCGACGAGTTTGCGGCCTCTAACAGTTTCGAATCAATCCCATCTCCGAAACGATAGTCGTTTTCTTTCAGGTATTTCGAAACGTCGTCCACGGGGCCGAAGATCCAATCGTCTCCATCGGCAACCGCCGCCATCGACGCTTCGTCTCCGCTGAAAGCCTTCCACGCCGGTCGAGAAGCAACCGTCGACTTTTCCCAACGATGGGGGTAGAGGTTGGTAATCTTTAAAAACTCCTCGTGCGGCAACACGGAGTCTTCGATAGGGTGAGGACGCGCATCTTGGACCCTAAGAATTGAACCGAAGGTCGCAATCACGCGGTGCCGATGATCCGCTGTGATCTTTGCCTCATCGATCCGATACTCTTTTGATAGTCTCTCCAAGCCTTGCGCGTCGTTTCTTGCTTTCCAAACTTCATCGCAAATCTGCGAACTGGCCACGCCCATGTTCCCGGAAACTTGTAGATCTTCGTTTGTTTTGATCCCGACCGTTTCCAAATAAAAATGCGTGAAGGCGCGGACGATCTTGAGTTGCTGATGGTCAAGCAGTGGCTTGAGTCGGGCTTGAACCCACACGTCGTCGGAACGGCCAACCGTTTCCCAGATCGACTTAAGGGATTGCTCCTCATCGTCCGAAGTTTCTTCGGCCGGCGTTGTTCTGATGCCAACCATCAACACGGACAACACGCCAGCGAACGCAAACATCATGATTTTGGAAAAACCACCATGTGAGGAAGCTGCCAAGTGATCGCGTAGCGACCGAGACTCCATTCGTTTCATTTCACTCATCCTTTTAAGCAAGTGACTTCCACCCCAGTTGAGTACCGGTTGGGGTAAACCGTGCGCGCGGTCGGCTTCCAATGCCAACTTTGCAAGCGACCGAGCATAAGATGCCCGATCGCCGAGAAGGCTGGCCGCCACAGTGTCGGCGGCCAGCTCTTGTTCCAGTCGCAGCCTTCGATAAACCCAATGGGACAACGGGTGATAGAAGTGCATCGCATGCGCGGCCTTACAGAGAAACGTCACCCACCAATCACCTCGAAACTGGTGTGCGACTTCGTGGGCCAAGACCGCATCGAGTTCTTCATCGTCCCAACTTCGCCAGCATTCCGGAAGGATGATGACGGGACGGATGATGCCCCAAGTTGCCGCTTGTGAGATTCCGATCCCTTCCCGAATTTCCGGAATTCGTGAGATCGACAATCGTTCGCACCACCGACGGAGCCGATCGTTGACTTCGGGCTCATTGACGGCATGACCGACCCTGCGGTAGCGAGAAAGCAGCCCCAAGCCGGCAGCAAGAAATAGCAAGGCCACGCCGGATGACACCGACCAGATAACCACCAAGTGAACTTTTGAAATGCCATTTCTTTCGCTCATCATGCGAGACGGATGAACGAAAGAAGCGGCAAGCGCGTCGATAGCGGATGGCAAAACGGCTACCAGTGGTGAATCGGATTCACGAGTAACCTGATGTTCGACTTCTTGCAGACCGGCACTCGATTTGGCGTCCGGTTGCGGCTGCTTGCGTCCCGATTCAAGTTCGGTTGTCGCCGATTCGTTCGTGAACGAAGGCTGCGTTGTCAATTCGTGCCAACTCCAACGCATCGGTTGGATGAGCAATGGTATCGCCAGGCATGCCGAAGCAACCAATCCGCCGGCCAACAACAAGCTTGCAAACGCCGGCGATCGGCCGCGCAACATCATCGCGGATATCCCAACGATCAGAAAAATGATCGTTGCCTGCAGCAGCATCCAAACGAGATCTTCAAACGAGTAACGAATCATCGGTCAGTTGCCTCCGTTCTCGTCCTCTAGGAATTGCTGAAGCGTTGCACGCTCGCGTTTCGATAGTTTCTTGCTTCCCAGTAGTTGAACCAAAAGACTTTCGCGGGAGCCGGCAAATACCTTTTCGATGAGGTCTTTTACAAGATGCCCCGAAACCTCTTCGAAAGGCTTGGAAGGGAAGAACGTGAACGGGCGGGCGTCGCCTTTTCTCGACACATACCCTTTCTTCTCGAGCAGCCGACATAGGTTTGCTACGGTCGCGTAACTCAAGCGGCGACCCTGCGATTCCAGTCGTTCGCGTGCTTCCGCAGCCGTCAGCGGTCCGACGTTCCAAAAGACGTGCATCACCTCCAGCTCGCGAGCCGTCAGCGAATCCGATTTGGGTCTCGCCATGCGATGTTCCCCGTATTGAGCATTTTTTGGTAAACCAAATTTGGTTTACCAAACAAGCGCATCGCGGGCAAGCACAATCGGCGTTCCGGCCGAAATTGCTACGTCAATCGTTTGCTCGGCAATCATTCCGGCAGCAGCGGGCATCACTCGCCAAGAGGTTGTCACGACGTCCGCCCACGCTGCCGGCTGTGAGACTGTTACCATGGTCGTCTCGATGGGGCTTGCCTTGTGTTCATTTCAAGAAACAGATTCCAAAATCATGGACACCATTCAGAAAATGGTGGATCGCGTCCGAGCCGGTGATGACGAGGCCGCTCATCATTTATGGGAACGCTATTTTCCAGAAGTCATACGGTTGGCGGGTCAGCGTATGCGCGGTCGGGCCAACACGGTAGCGGATGAAGAAGACGTCGCGATCAGTGTCATGGAGAGTTTCTTTCGCGCAGCTCGAGCCGGACGCTTCCCGGATCTTGCCGGGCGGGATGAGATTTTGCGTCTGTTGGCCAAGATGACCTCCCGGAAAGTCATCGACAAGATTCGCCGCGTCATTGCCCGCCCCGCGTTGGGCGAGTCTGGCTTTGGCGAGGAAGGAATGGATGCAGTCGCGGGCCGCGACCCCACCCCTGCGACGCTAGTGCTCGTGCACGATGAGTTCCAACGACTATTCGAAGCTCTTCCGGAAAACTGTCGCCCGATTGTTCTCGAAAAACTCGAGTGCAAAACGAACTCTGAGATTGCCGCCGATTGTGATGTGCATATCACAACCGTTGAACGAAGAATGCGAATTATACGTGAAACTTGGCGTCGAATGGTGGTGAGCCAGGGTATTGAAGAGCACACCGAATAAGGGCGAAATGGAATGATTTGGTACCGGCAGGAAATCACTGCGGGATTTCTCTTCTCTGCTGCGGTAGAGACTTGTTCGGAGATAGCTTCAGCGTTTCTTTGCGAATCGGCCCGGCGGAGTGTACCGGCGACGATGGAAAGGCTGAAGTTGTTCACGGACTGATCCCAAGCAGTTAACGCCGGCAAAAAAAAGGCCGACGTTTTCGAAACGATCGATAGAGACCAGACATGAAAGATTCCGAGACAAACCTCGATGTGCTCCTCAAGATTGACGCAATCTGTAACGAATTCGAGCAAGCAGCCCGCCGGGATGATGCACCCAGCGTCTCGGACTATCTTGATAGAGTCGACGATGCCAATCGCGAAAAGCTCTTGGCCGCATTGATCCCTCTGGATCTTGAGTTCTCCGGTCGGCGAGGTCGGTCGACGGAGGATGAACTCGTAAGCCATTACGCGGAAATGTTGCGTGGAGAAGTGGATCTCACTTCGTTGCGTTCAAGCATCCAAGAGGCGCTTCGCTCCACCGGTCCCGATACAACGAAATCATGGACACCTGGCGTCAGCGATCTCGACACGACGTTTGATAGTGGAATTCAGCTCGGCAAATTGGACGACTCGCTTGCAAATCTGAAGGTGGACGGCTTCGAGATCGATGGTGTGCTGGGGCGTGGTGGTATGGGAGTGGTCTATCGTGCCAAACAGTCCTCTCTGGGGCGACAGGTTGCCCTGAAGATGATTCTCAATCCGGCCGCGTCGGCAGAATCGCTCGAGCGATTCGAACGCGAGGCACGTGCCGTCGCAGAGTTGAACGACCCACGATTCGTTCAAATTCACGAGTTCGGAATTCAAAGCGAACGACCCTTCATGGCCCTCGAGTTGGTCGAAGGCGGTTCATTGGAAGCCGCGCGTCGTGGTGAACCGCTTCCGGAACGTCGCGCGGCGGAGTTGGTCGAAGACGTCGCCCGAGCAATGCAGAAGGCGCATGACATTGGATTGGTACACAGAGATCTCAAGCCGCATAACTTGCTGCTCGATGCCGAAGGCCGTCCAAAGATTGCCGACTTCGGGTTGGTCAAGCGTTTGGACCAGTCCGATTCCGAAAGGACCGAAGACGGCCGAGTGATGGGGACCGTCAGTTACATGTCGCCGGAGCAAAGTCGGGGCGAGCCCGACATTGGACCTGCGTCTGATATTCATGCACTCGGCGCCATCCTCTACTGTTTGTTAACCGGACGTCCGCCGTACCTTGGAGCGACCCGGCACGATACGATTGACCAAGTAAGAAATCACGAACCGATCGTTCCATCGCAATTGCGTCCCGGCATTTCGCGTGACTTGGAAACCGTCTGTCTAAAGTGCCTTCAAAAAGAACCGAGCAAACGCTACGCGACGGCGACCGACTTGGCCGACGATTTGAAGCGTTGGCTGGAAGGACACCCCATCATCGCGAGGCCGATCGGAAGCTTTGAAAGGTCCTACCGATGGGTGAAACGTAATCCGCTGGGTGCAGCGGTGATAGGACTCGCAGCGGCCATCGCCATCGTGACGACAACGCTTTCAGTGATGCTGCGGGATTCGAATCAACGACTGGCGGTTGAAAAGGAAGGGACGGAAAAAGCGCTTCAGCAACTCCAGATTGAAACGGAGAACGCAATCGATGCTCGTAAGCGGAAAAGAGATGTCTATCACGAGGCTTTAGCAAGTTTCTATCAGGTGGTCTCCACGATTGATACCGCGCTCCGAGACACCGGGCAGAGTCCCAAGTTACGGAAAGCAATCCTAGAACGTTCCATGCAGGCGGTGGATCAATTGGAAGAGTTTGCCGACGAGCCAGTCATCGATACTCTTTCCAATCGGAACAGGGCAATTGGATCGCAACGTGTCGGCGACCTGCTTTTCTTGACCGGTGACCTAAAGAGAGCGAAAGAGAAGTTTGAGGAGGTTTACCAGGAAAGCCTCGCAGCGAAACAGTCGGAGCCTGAAACTCCACGACACTACCGAAACCTTGCAAATGCTTGTCGAAGTCAGGCTAGGGTGTTAGCAAGGATGGGGAAGACGGTCGAGGCACGGCAGAAAAATCAAGAAGCTCTGGAGCTTCGAATGCAATGGGATGAGAAAGCAATTGCCAGCGGAAAAGATAATCCGTCACCGAAAGTGGCGATCGCAATTTCGCACACCGAGCTGGGCGGGAACGATTTGTCGCTTGGAGATGCGGCATCCGCCATCGACCACTTCATGCAAGCACGCAAGTGGCGGGCAAAGCTTTCGGAGGATTGGCATCTGCAACTGGACGTGCCCGCGAATAAGCAACTTCAAGAGTTGCAAAAAGAGACTGAGTCACGTGTCCGGGCCACACAGATGCTTGCGGAGGCAAACCATCAACTTGGAAATCACGACGCTGCAACGGAATTGATGCGGGAAGTGGTCGGCCATTACGTACGGTTGTTCAAAGCACGTCAGACCGCCACGCTCCTTGCCGGTCTCTCGAGATCTCGGTTGAAGCTGGGCGATTTTCATCTCATCGCCGGAGAACTTTCCGACGCCGCACCGCTCTACCAAGGAGCAGCGGCCGGTGCTGAGTGGTTGAAAAAAACGCGAGAGTCGAAAGCCGAGGCGGAACGAAATCGGAAGACCGAAAGTGAATTGAGCAGCATGGCCGAAGTCGCGAACGTCGAGTACCGACTCGGCGAGCTGCTTCGGCGGGCTGCCGAGGAAGGGGTGGAGTTGGACGAATTCGTGGTGAGCGAAGAAGGTTCAAAAAAGCATTTTGAGCGGTCATGTGAACTTCGCGAGGAACTCGCAGCGATCGATCCCCAAGACATGCAAGCCAAAATCGAATGGGCGGTGGCTCTTGCTCGCTGCGGCCGTGTGTCCAAAGCGGAAGAGCAAGCGAACATCTTGATCGAAAAAGGAAAAGGCAATCCCAGGCTGCTGTTCCAAGCGGCCTGCACGTTGGCACTTTGCAGTGATGCCGAAAATCCAGAGACAGCCAAACGTTGTAAAGATGCCGCTTATACCGTTTTGCAACAGTTGCTCGAAGCGGGCTGGCGAGACAAGGTTGCACTTCGAGACGATCCCGATCTCGCCCCCCTGCGCGGTGAAGACAAATTCGAGGAGATACTCGCGTCCGTCGCGGAGCTGTAGTCTCGAGGAAGTGAAATCTCAAACCTGATCGTGGCGAAGTTTCGATTGATCACCCGACGCGTGAGTTTTTATGTGGCGGTTCTTTCCTAACCCGACGCGTCAGTTTTGAAGTTGCGCTTTTTTCGAGGTCGAGCTGAGATTGATCTTGCAATGAAAGCGGGGCCAGCGGATGAGGAGATCATCGCATTCTCACTCGTCATGCCGAAGGCCCCGCTGATGATCATCGTCTCCGAAGCTGCCCC
>JBCCOI010000325.1:0-8206 GCA_039025515.1 Planctomycetota bacterium
GTCCGATCGATCACACCAATTCAGGGCCATTCCGATACTGAGCCAGCTTCCGTACTCGTCGGCGCGATCGTCGCTCAGGTGATTGAGGAAGTCGATCGCTTTGGATGCTCGCTCCGGATCTTCCTGAAACTCCCGAATCTGCTTCTTTGGCTCGCTGATCATGCACTGGATTGAGAACAGTTGATCCCGAGCTCCGACGATCTTTCGATACTTCTCGCCTTCGAGGACGTGCCCGGTCAAGCAGAAGAATCGATTCGTTGTCGCTCCGTCGTAGAGCTCGATGCCCTCGCCGTGGGAAATCTTGCGGAGCTTGTCGTCCAGCCGTCCGAACGCGAGGCACTTGAGCCCTTTGCCGCTCGGACTCATCTCGGCATAGGTGCCCAGCAGATGTTGAATCAGCTCCGCTTTGGGGCTCCAGCCCTCGGAGTCGTAGCAGTCGTCAACATCGACGCCGGTGATTCCCGGAAAGAGCACGAAGCCCAGGCCGGCAAACCGGTCGGCGGCGATCGCCTCGGCCGCATCCTTGAACGAGCACCAGGTGTTTTCGTCGTTCGTCTTGGCAAATGACCCGTCAAGCTGCTTGGGAACTTTCCCCCATTTGCCGCCCTTCCAGTGCCAATCCCACATCACAAAGCGGTCTTGGCACTTCAGTTCGTCGGGGATCATGTCCAGTCGGACGCCGATTGATTCAGGTTTGGGGATCATCTCGGTCCCCGTATTCGCGAATGGCATTGAGCAAAGCTGCCTGAGAGTTGTCCTTCGATTCCAGCCGGGCAGAAATGGCCTCGTCGACCGTCCGGCGCGAGAGCAAGCGGTGAATCCGGACATTCCCAGTCACCCCTTGCCGGTGGATTCGCTTGTTGAGCTGTTGGTAATCTTCGAGGTTGTCCGTCAGTGAGAACCACGCGATGTCGCGGCCGGGTCCAGCTTGCATGTTGATGCCGTGGCTGAGCGACTTTGGCTGCACTGCCAATACACGTAGACCGCCGCTGTTCCACTTCTCAATCAACCGGTCCGCCTCGGTACCACTGGTCTCGCCATAGATGGCAGGACACTTGGGCAGAGCTTTTTGGATTCGGTGAAGCTCATGCGTGTAGGCGTACGCAATCAGAATCGGCTTGCCCTGCAGCTCATCGATTAAGTCCAAGAGTGCCGTGATCTTGGAGTCATGAATCGATTGTGCGTTCCGTTCTTCGTCGTAAACCGCTCCGCCGGCGAACTGGCGACAGGCGTTGTACTTCGATCCAGCATTTCCGGCGACGATTTCCTCCCCGGACTCCAATGCGATGAACATCTCCCGCTCAAGCCGCTTGTAGTCCTTCAGAACTGGTTTCGGGAGATCCACCCAGACGTCATTGATGAGCATCTCCGGCAAATCGAGGTTGTCTTCCGACGAGAGACGAATAGCCAGCGGTGCGATTTTCTTCTGAATCGCCGTCGCACTGCCTTCGTTGGGGAGCCACTGATAGCCGCCGTACCCGCCGCGATAGAAATACCGTTCTCGGAATTGCGTCACGTTGCGGCCGAGCGTTTCGCCCTGGTCGACGATGAACACCTGCGAGAACAAATCGGCGATGCCGTTGGGGCTCGGAGTCCCGGTGAGAATGACGCGGTACCGAAATGAATCGAGCATCTTCCGCAGAGCTTTTGTCCGCTTCGCCGACCAGTTCTTGAACTTGGACGATTCATCAACCACGAGAGCATCGAAGTCCCGACCGGTTCCCTTGAGCCACTCCATGCCCTCGGGATTGATCAGAAACAGATCCGCATCGGCGGCGAGGGCTTTTTCCCTGGCCGCTTTGCTGCCATGCAAAATGGAACATCGAAGCCCTGCGAACTGCTCCCATTTCGAACATTCCTGGCCCCATACGCTGTAGACGACGCGAAGCGGCGCGACGATGAGCACGCGGTGAGCCTTGCCAAGTTGCCGAAGCAACTTGATCCAAGCCAGCGTGGTCGCCGTCTTGCCAAGACCCGGATCGAGGAACAACGCCCCGCCGGCATGGTCATCAACGATTGTTCGCTTGATCAACCACGACAGGCAGCGGTGTTGATACGCGTGAGGAACGAACTTCTTCAAAACGGAAGTTCCTCTTGTTGGTCTTCGATGTAGGCTCCCTTGCTTCGATTCCGCGAAGATTCGAGAAGCTGTAAGTTCTCGATGCGGTCGCTGACTTTGCCTTCGATGTGATCGACGTCGTAGCCTTCGGGAACCAACTGACGATGTGCGAACATCCAGACGAGCCGATGAACAGCAATCTTTTTCTTCATCCGGCGTTTGCAAATGTTGACAAACCGATACTTCGAACCGTTGCTTTCATGTTCGATCGCGGTGAGTGGCGTCCAGACCTTTCTGCGAGTGTTGAAAGACCAAACGATTGGTTTGTCCATTTGAACGACAAGCGTTCCATCGTTGATCCGGTCAAGAATGTCTTGATCGGTCATGCCCGTGCGGCTTTGCTCGATGTGGTCCGGCAATTCGTTAACGTACTGACACGTTGACCACCACTTCCACCCGCACTCAAGACACTTGAGCTGTGAGGACTTAGGCGACTCTCGCCGTTCCAACACGACCCACCGAGAGCCGAGAGCTTTGAAGCCACCAGAACCGCATTTGCACGTTGATGGTTTGAAGGGTTTTAGGTGCATTCGATTGACTCCTCAAGCTTGAAAAGAGGCCGTCGATCAGCCTTTGGATCAAGCTCTAAATTCTTGTCAACAACTCTCTGGTCGATGAGTGTGGAGAGGATGTCTTTGCTCAATTCCATCCAGGGTTTGTGAACAGGCCAACAGATTGAAAAAAAGTATTGGCAATGCTTCCAATTAATATCTACCACACCATTTTGTTTTAGAAAGTCATAACACCACCCTGACTTATCCCTTACATACTTGGCATGGTGAAATAGCAGATTTACTGTGGGTCTATCCACTTCCCCATCGGTGCAATGGGACCACAGGCAAGACATATAGCTATCAGCGAATGCCCTAAGCTTCTGCATTTGTATCGTGTCATCTATTCGAAAGACTCTGTGAACTAATTCCCTACCAGGCCGAAACCATTCACCACGAACCCGGTAGTTACGAAATTCATCATGAAGCTTCTTTTCATCACCCAGAGTGCCCGGTTCAGTCATAAGCAGTTCCAATTCTTGGCTACTTCCCGTTTGCAACTCACGCAACCTTTCAACAGGGTCTTTTGACGTGTAGCCGATCTTTATGAGGCCGCCGTACTTTGGCTGGATAAAGTAGATCATGCCTAATGAACCTGGCTCAAAAACTCATCTAACTGTGATTCCGCTTCGCCCGCTGCGCGAGGCGTCAAGACCACATAGCCCATCGAAGTCAGTCGCTTCATCCAGACGCGTTGCATCGGGCGAAACTTGCCATCGTGCCGTTTGAACTCTGCGAACAAAACGCCTGAGGGCGTGATTACCGTTCGGTCTGGAAATCCGTTGGCTCCGTCAATGCGAAGCTTCAGCGCAGTGCAGCCAAGAGACAGGGCATAGCGGACGAACTTCTCTTCAATCTCACTTTCGGTAGCGGCCACTTTCAAAGCCCTCCACTTCAATCGGACAACCACGGCCCCATTTGGGGATCTTCCGCATGAGTGATTCAAACTCTTCAAGCGACCCTTCGCCGTTCTCGCGTTCGCTCATGATCTCGTCATGAATCGTCGCGACGATCGGATAGCCCGCTCGCTCAACGCGAAACATCGCCTCGACTAGAAAGTCGCGAGCGACCGCTTGCACGATGTTCTCGACCAGCTTCGCGCCATAGGTTCTTTCCTTGCCCCATTTCCGCGTCGTGCTGGCAACGCCGTAGAACTGAATCTGCTTGATGTACTGAGGTTCTTTCTTCTCCAGATCCGTCTTTGCGATCTTTCGCAAAGCAGTGATGACGCCTTTGGGAACACTGCATCCGGTCCATCGGTCGGTAGTGCGATCCCCAAGCTCGACGCCGAGATCCTCAATTTGCTGCTTCGCATCTTCGTCGGCGATGATGTCGCCCTCATGGCCCTCGGACCACGGCGCGATCACTTCCACCAAGTGGGGCTCTCGGTAGTGAAGCTGTCGCTTGCTTGGAAGTGTGATTCGAAGCCAATCGGAATCGCATGACATCTCCAAACGTCCGACGCGGTGGGGCTGCTGCGTCTCGATCGCACGAATGCAAGCGGTACCGACATCTCGCCAAAGCGACTTGATCTTGTCATTGGCGTCGCGGTAGATCTTCACAACCCGTTTGGCGAATGCGAGCTCACAATCAACCTTGTTGACGTTGACCCAGTTCTTGAATGCCTTCGCGCCCATGCCGTAACCGAGACCGAGCACAGCCGTTTTCCCAAAGAACCGCTGTGACTTATTGATCTCGTTTTCGGGCGTCTCATAAATCCGCGAAGCCATCGCCACGTAGACGTCTTTGTTTGCCTTGAAGTCCGCTAGAAGATCATCTTGCCCGGCAAGCCAGGCCAGGACGCGAGCTTCGATCTGGGCGAAGTCACAGACCAACAGCCTTTTGCCAGGCTCCGAAACGACCATGCTGCGAAGCGAACCGCTGATACTCTCAAGGGCATCGCCGAAAAGCATCTCAAGAAGATCAGCATCGCTGGCCGGCAGCATCCTATGAACGAGATCCGTTTCAAACTCGCTCAGCGTGCCTCGCGTGAAATTCTGAATCTGAATCCCAGCGCCGGCCCAACGTCCTGTGCTCGCACCGTGATAAACCAGATTGCCCCGGATGCGATTGTCATCGTCACACCGATCGAGCATCGCCTTGAGTTTCTTGACCGATGCCTTGGCACTGCGAAGCCGTAACTCAAGCACTGACCGAACGTTGGGACTGATGTCTTCCCGCTCTAGGAGCGATTCGATTGATCCCTTTGCCAGCGAATCCGGACGCTCGCCGCTGGCTTGTTCGATCCAGTCGCAAATCGCTTTGACTTGGTTCGTCGATTTGACCGAGTCATTCGTCAGGACCGCGATGCGTTTGTTGTTTTCTTCTCCGACCGCTTCGACGACTTCGATGGCGTTCTCAATCGCGATGCGATCGACCGCAATGCCGCGAAGGTTAATCCGCTGGTCGAGTTGCCAAACTTTCAGTTCCGATGATGTGAGTGGCCTGATCGCTTCGGAAATTGCCCGCTCGCTTTCCACGTCGCGGGCACAATAGCTGTAGAGCCTTTCGAACTTGGTCGGATCGTTGTCCCACTCCGATGGGTCTTTCTTGCTCGGCTTCTTCGGCTTGCAAAGCCGCTGCATGATCTTTTTGCCGGCGTCATCTTTTCGGATCTCAACACCAACCGCCACGCCGGCCCCGTCAAGAGAACGGGGCAATGCGAGACGACTGCAGGCGGCGAGAGAGCACCGCCACTTTTCAAAATCCACATCGGGCCAGCCCAATCGCGTGTGGCAGATGTGGTGCCAAATCAGTCGTTCGAAAAACGCGTTGTGAGCTTCAACTCTCGTAGCGACATAGCTCGCATAGATCAGATCCTTCGGATCGTCTCCGGGCTTCCATACCTTCACGTCATCCATGTGCATTGCCCAAGCAAGACACATGATTTCCGTGGAAGGATGGCGTGCGTAGACACTGGTCCCGCACTTCTTCAAGTCCACTCGACTACGCGTTTCGAAATCGATCGTGAGCATCAGACGCCAAGCAAATCGTCAGCGTCCTCTTCTTCCCCAAACGCTTCCGCGTCGACTTCTTCGTCGGCGAATTCGTCCTCAGCGTTCATTCTGCCAGCACCGAACGGTTCGCCCTCGCGAATCTTCCAAACGTTGTTCAGTGCGAAGGCAACACCCTTGTTGCCGTTGACGTCATAGGCAAACGCGGTGACGCTCGCCTTGACGTAGCAACCGCCGTAAACCTCACCCTGCCGGTCTTCGAAGCAGGTTTCGCGGTTCGGACCGATGACCACGCCAGGCCGGTCTTTCGACCGAGCACCGATGAATACGCAATCTTCGTATCCATCCTTGTCTTCTCGGTCTTCGTTTCCACTGCGAAATGGCATGCGAAGCTTCTTCGGGACTTTGTCGCCCCACTTGTCTTTGAGAGCTTGTTTCGCCGCCGCTTCGAGCTTCTTCAGGTCTTGGCCGGGCTCGAAGATCAACTCACAAGAGTATTTTTTCTCTTGCTTGTCATCCATCGCAGTCGGCTTGAACAACGCTGGGAAGCTCAACCTTGCGACAGGCGTGATGACTCTTTTTTCTACGTCAGGCATTGGTTTCCTCAGTTTGGAATTCATCTGCCGCCGATTGACGCACGACGGCTTCGCGTTTGTCAGACTCGGGAACGACCGTCGTTCCCTTGTGTGGTCGTTCGACCATGTCTGCTACCAGTTCCTTGCCGACAACCTTTTCAAGTTGTGCGGGACTCAGTAGTTCAGTTTTGAAGATGAGCTTCTTGCCGAACTTTCGATTTCGGCATTTGCGAACGATCTCATCTTCCGAGACGCGGTAGCGTCTGTTCCCATAGGTGTTCACCAGCTTGTAGCCAGGAACGGACTCGCCCTTATCAAGCTGACCGTGGGACCACTTTTCGACCGCATCGAGATAGGTCTTGATCGCCGATCGCCTGGAGAGCACTTCGGCGGCGACCTCTGGCGTCAGTTCGCTTTCGTCAAACTCTTCTTTCGCCGTCTTGATCGTGAGCTCATAGAGCTCCGGGCACTCTGCCGCGCGAGGGCACCACTTGCAGTGATCGCCGGCGTGAAGTTCGCCAGCACGATCGCCGCTTGCAACGGCTTCGATCTTTGCTTTGAAGTCCTTGAGGTACTCCGTTGAGATCGTCCAAGTCCTTACCGGGCCATCAGAATGGTTGGCTCGTGGCTGAACGATCGTGACTTCTATGGGGAAAAACCCGAACTGCTCAAATCGGTCAAAGTACAGCAACGCGTAACAAGCAAGTTGATCATTGTTGATGACATCAACCGGAATTCCCGCCCCATACTTGAAGTCGATAATTCTTCTATGAGATGGGATGGCACAATCAATTGTCCCACCAAAATCATAAATCTCTGAATGTTCGATTCGCGTTTCCAAGTAGACGTCGTATCTAGCACTCTGCGTTTCGATCACGTCTAGATAGATCTGAACCGCGTCGGCCATCTCCTTGGTGATCTCGATCTCGTGACCGTCATACGTCCTCGCCTGACCGACGAAGTCATGCGGTGAGAGCCCAAGCAAATAGCAGTCTTCGGCAAGGTTGTGAGCTACGCTGCCTTCCGCAGCGTAGGAACTCGAACCGTTCTCATTGCATCCACCCTCAAGACTGCCGGGACAAGCAAGCCACCTCGAAGCGGATGAGGGGCTTAGCTTGCTATGCATGGACCGCGATCTCCGCCAGCAAGTCGGCAAGTTTGTCTTCAGGACATGCCTTGACGCCCTTGATGCCGAACTTCTGAAGAATGCTCTTCAGAACTGCTTTGTCCTTTTCAAGTAGCTTTGCGGCGAGTTCAAGCACCTCTTCCATCTTTGGAATCGGCTTCGTTTCTTCCGTTGGCGATGGACTGAGCCGCGACGTGATCCAGTTTCGAACCACTTCAGGTGCTTCGAGCAATTCGGCATTGGTGAGTGTTACTTGCATGATTTCAAATCTCCTTTGGGTTTGGGAAAAAGAAGGCTGGGACCCCACGGATGAAGTGAAGAATCCCAGCCTCCCCCTCTTGCGCGGCAACATGCCGTGCTTGTTTCTATTTCTCTGATTCGCGTTTGATCGTGTCGTACACCTCCCGGCGGTGAACAGCGATGTGTTGCGGCGCTTCGATGCCGAGTCGCACCTTGTCACCTCTGACATCAACGATCGTGACTTGGACCTCGTCACCGATCATGATCGTTTCGTCCTTGTGTCTGCTGAGCACTAACATTGCCTTGACTCCTTTTGTCCTTGGCTAGAAGTTTCAATCTGTCCCACGATGGAACGTCAACTGGTTCAGGAAGGTTTGCCAGTCCAATAACTGCGACGACGGCAAGAGCGATGAGTAAGAGGGCTTTCAGTAGGATCATCTCTTCCCCACATGGATTCCATCATCAATAGCAGCCCACGTAGGCTTACGATGACTAGGGCGTTCAAACTCGATCATGCACAGGTTCGCGACGTCGACCATGTGCTCTAGGTTGCCGTCTTTCTGGTAGGCTTCGAGTCGCTGTTGCATTGAGCCAACCATGTCGTAGCTGTTTGAAAGTCGCTTTTCGTCAAACGTCTCGTA
>JBCCOI010000326.1:0-8181 GCA_039025515.1 Planctomycetota bacterium
CGTTCGCTGAGTGGCAATATTTCGCGAAGATTACCCGACCTTCCGGGATCTTCACTAAGATGAACGAAAATCCCTACTATCCGCCTTCGCAGGAATCCGTTTCCAATCACGCGAGTTTGAAGGGGCCGCTCGATGCACGATTGAGAGCGGCCTTTAAGTATCATCTGGTCTTTTTGATCTTTGGTGTTTTCAGCGGCTTCTTTTGGCTCGGTTTCGGGCTGGCAGAACAGTCGACGCTGTCCAACCTTATGCTGCTGATCGTCGTTCCATGTGTCCTCGTCTCAATTCTATCTGACCTTTACCTGCTAATTGTGAGCGCCTATTCATGCTTGCGTTACGGGCGAGGCGCAAAGTACTTTCTGGCATCGTTGGTGATGCCGGCGCTCATCGGCATTCCTTTTGTGGATTTCTTACTCAGGATCTAATGGCGAACCATGTGCTGGACCGGAGTGCTCATCAACGCCTATTCTGATGGTTGAAGGCCCGTTCGCACCCGTTCAACACCAACGTTCTGTCATCAAATTTATGCCAGATTATCGCGTCAACGTTATCATTGGAGCCCGACCCGGATGACTGAAAAAGCGTCAACACCACTGCCCGGAGTCGCGGGCTTCGTTGTACTGGTTGTCATCCTTGGTGCTACGGAGAAATTCCGTGGAGACTTCATCGAGTTACTCGGTTTCTGGGGCGGATTGATTGGGGCAACACTGTTCACTGCAATACTTGTTTTCGGGATTTGCCTGGTCGTCAAAGTTCCGTGGCGGAAGGCACTCGCATTCGCTTTGATGATTCCGCTGATCCTGAATACGTTTGAGGGGACACTCACCGCATTGGAACCGCGGTTGGGATCTATATCGGCGTTTTCGGTAGGCGGAGTCACCGCCGTGACACTCGGCCTTCTCGTTGGGTTCTTGGCGACACGAATTCTCCGGATTAACTGGGACGGCGGACACGCCGATACTCGCGTCTGAACGAATTATGCACACCCATGTTATTTTTCGATCCGGCAAATGAAATTCTCGGTCACTTCGACTCGAAGATCTTTCGCGCTGACAAAATAGACAAAACAATGGAATTGCACGGGAGCGACCGACCGGATCGTTCTTACGGCACTAAGTCAATCGTCGGTCGCCCGTGAATTCTAACATTCGTCGAATTGGGAACGCTCTGCGAGATGCGATACCGCCTGTTGACGCTTATCTTTTTTGTGACCGTTACCGCAATTGTGTTCGCGTTGATACCACGGGAGCCTGCCGTCGTACCATCGCTTCGAAGAGACCTCAAGATTCCATCACGAAATCCAATCTGGGTCCTCGACCAATCAATGCCCAATCGTGTTGTCGCGGTCACGGAGCGTGAAAATCGGTACACGCTTTTCGTTGCGTTTCGCGGGTGGTGGGATGACGTCCGTCGTGACGAATGGGTCATTCCATTTGTGGTTGGCAGCGGTGCACCTCCTGGCCAGCCGGAAGCGGTTTTCGAGGACTCCGTGGATTTCGATCATTTTCCAACGACTGATGAAATCGCGCGGTTCCGTCGTGAATATGGTATTGACGGGCATACTTGACCCGAAAACCAATGCTCGACGAACCATGCGCTGAACCGAAGTCGCAGAATCGTCGTTTTTGACAATGAAAAATCAAGTGCCACGACTCGGGTATCGCTGGCGTTGGACTTAATAGGGCTGTGTTTCCCGGTCGGCATCCGGCCGACAATGGATGGTGGCCTCCGAGCCACCATCCTGCCGAACTTGTGGTACACTCCGACATGGGCAAGATCCAAACCGCATTTCGACTTTCAGAATGGTGACGACGAGTCATCGGAAGTCCTACTAGAAAGCGCAAGGGAGACAGACGGAGCAGCCCCTGCAAGGTTCAACGCACGATCTATCCGTGCAGTCGTACCCAACATGCGATCGGCATGGCGGGGCTCTTTTTGGCCTACTGCCCGGATAGATCGCGTTTCGTTCGCAGGCAGGCAAATGCGTGACTTCAGCATTACCGAACAGGATATCGCGATCTCCAAGGCTCGACGGGAACCTGAGTTCCGCGTTTTCGCCGAACGGTCGTCGCGGTTGTTTTTGGAGGTGCGGCGATTGCCGATTTACGATGTGGCCGTATCGCTCGCGCGAGAATGGCTCAACAACACCGTGGTCAAAACTCGACGAGAGCGAACGGATCGGTCGCTCCTAATTGTTGGCGACGATCATACCGCTGCAGCGGCGGTGGATCTCCTCGCGCTCATTGGACTCGATTACACACATATTTTCCCAGATGCTTGCTGAGGTGATCTGCACACCAGACGAACTTTCGGGGATTGACGATGGTTCCTAACCCAATCACAGAAGAAATTCGCGAGATCCGACGCCGACTCGCAAGTCAGTTTGCTAACGACGTCGGCCGCATCGGGGCTGATCTGCGGCAACGCGAGACCGCCTCAGGACGCAAGGTCGTGTGCTTGCCTTGCCGTTTACCCGTGTGGACGACGAACCATGGGATGCAACGGAGCGGCGGTGGAGACGTTTCTGGCAATGGCGAGTCAACTCCCGCCGCCCGCTGATCGCGGACGTTCGTCGACAGGAAAATGACGCGATGGAATTGATCTGCGTTGAAACAACCGTGATTGGTAATGTCGCCGGACGCATTCACGCAAACCCTGATGTGGCGTCACGCCAACGGGCAACACGTGCTTGGTGGGAATACGCCTCGGCGCAGTACGAACTCGCAATATCACAGCTTGTCATCGATGAATGTGGCGACGGCGATCCAGCGGCCGCACAAGAGCGTCTCGATGTGCTCGCGGATCTGACTGTCCTCGCAATCACAGACGATGCTCGAGCGTTGGCACGCGTGCTCAATGCCGAGGGTGCCGTTCCGCAATCCGAACCGCGCGACGCGTTGCACATTGCCGTTACTGCGGTTCAACGCGTACAATATTTGGTGACGTGGAACTTCAAACATATTGCCAATGCAACCATGCGATCAAAGATCGAGCTGACCTGCCGTGTTGCCGGTTTCGAGCCTCCGATCATTTGCACCCCACCCGAGATTCCGGGGGATTCCGATGACTGACCCAATCACCCAACAAATCCGAGAGTCAAGGCACCGACTCGCCGCCAAGTTTGACAACGACCTGGATCGGATCGTGGACGATTTACAGCGTCAACAACGCGACTCCGGCCGTCACATCGTTGACCGCTCCAAAGATGCGACGAACCATGCGATGCAACGGAGCGGTGGTGGGGACGTTTCTGGCAATGGCGAGTCAACTCCTGCCGCCCGCTGATCGCTACCTTTCCGCCAGAGTCTGATGATCGTGCGTGCAATCAAGTTCGTTGCTTTTGTTGGCGTGGTCGCTTGCGCTGGGTTTGCAGTGTACTGCTACGCAAACGGTATTCGCTCGGTGCGCGAATTTCGCGACTACCGCATGATGCGATCTGTCCCGGACCCAGTCGTCGTTGCGCTCGCGAACGAAAAATTAACGGTTGGCTCGACGACGAAACAGCTGCTCGCGGTAGATACTCCGGCGAGGACTGACGACTATGGTCGATGCAAGATCCATAGTTTCAAACCGGAACGGAGCTACGATCATCAAACGATCGTTACTGTCGATGGTCGTATTGTTTCGGCGCACGTTGGCAGCTGCACTTGGCAGTGGACATTTTTCAATGAAATGCCGGACGACGTCGCTGAGTCGGCTCGTTTCGTTCAGGGATTGCGTCACGCGATCGACCTTGTTCCTGAGCATGCTGCTAAACTCCAACCATTGCTTGATGAACAATTGGCTTCATTAGGTGTCGACAAGGTCGCCACAAAGAAGAAAACAGAACCAAGCGATGGGCGCGGAGCCGCCGACAGGGCGTTTTGAAATGGATGATCGATGGCGGCGGCCCAGTGATGCGGGCCGTTCGTCGGCAAATGGAAATTGGACTGTGCTGAATGCAAACTGACCCGCCAGAATTCCCAGTGGGCCCGTTCACTCCGTCGGCTCAGGTCACCGACGATATGCGATGTGCTTGGATTGCCGATCTCTCGCGTCTTCCTGCGCAACTTCAGACAGCCATTGATGGATTGTCCGACTCGCAGCTCGACACAAAATATCGCAATTGGACAATCCGGCAAATTGTCCATCACGTCGCCGATAGCCACCTAAACAGCTATGTGCGTTTCAAATGGGCGCTCACAGAATCCACGCCGACGATCAAAGCCTACGACGAAGGACTTTGGTCGGATCTATCCGAATCTCGGATCGGAGCCGTTGCTCCATCGGTGCAATTGCTGTGCGGGCTCCACTCACGCTGGTGTCAATTGTTGACGACACTCACGCCGGGAGATTACAAGCGGGCTTTCGTTCACCCGGAAACGAAAGCAACGGTCACGCTGAATTCTGCATTGGCGTACTATGCATGGCACGGGAAGCATCACACCGGACAAATTCTCTGGCTGCGTTCCGGACTTTGACTCGGCCCCGTCAATGCGTTGGATGCCCGACGGCCTCTTTTTGTTGCTGCCGAGTGCGGCGTGCCTTAGACTCCGGCTGGGCGAAACCGTCACCGACGCGGACGAAGTCCAGGCTGTCGACCTCCCGACGTGGTTTTCCGCTCGCGTGGCCTGCCGCGTCAAACGGGCCGCCGAAGATGTCAGATCAACACCGCATACAGCAGCGTGGCGGTGGATGATTTAATCCCAACAGGTGGACCTTTCGCCGCCACCCGACAATGCATTGCATCGGGAATGCGAAGCTTCGCCGTCTGACGTGGAGACTCTTTCTTGCCCGTCCGTTGATCCGTAACGCTATCCGATCGAAGGCCTGTCGATGTCTCACGCTGCCGACGTAAATTTCTGCGGGACGATGAGTTACCGCTGAACCGCTGTCCAAGGTGCAAACGACTCGTGCGGACTCCGCTTGCACGGCAATGTCTTTGGTGTGGCCACAGGTGGCATGATGGAAAATAACCATCATCTGCACCGGAGTATCCGGTCATCGTTCGAAGCCATCCAGCCGAACTCCTCCCGTTCGGTAACCGCTTCCGCTGATGGGTCTGAATAAACGCACGTGACTGAAGTAACCATCTATTCGAGCGCCAGCTGCGACTGGCAAAGCCGGAACGGAACGTTCTTCGCGGCGCTGAAGACCGGCCAATACGCCAAGTACATGGGGGGACACCTGTCCAACACCACCGCGGATCGATGCATCATCACGGGCTTGATCGAGGCGGTCCATCTGATCCGGGTTCCATGCCGATTGACGCTTACAACGGCAATTTCAATCGGTTTGAACAAACAAGGCCGACCTCGAGGCCGCAACCAGGAACTTAAGCGACTTCTCCTGGACCTAATCGATCGCAAGCATTGCACCCATACTTTCGACGTCTGGCAAGGCGGCGGTGAGAAGCTGAAAGCAGCGATCGAACAAATCAAAGTAAATGCAATCCATGTCGATCCGATAGGGGTCGTGGAGACGTATCTCGGAGAAGGAGCCAAATCACAGGAGTTGTTCATCAATGGCAGCCTCGACGGTAGGCCGCCGTCCGGATGACAATTCGCTGCAACGGAGTCTGGGATCAAGCCTTTAGCAATGAAAATCCAACTTGCCGCGCCCGCTGATGACCAACATGCTGCCCCGGGGTAGGAGCGATGCCTCTCACAAGCACCATTACGGACTACGACGCCGAATGGCCGAGACTGTACAGAGAAGAAGTCGAACGTTTGACACCAGTCTTCGAGGGCACGCTCATCGCAATCCACCACATAGGAAGCACAGCGATCCCTGGGCTCTTGGCCAAACCTGAAATCGACATGCTCGCCGTAGTTCCTAGTGTTGACTCAGCTGACCGGTGGGCGGTTCGACTCGATCGTCTCGGCTACACACGTGGTGGAGATCTCTCAAGTGGTCATTTATTCTTTAAACGTAGCTTGAATGGTGTACGCACACACAAACTCCATGTCTGCCGGAGGCAGCACTTTCAAATCGACAGTATGTTGAAGTTTCGTGACCAGCTTCGGACTTGTGACGACTTGCGAAGACAATACGGGCTCCTTAAACGCAAGTTGGAGCGGGAGAACAGCGAGGGCATCGGCGAGTATCTTGCCGGAAAAGCACCGTTCATCCGGGCGGTGCTGGCCTCGATCGAACCAGCCGAAGGCAGAACAGAACCGTGAAACGGAGCGGCGGGCAGCAAACTCCCGGAGTAAGACTTCGCCTTCACGACTCAGTAATCCCCGGCACTTTCTGCAACGAGCGATGCGCGTGAAGCGAGCGATGATCATCGCCTGTGGTGCATTGGCATTGCCTTTGGTGCTTTTCACTTCCGCATGGATCGTGTTGGTTGTCTTGGCATACATCGCTCCCGCCACTGCCAATCGAAATCACCAGGAATTCGCGGAAAATGGCGTTCAACTTATTGAACCCGCGGCCCAAATGGATGCGACATTTTCCGACTGCCGCCACTTCGTCACCTACTTCGGGGAACCGTCGCGTCCGGTGTGGAACTCTGTCGCCTACTTTGGCGGTCGATATGAGCTTGCAATGTAGGTGCCAGTTCGTATTCAATCAAAGTTGAATGGCGAGGTGGCTGGCTCTCCGGTATTTGTTTTGCTTGAAGTGTCCTCGGTGCGGCTTCGACCCGACGGGACTGTTGCCGGCGTTTCTTTTGGCACGAATGACCGGTTCGACAAAACTGCATGGGAAAAGGTGATGGCATCCGACGGGAACTTTGGGGTGATTGGCATCCATCTGAATCCGGCACCCGTTCCAAACTTCCGCCAGTACGCGTCATCGACTCGCACAAAATGACGTTCCCCAAGTTCTCAAGGAGCATTCGAAATGAAGACGCCAACGTTCACAGACGGACGAGACGAGACGAGACGACGTTCGCCCCATTTGTTCTGATCGACCAGCGTGACTCAGAGTGGAAAGACGTTCGCCTGCAATTCGACTCTTGGGAAACCCTGCACAAGGCGGTCGGTGTGGAAACGAATTCGGAGGGTGGAATGCACTTCGGAGATTTGGACACCGCTGTTCAAACCGCGTCGCTCGCACAGGCGGAGATCGGCGATCTTGCGACGATGAAGCGTCTTGCCGCCATCGCCGTTGACGAAGGATTCGACGACATCTGAGTGAACTCGTTGCAGCGGAGATCAGGAGCGGCAGATCTCAAGAGGACGATCTCCGAGGCACGAACAAATGATGCGCAGACCGGTTCGACTGCAACTCCAACCTTTTGAAGGTCCGCGCTACGGGTGTTCTGTTGAAGTGCGGGTATGCAATTTTTGTCCGCGTTCTGGCGAACGTCGGCTACACGTTTTTTTCGCGTTCTGGTGAACGGCGGCTACGCGTTTTTTTCCGCGTTTTGGCGAACGTCGGCTACGCGTTTCTTTCCGCGTTCTGGCGAACGACGGCTACGCCAGTTCTTTTGAACGGCGGGTGTGCCCGCGCGTGACCGTAACGGATCGCTACGACGATTCCAGACGGCCGACGATGGCGGCGGGGAGGCGACTGCGGATTCGTTGAATGTCTTCGGGTGGCGATAACTTTTTGAACGCCTCCCATTGCTCTTTCAATTGCGTGTCCCACACGAATCGGTCGTCGGCCGTCAATTGACTCGGCAGCCGATCCAAGATCGTGGCCAGGGCGATCACGCGATAACTTCGTTGGGCGGTCTCGGATTCGGCCACTTGTCTCAAGACTTCAAAGGCTTCGGGCAAACGATCGGTTTCGGCAAGGTGCCGGCCCAATTGGAGCCTGCTTTTGATGCGATAACGATCGGTTTCCAGATCCACACCCGCTGGAAAATAGCTTCCGACCGCCCGCCATCCGGCCTCGTCATCGCGTCGCATCGCGAGCAAGAATTGTTCTTGGGCTGATGGCATTTTTGCCACGGTCTCGGGCCGCAGTCGCTGCATCAACGTTGTGCCTGGGCGGCCGGCGGACCACGCATAGCCGGCGAAGCCTACCGCGGAGAGGGCGATGATCGCAAACGCGCGGCGAAATCGACGACGACGGCGGAAGTGATCCACCTCGGAAACCGCGCGTTGCAATTGAGTCGTGACGCCCGCGCGATGGGACCGCAGCACGGTCGCGGACACCGAGGCGACGGGGGTGTCCAAAAAGTGCAACAGATCCGCCGGACTTTGAAAGCGTTCGTCCGGTGACTTGGCCATCAATCGCCGCACCGCCGAA
>JBCCOI010000327.1:0-8161 GCA_039025515.1 Planctomycetota bacterium
AATCGTTGACGCCACCGTCCCCTACGACCTAGCTGCATTCGGTCTTTTTCCGAGGAAGTTGAAGGGCTTGCTTGGTGTCGTCACGATGCCGTTTCTGCACGGCGGGTTTGGCCATTTGCTTGGAAATTCCGTTTCGCTAGGAATTCTCTTAGCACTTTTATCAGGCTCGCAGACGCGCGCGAAACAGCTCGCGATCGTGACGGCATTGGCTGGAGGCGTGCTGCTTTGGGTCGTTGGCCGTAGTGCGAACCACATCGGATCAAGCTTGGTGATCTTCGGGCTGGTCGGACTGATGATCTGCCTCGGATACTTCGACCGACGTCCCGTTCCCGTTCTCGTTGCTCTTGCCGTCGGTGTCTTGTTCGGAACAACCATCCTCTACGGTTTGCTTCCCGGCGCCGAAGGCGTTTCCTGGGATGGGCACGCCTGTGGCCTTGTCGCCGGTATCGCAGTCGCGATCGGCTATGGCAAGTTCCAGGCCCGTCGGTAAACGGGCTGCCGCATCATCGTCGCCAAGGGCTCCTTGATGACGGCCCACGGGCTTGCGGCGGGATGCAGCCTGCAGCACGCTCAAATCGGGCGTTAAGACTTCGCCTTCAATACCGGAGGCACGAGGAAGCACTCTTCGTCCGATGACGGAGCAGCTGAAAGTGCTTGATCACGGCTGAGACTTTGCACCGGCTGATCTGCGCGCCATCGATTGTGCACATCAAGTGCACTTGTCATGGGCTCGACGCCATCCGTATCAAGCTCAGACAGTCGATCAACAAATCCGAGAATGTTGTCCAGCTGCGGAGCAAGTTCGGCAGCCTCTTGATCGGAAAGCTCCAGGCGAGCCAGCGAAGCTAACTTCTGGATTTCGTCGACGGAAAGTGCCATAGGAAGAGCCCTATTCTGATTCACGAATCGACGCGCCCCTCACAGATGGGCGGTCGCACTGCAGGGAATCTACAGAGCGAACTGGGTTGGTGAAACCTGGGAATGTCCCGCCGCAGAATCTTGAACAAAAAAAGCCGGAATCCTTAAGTTGCGTGGACGGGTAGCCGAATAAATCCCCTAGGCCTCCCTCTCGCACTCCAACGAAGTCTGACCTCTCATGTCACGAACACGTCCCGCCGCCATTTGGAGCTGGATTCTCACCGCCGTGTTTCTCGGCAGCTGCGGCTGCACACAGCTTCCTGAGATGCCAACCTTCAAGTCACTCGACTTGATGTCGCCTTCCTCCAACATCCTGTTTCCGGGTCAAAAGAATCGTTCGCCCTACCGAATGGTTGACGGGACCGCCCCGGCCTTTTCCGGCGAAAACTCGATGAACATGGAAGTCTACCAGCGAATACGGGAAGCAAAGAACCAAAACGCCGTCGTGCTCCAAGTCGCGGGTGACTCGGAACCGATACGCGTGCTCCCGCTACCGCCCGGTGAGAAATCGGCGTTCGTGAGCGAGCTGCTGGAACAGACCGGAGTGCGATCCAAAATCGGCGGCCTGCAAGCGACCGTGTTTCGCCCGTCTCCCGAATCTCCGACGGGTGTTCGAATGGTCGTGCGATTCAATGATGCTGGAGAAATCGATCCGGCAACGGATTACGAATTGCGAGCAGGCGACCGTGTGCAAATCACGCAAAAGAAAATTGGCGGAGTGGAGTCGCTCGTGAACCTCGTGATGCGTCGATAGTTGGCAAGCGGATGGGCGGCGTTGAAGCCCGCTTCATCCGGTGCACCGATCCGGAATCGCTAACGAATCGGGCCGGATTCGGTTAGGCTAGGAAGAGTCAAGTGAAATCGATCGCGAGAACTCCTCCGCCGCCCCATGTCGCCTGCAAAGTTCAATTGCCCAAAGTGCCAACAGGCCATCTCGATTCCCGCTTCGTCTGGTGGCAAGCGGATCACGTGCCCGACATGTAACGAAGCAATCTACGCGCCCATGGTTGGCAACGTGGATAGCGAAGACGACGACTGGCTGAATCTCGACGATTCCCCCACGTCGCCGACGATGGCTCCCTCGGAGACTGTCGCCACCGCGCCGGATCTCGCTGAAACGATGGCAGATGGGCCGACCGATGCCGAGAGTCCTTTCGTGGAAGACGATGACCCTTTCGTAACGGTTGACGAAAGTGACGATCCTTTCTCGCTGGCGCCGCCGGCTCCCCGCGCGGCGCCGTCGCCGATGTTTACCGACACGCTTCCGCAAGCAGTCGATTCGGAAGATCTCTTTGCAAACCTGCCGGATGCCGATCAAGACTTAAAAGAAGCCGCATCGGTCGCCTCTAATGAAAGCTACCGTGTCAGATGCCCCATCTGCGAAACGGTGCTTTATGCAACGGCCGATAAACAAGGACAGACGATCCACTGCAGTGACTGCTTGTCGGATGTGAAGGTCCCGCCGCCTCCGAAGGGACGGATCGATAACAAACCCACCATGCAAGGAAGCGATTTGCAGTTGGGACAGGTGTCTGAGTCTCGGCCGGCAGACCCCTACCGAACCTCTGCCAAAGAGTTACTTGAAAAAGCGTCGGAAGAACCAAAGGGGCCAGAATTTACACCGGCTTATGATTCGCCTGACGTCGCCGGTTGGTTCAAGTCGATTTTCTCAATCTTCAAAGACCTGGGCGTCCTCCTTCACTTCTTCGCGCTGAGTCTCTTCATCGGCGTCCCGGCGGCTATCGTTGCTTCTTACCCCTGGCTGATGTTGGGGCTCGTTCCCATCACGTTGATCGGGACGGCGATGACGGTTTGCTGCGCGTTCGCGATTCTCTATGCCGTTGCGAATCAGCACGAGCAAGTCGATGACTGGCCGGTGCTCGATCCCGCCGCATGGATGGAGAACATCGTATTAGTGCTTGCGGCGACGGGCATTGCGGTCGGCCCGGCATCGATGGTCGTCGCGCTGCTCGGAGCTCCCGCGTATGTCGGGATTGCCTTCGTGTTTCTTTTCATCTTCGTCGGTTTCGCGCCGATCTTGTTGTCGATGTTGGATGGCCAAAGCATCACGACGCCGTTCTCTCCGGCGATCGGAAGAAGCATCACGCGGTGCCAAGACGATTGGGGAGCTTTTTACTTCTCCTCCGGCCTCGCTTTCTTGATTCTCTATGTGTACTTCTTCTTCTGCGATTATTCACCGTCGGCGATTGCCATCGGCGTCACACTCACCATCGGTGTCGTGTTCATTTATTTTGCGATGATCGGCAGGTTGGCACTCGCGATCAGTGAGGTCGTTGATCTTTCATCGATCGACAGCCGTCGAGATGAAGAGTCTGAGTAAGCAGCGATCCATCGGATGCCGGTGTTTTTCTGAGACACGAAACAGTATGACGATCAGCCTCAAGCTAAGCGATTCCATGCTCACCGTCGCCCAGCTTCCACACCCGCTCGCGAGAAGCTCATCGATTGGTTAGGCTCGCATTGTTCAATCTACAGCAAGCTTGGCACGCGAACGTTGAAATGAGAAGGCGTACCCCATGAACGCCCCGGACTTGGAGCCACACAGCCGCAAGTGGACGCGACGTCATCTTTTGGATCTTGAGTCGTTGTCCGCGGAGGAGATCACGACGCTTCTAGACGTGGCACAAGTACTGAAAGAGGCTACCGACGGTTGTCGACGAAAGCTCTCATTGCTCAGCGGGCGGACATGCGCGAATTTGTTCTTCGAGAACAGCACACGCACACGCAATAGCTTTTCCCTCGCGGCCAAGCGACTGGGGGCCGACACGGTCGAGTTCGGTTCATCGGGGTCGAGCACCGCGAAGGGCGAGACTTTTGCCGACACGGCAAAGACCATCGAAGCGATGGGCGTCGACTGGGTGGTCACGCGTCACGTGACACCGGGAACTCCGCACCTTCTTGCGCGAGAACTCGAATGCTGCGTGCTGAACGCGGGTGATGGACCGCACGAGCACCCGACGCAGGGACTGCTCGATCTGCTCACAATCCGCCAAAGCCGAGGAACGATCGAAGGCCTCACCGTCGCACTGGTGGGTGACATCGCTCACAGCCGTACGGCCCGGAGCAACATTTGGGGACTGCGGACGCTTGGGGCACATGTGATCATTTGCGGACCCCCGACACTTGTCAGCCCGCGTTGGCAAGAGCTGGGATTTGAGGTCGCTCATCACCTTGATGAAATCCTGCCCCGCTGCGATGTGTTGAACTTGTTGCGCATCCAGTTTGAACGTCAGAACGCGAGGCCGTTTCCGAGCGTCCACGAGTATGCCGCGCTCTACGCAATGAATGCGAAACGGATGCGTCAAGCCAAAGACGACATTTTGATCATGGCCCCCGGCCCGATCAATCGAGGCGTCGAGATCACACCGGAAGTCGCCGACGGCCCGCACTCCGTCATTTTGGAACAGGTCAACAACGGAATTGCCGTTCGTATGGCCGCACTCTACCTACTCGCAAGCGCCGACGACCGCAAAGAATAAGACTCCATCTCTACGACATCCGCCCACATGCAAATTCTCGTACCGTGGAACCGTTTCGATCCATGAATGATCCACTGCTGATTGAAAACGGAACGCTGATTGACCCGAGTCAAAACCTGAACCGAACGGGTCGTCTCTTGATCGCGGACGGATGCATCATCGCAATCGACCCTGCGCAAGAACAAATACCGTCGACGTACCGATCACTTGATGCCAACGGTGCATTGGTTGCACCGGGGTTGGTTGATCTAGGCGTCGAATTACGAGAGCCGGGCTTTGAAGAAGACGAAACCATTGAAAGCGGCGCGCATGCGGCACTCGCAGGTGGATACACATCGATTCTCGCGAGCGCAAGCACGGATCCGGTGATCGATTCACACGGGGCGGTCGAGTTCGTTCGTCAGAAAGCATCTAAAGCCGGCGGCGCACGTGTCCACGTGGTGGGTTGCCTGAGCCGAGGTCGTCAAGGCGAGCAAATGGCGGAGCTCGGACTTTTGGCCGAAGCCGGCGCCGTCGGATTCAGCGACGCGCCAAAATCAGTTCCCAACGACGCACTGATGAAAAGAGCCCTCGAATACTGCCGGATGCTCGATCGGCCGATTTTTGATCGCCCCGAAGTCCCCGAACTCGCGGCCGGTGGAGTCATGCATGACGGACAGGTTTCGTTGGTCCTCGGCCTGAAGGGACTACCGACCGAAGCGGAAGACTTGGCGGTCGCCAGGGACGTCAGACTTGCGGAAGCAACCGATGGGCGTTTGCACGTCGGTCCGGTCAGCACAATGGGAGCCGTCGACATGCTTCGACGAGTGAAAAGCCGCGGTGTTGTCGTGTCCGCCTCCGTCTGTCCACACAACTTGCTGCTCTCGGACACGGAGATGAGGTCCTACGAGTCTCGCTTTAAGGTTCATCCGCCGATGCGAAGCGTGAACCACGTTTCGACTCTTTGCCAAGCGGTCAAGGATCGAACGATCGATGCCATTCAATCCGGGCACATGCCCCGAAGCCGCGAAAAAATGATGAACGATCTCGATGAATCCCCATTCGGCGTATCGTCCTTAGAAACCGCACTGGCGACGGCGGCAACGGCGCTGGTTCATTCCGGCGTCATGGACTGGATCGAATTAATTGACCGCATGTCGACACGTCCCGCGCAAATCGCCGGGCTCAATGCCGGAACGCTGCGTGTTGGGGCACCGGCGGATGTCACGATCATCGATCCAAATGCCGGCTGGCGAGTCGAACCGACTTCGTTCCGATCGACCTGCGTCAGCACACCGTTCGCCGGAGTAGAACTCATCGGGCGTGTGAAGCAAACAATCGTCGGCGGCGAGATTCGATTTCGCGACACGGTCTAGCAAGATGGATCGACTAAGGCGCCGAAGAACTCACTTGCCTGACTTCGAGGCAAAAGGCTGCTTCTGTTCGTAGCGACGT
Organism: Planctomycetota bacterium; assembly: GCA_039025515.1. Lineage (GTDB taxonomy): Bacteria > Planctomycetota > Planctomycetia > Pirellulales > Pirellulaceae > Stieleria. Next base: position 5,853 of record JBCCOI010000327.1, read on the forward strand.
AGCGTTGCGGTGGCGAAGTCTTTGTACTGCTCATCAACCATCGCGACCACCTTCTCTTGCCAGCCGACGGCCCTTTCAAACTTGCCCGCGGCCGCGCATGCGGCGGCGAGCGCCGAGAGATCCGCGACGGAGTCATAGTTGCTCAGCTTGCAAGCCGCCTCCGCCACGCGAATCGCCTCTTCGGGCTCACGCAAGGACTCGTCCGAGCACGTTGCCAGCGCCCACGCGAGATTCTGAAGCGCGAGTCCGTACGTCGGCTCCAGCTTGACCGCTTGCCGGTAGTCGGCGATCGCGCCTTCGAACTGATCCAGTTGAAATCGGTTGTAACCACGATTGTTCCAAGCAATCGCATCGTCCGGATTGAGCTCGATCGCACGGCCAAAGTCCTGAACCGCGTCACCATGGTTTTCTTGTTGGAACGCGAGGAATCCCCTTCCCATGATCGCCCGGTAGTCACTCGAATCGATTTCGATCAAACGCGTGAAGTCGTTAGAGGCAGCCTCGAACTGTCCGGACGATTTGTAGGCAATCGCGCGTTGATGAAGCACATTCTGGTTGTCGGGGTCTTTTGCGATCGCGGCGTCATAGTCAGCCAGCGCGAGTTCCACGTTTCCGATCGATAAATGAATGGCGGCGCGGTTGATCAATAGACTGACGTCTTCGGGATCCAATTCGATAGCGGTTTCAAAATCTGCGAGCGCAAGACTCGCGTCGCCGTTGGCCGCATGAAAAAGACCGCGACTGCTGAAGGCGTGCGGCGTTTCGTATCCAAGCTTGATGGCCTGGTCGAAGTCCTGCAGCGCGCTTGCGACGTCGCCACGTGCCCACCAAGCAGAAGCGCGCAAGGTATGAAACCGTCCTTCGTCCGGAAGCTCAGAAATGAGTTCGGTATAGATTGGGACGGATTCGATGACGCGTGACGCATTGACCTTGGGAACAGCCCCCTTTGTTCCATCGTGTGTGACGATGACGTAGTCATCCGGCCGTTCCTCAATGACCGTCAGAAGATCGCCTTTCTCGATGACGTTCAGCACTTTCTCATCGCTGACCAGCTTCATTTCGACTCGCGCCACGATGGGCTGGCCCGTAAGCCTTGCATCCTGAACCGTCGAAGCCTGCTGGGCTCCGGCAAGATGGCAGGGCGCGAAGCACACGGCTAAAATGAACTTGAGAGGTGTAATTCCTAAGAAACTTCGCATGTGATCATCGTCCGTCGTGTCCTCAATCATCGAATTCGTCACCCTGCGCGACATCTTAGTTTGAATGCTCCCGAGAAACCTCCCATTTACCGTCATCGAGCGAGGTTCGTCGAGCGAGGATCGGTCATGGTGTCCAAGGTGGTGGTGAGGCGAAAAAGACAGCTCAGCGATTGATCCCGCGATACCAAGTGTCTTCTTCAAAACTGTCTTTTCATTTGTGAAGCTCCTGCAAAGACGGATCTTGCGTGTCTCGTCTGCCTTGTTCAGGCACTCACAGAAACACACTGATTCCAACGGCAGCAATGACTCCGTTCATGCACGTCGCACTGGAAGTCCATCTTCCGGTGGCGATCTGAAGTGGACGCATCGCTTCGTGAACATCAAATCCGCCAATGCCGGTGACATATTTGTCACTCGGTCTTGTGATCCGGTTCTTCCATTCTGTTCATCTTGCATACCGGCAGTTCGGTCTGGCCTTCCGTCGTCGTCAACCTTTGAATTCAGGGGGCAGTGCTCTCTGAGCCGATGGGCGATACCCCGGTTTTTTGGGAACAACCGCGGCTATCGCCGTGCAGCTCAATCCTAGGTTTGACGTTGACGAAGCACTGGCCTTCGGTCGTCGTCAACGCCTCCGATCTTTGGCGACGTGGTAGTTGAGTCCGAAAGTTCTTTGTTATGCAATTGGGGATGGATGATGTTACGACGCTCAAGTCTGTTGCGGCATGCCGGTGATGCACTGCATGCGAATTCAAACGAACGTTTGAACCAGAAACAGCGTCGACGAAAACGAACCCCGCGACTGTTGATGCAGTCACTCGACCCGAGACTCTGCCTCGCCACACTCTCGATCCAAGATGCCGTTGTTAACGAGAATGCGAACAAATGGTGCCCGCCACGTTCTGATTGATCGCGAAAGCGGGCGGACACTTGCCGGCGGGAAACATGCGTCAGAACGTCATTTTCCGCCGTGCGGAAGACTGGCGGCTCGTTTCAACCATGTTGGATCTTCAGGGTGCCGCCCTTGGTAAACGCCCGACGCCCTCGGATGAAATCTGGGTCCAAGACGGCGATGTCGTGATCGTGCCCGATCGACCGATCACACGTGTAAAC
>JBCCOI010000328.1:0-8159 GCA_039025515.1 Planctomycetota bacterium
CGGCTCGCCGCCGACATCGCGTCGATTGATGCGATGTTGACGGAGCAGTTGAATGAGATCCTGCACCATCCCAGGCTTCAAAAGCTGGAAGCTTCCTGGCGTGGCCTCGAGTTTCTCGTTCGGCGTGCGGAGCGTGAAAGTGATCCAATGATCAAGGTGCGGGTGCTGTCGGCGCGATGGAAGGAGCTTGAGAAGGACTTCGAGCGAGCTGTCGAGTTTGATCAGAGCAGCCTCTTTAAGAAGATCTATGAAGAGGAGTTCGGTTCTCCCGGTGGTGAACCGTTTGGCGTTCTCGTTTGCGACTATGACGTTCACCCAAAGGTCTCTCCGAGTCGCCCCACCGACGACCTCTTCGTCCTGCGTTCCATCGCCGGCGTCGCGGCGAGTTCCTTTTGTCCGGCGCTCGTGGCTGCCAGCCCCGAGTTGCTCGATCTGGAAAGCTTCACCGAGCTGCAAGTGACCCGCGACCATGAAGAGCGTTTGTCGCGGGTCGATTATTTGAAGTGGAACGCGCTTCGCGACGAAGAAGACTCGCGTTTTGTGGGGCTGGTTTTGCCTCGAATTTTGATGCGTGGTCCATACGAAGACGACGGATCACGCGTCGACGGTTTTGTCTTTCAAGAAGATGTGCGAAAACCGGACGGCAGCCAATATCTTTGGGGAAACCCGGGATACGCCTACGCGACCGTTTTGATGCGGGCATTCGCTAGTAGCGGATGGTTGGCTGACATCCGGGGCCTCAGACAGGACGCCGAAGCGGGCGGACTGGTGACCGATTTGCCATCGCTCAGCTTTCCGACCGATGCGACGGGAGTCATTCCGAGACCGATGACGGAAGTCGCGGTCACCGATACGCTGGAACGCCAGTTAAGTGACCTTGGGTTGCTACCCCTGTGCGACTGCAAAGATACCGCAATGGCTGTTTTCGCCAGCGGTCAGTCGCTTCAAAAACCAAAGCAGTACGACACGGCTGACGCAAATACGAATGCGAAAATCAGCGCGATGCTTCCTTACATGCTGACCGTCAGTCGGTTTGCGCATTACGTCAAGGTGATTGCCCGAACAAAGACGGGTTCGTTTTCGTCCGCGGATGAACTGCAAAGAATGCTTCACGACTGGATCATGGATTACGTGACGACAGATCGCGAAGCAAGCGCCGAAGTCAAGAGTCGTAAGCCGCTTCGCGAAGCGAGCATTGTCGTCCAGCCCGACCCCGGCAAGCCCGGGTCGTTTTACTGTATCATGCGGCTCGCACCGCACTACGAACTTGACGAGATGATCGGCAGTGTTCGATTGCAAACGCGAATTGGGCGTTCCTAGTGGTGGAACGCGGAAATAACCTTGATTGTATCGGAAGACAAAATGGTAACCCGAAGCGTCAGCGAGGCGGCAATTCACGCAGTTCCCTCGCTCACGCGTCGGGTTACGAAGTAAAGGTCAACTACGAGTTCCACCACTAGTCTTCTTTGGCGCGAATTCTTTGATGTATTCGATTACCCGTTAGTCCTCCCTCTTTCTTCCAGCTGAGAGCCGAATGTCCAACACCCCGATGCAGCTTTATCAGGAAGGAAAGCTGTCTGAAGCCGTCGATGCGTCGCTTCAGTTTGTCAAAGCACATCCAGCGGACGTTGGTATGCGTTTCCAATTGGCGGAACTTTCGTGCATCGCCGGAAACCTGGAGCGGGCGGATCGTCAACTCGACACCGTCGGGAATCAGGACGCGAAGGCGGCGATCGGGGCGGCCCTCTGGCGCCAATTAGTGCGAGCCGAAACGGCCCGTCGCGAGTGTTTTTACGAAGGTCGCGTTCCGGAGTTCCTTGGTGAACCGTCGGAAAAGTTGAAGAACCATCTGGAGGCTCTGACGCACTTTCGGGAAGCTGACTTGGACGCTGCCGGGGAGTGCATCGCGAAGTCGATTGACCAGCCAATCCTGAATCAACCGATCTCCGTCAACGGTGCCGAGGTCGAGGAAATTCGCGATTTGGATGATTTGCTCGCTCCCGTTTTGGAAGTTCACACGAGTACCGGTAAGTACTTTTGGGTTGATTGGAACCAGATTCTTGATTTGGAAATTCACGCGCCAGAGCGTCCTTTCGACCTGATCTTCCGGCGGGCAACTCTGTCCATCGAATCTGGTCCAGACGGCGAAGTTTTCATACCAGCGATCTACATCGAACCTGAACGCGAATCGGAAACCGATGAGCAACTTCAACTCGGACGCGGCACCGATTGGTTGGACACCGGCAAAGGGATCGTGCGTGGGCGCGGACTGAAGAAGCTGTTGGTTGGCGATACCGACATGCCAGTGATGGAGCTGTCAACCATTTCGCGCGACGAGACTCCCGCGGAGTAAACTTCGAATGTCGCGTGCTCCTCAAGACCGTCCGCTCATTCCGAGTGTGTTGGATCGGCTCATTGATTTTGAGCCGCAGGTGAAGTCCGAAGTCCCGATGAATCGCACTCAGGTTCTTCAACAGATGAAGGAGAGCGTCGGGAGGGACCTTCAGGCATTGTTGAATACGCGTTGTAGGGCGACTTCCTGGTCAAAAGGGCTCAATGAGCTCGACCGGTCATTGTTTGCCTATGGGATTCCTGATTGCGTCGGTTTAAGCACTGGATCTCGTGAGCAGCAAGAGGATCTACGTCAATTGATCCTGCGGGCGATCGAGAACTTCGAGCCTCGTCTGATCAATGTCCACGTGAAGCTTGCAGACACGAACGATCCGAGCGATCGCGCTCTCCGTTTTCGCATCGATGCAATGCTGAGAGTCGATCCCGCGCCGGAACCAGTCATCTACGACAGTAGGCTAGATGCGACGAGCGGCGACTTTCTCGTCAAAGGGGTCGCGCGGTGACCGATAGACTGCTTCCTTATTACAACCAGGAACTTCAATACCTTCGTCGGTTCGGTGCGGAGTTTGCGGCGGAGCATCCCAAGATCGCTGCGCGGCTGAGGTTGGGGGACGATTTAAGCGAGGATCCACACGTTTCGCGGATTATCGAATCCTTCGCGTTGCTGGCGGCGCGGACTCGATTGAAGCTTGATGATGATTTTCCGGAAGTCACCCACGCACTTTTGGGCGTGCTCTATCCACATTACCTCGCGCCGATCCCGTCGACCGCCATTGTGCAGTTTGCACTTGATACCCGCCAAGCGGATCTCGGCGTCGGCTATCGGATCGAGGCCGGCGAGTCGATCGCGACCGAAGCAACCGAGGATGGGACTTGCACCTATCGCACGGTCTATCCGGTGCATTTGTTTCCGATGAAGCTTAGCGAGGCGGTCTACAAGGGTCAGCCGTTTCAATGTCCACCGTCGAATGCGCTCGCAAAATCGGAGTCCGCGCTTCATGTCACGTTTGAGACGTTTCGGCCGACGACCTTGTTTGAAACCATCGAGCTGGATTCACTTCGTTTTTATATACGAGGCGTGTCGCATGCCGCGATGGATCTTTACGAGTTAGTCCACAACGACAGTTTGGAAGTCATGATCGCTCGTTCGGCGAACGATCCAGATCCGATTCGACTACGGAAAGAGGACATTCATCCCGTCGGATTTGAGCACGACGAGGCGATCCTTCCCAATCAACCCAGAACCTTTAGTGGATACCGCTTGCTTACGGAGTACTTTGCCGCACCGGAGAAGTTTTTGTATTTCGATATCCGGGGAATCAACGCGAAGATGCTGCGAGGATTCGAGAATGAATTGCACGTTTTCATTCTCATGAACCGCCACGTTCCGGCCGTCGAGCAGTTTGTGGATGCGGAGTCGTTGAGAATCAACTGCACGCCGATCGTGAACCTCTTCGAGCAACGTTGCGAACCGATACGCGTGAGCTATGCGGCCTCAGAGTATCGCGTGATCCCCGATGCCAGGCAACCGCGTGCGTTCGAAGTGCATTCGATCGAATCAGTGACGGCGATTGATGCGGACCAAACGGAGATGGTCTACCACCCTTTCTATTCAATTCGTCATTCGGACGAGCAGCTGCAGCGTCGTGGCTTTTATCACCTGCATCGGCGGCGAACGGAACAGAGCGGCGGCGCCCCCGATTCGGCAACGGAAATGTTTCTATCGTTGGTCAATTTGGATTTCGAACCCGATCAAAGTGATGAAATGGTGCTCGACGTGCGGGCACTTTGCACCAGTCGAAATCTTCCTTCAAGGTTGGAGTTCGGCGGAGGGCGTCCTCGACTGACGCTGATGTCCGGCGGGCCCGTTCAAACGCCCGTTTGTGTGACTCAGCCGAGAGCGACGCATCGCCCGCCGCTCGAGAAGGGAACTTACTGGCGGTTGATTAGTCATTTATCGCTGGGTCACGTCAGTCTGTTTGATAACAAGGAGGGTGCGCCTCCGATCCGAGAGATATTGGGGCTCTACGACTTCTTGGGTCGTGGAGACTCGCAGCAACGAATCGATAGCATTCGTTCTCTTCGGTGCCAGCCCGCAGTCGCACGTTGTGAGAATCCTGCGGGCGGGACATCGCTCACGCGCGGGCTGGATTTGTCCGTCATCATTGATGAAGAACGTCTCAGCAGCGGTGGGTGCTATCTCTTTGGAGCCGTCTTGGAACGTTTCTTCGCGTTATACGCCACAATCAACTCTTTTACCCGAACGACACTTCGCAGCACGATGCGCGAACAGGATGTTGCCCGATGGCCAGCAAGAGCCGGAAACCGATCGTTTCTATAACGGAACGGCTCAAACGCCATCCGCATCAGTTCAGCTTCTACCAAGCCGTGCGACTGCTCTTGCACCGCTCGACTCTGCATGAGGTGACGGAGGCGCGATCATCCAAACAGAAGCGCAGAATCGGAACGCTCACCAACCTGAATGATGAACCCGTGCGATTTCGGTCGCAGGTATCGCTCGGGTTTCCGCCGGCGGACATTACCTCGCTCGCGTTCGAAGAATCAAACGACGACGATCAATTGTCGAGCAGTAAGAAGAACGGCGTACAATTGGAAGTCGGGTTCTGGGGATTGATCGGTCCCGCTGGCGCGCTTCCCAATCACTACACGCAACTTGCGATTGATCGCGGACACCAGAAGGACTTTGCGATCCGCGATTTTTTGGACGGATTTTCGCATCGTCAGCTTTCGTTCTTCTTTCGCGCTTGGGAGAAGTACTTTCCCGCAGCCGGATTTGAAAGAGCCATCGCCAGTGCAACTCCCGAGGCGGACCTGATTCGCGAATCGCTGTTGGCGATCGTCGGCCGGGGAACGAAGTCGGTTCGCGACCGATGTGAAGCAGCCGACGACGCGCTGATTTACTACGGCGGGCACTTCGTCGATCGCCCGACGGCGGACTCACTCCGCGCGATTGTTTCGGATTTCCTTGGATTGCCCGCGCAGGTTCTTTCGCTGTTTGGTCAGTGGCTGGAACTTCCGCGGCCGGAACGAACGCGACTGGGGATGGCGGACGGACACTGCGCGATGGGGTTTGATACCGTTGTCGGTGGACGCACTTGGGATGCGGGCTCCAAGTTTCGCATCCAGGTCGGCCCCGTCGGCTGGAAGGACTTCGAGGCTTTGATGCCCACCAAACCAACGTTGCCGAGAATTTGCCAATTCATTCGCAGTTATGTCGGGATGGAATACGACTTCGACCTGCAAGTGATTCTGCGTCGCGAGGAGATTCCGTTCTGTCGCTTCTCCGATTCGGTTAGCGAGTCAGTTGAGGAAGACGTACGTCCATACCTTGGTTGGAATACGTGGCTCTGCAGTCGCGCACCGGCAGAAGATAGTGAGGACGCAGTGTTTCACCACGACGGCGCCCCAACACGTTAAAACTTTTGTACTTTCATACTCTTATTTGATGTTTGCAAGATGGCCCAGATCAACCTGAAAGAACTTGTCGGCAAATTGAACGAGACTTGCCGGCTCGCCCTCGAATCCGCGGCTGGGCTTTGCCTCTCGAGAACCAATTACAACATCGAGATCGAGCACTGGCTGCTCAAGCTTCTTGAAAACGATCGCTCGGATCTTTCGATTGCGTGCAAAGCTTCGGGCGTGGAAGTCGCGACGCTCGCGGCGGACTTGAATCGTGCAATCGACCGGTTCAAGACGGGCAACGGACGGCCGCCGGCGTTGTCGCCCAATGTCGTCGACTTGGTGCGTGAAGGCTGGCTTTTTGGTTCGGTGGACCATGGCGTGGCCAAAATACGCTCGGGTCATGTCCTGGTCGCGCTCTTAACGTCGTCAGCGTTGCGCCCGCTCGCTCGTGATGCGTCCAGCGAATTTGACAAGATGAAGGGCGATGCAATCGTCCAAGACTTCGGAACGCTATTGGCCGACAGCGAAGAAGCTCACGTACCGATGGGGACGGCGGGCGCTGCTCCGGCTTCAGGTTCGGATCCCGGAGATGTCAAACGCGGTCCAACGAAAACGCCATCGCTGGATCAATTCACGATTGACCTAACCGGCCGCGCGGAAGCCGGCGCGATTGATCCGGTTCTGGGTCGTGATCCCGAAATCCGTCAAATCATCGATATCCTGACTCGCCGCCGACAGAACAACCCGATCCTGACCGGCGAAGCGGGAGTCGGGAAAACGGCAGTCGTCGAAGGATTCGCGCTCCGAGTTGCAGCCGGCGATGTTCCCGAATCGATTCGCAACATTCGAATTCACACGCTCGATCTCGGACTCCTTCAAGCCGGGGCGGGCATGAAGGGTGAGTTCGAGAACCGTTTGCGCGGAGTAATCGAAGAGGTGAAGTCTTCGCCGACGCCGATCGTGATGTTCATCGACGAAGCACACACGCTCATCGGAGCCGGCGGGCAGGCCGGGCAGGGTGACGCCGCCAACCTGCTCAAGCCCGCTCTCGCGCGAGGTGAACTTCGAACCATCGCCGCGACGACGTGGGCGGAGTACAAGAAGTACTTCGAGAAAGATGCCGCCCTCGCGCGGCGATTCCAGGTCGTCAAAGTGGATGAACCCGATGAAGAGACCGCTGTTGAGATGATGCGTGGCTTGGTGGGGACGCTCGAGCAACACCACTGCGTTCGCATTTTAAACGAGGCCGTCGTCGAAGCGGTCAAGCTTTCCAATCGTTACATCACCGGGCGTCAGCTTCCCGACAAATCCGTCAGCTTGCTGGATACAGCCTGCGCGAGAATTCAGCTCAGCCAATCTGCGACGCCTCCGGCGATTGAAGATGCGATCCGCCGTCGTGATCAGCTGGATGTGTCCATTCGAATTCTTGAGCGTGAACAACAAACTGGGGCCGACCAATCGGAAGCGATCGAGGAAGCTCAGAAGGCAAAAGAAGACGTCATCTCGCAGCTCGAGGCGTTGAATAAGCAATGGGAGTCAGAGAAAGAACTGCTTCATCAGATCGTCGAGCTTCGAATCAAGTTGGACGAGGACGCGCCGGAGAAGGCTTTGGTCGCGGCAAAAGAAGAATCGACCGACGAACCGGACGGTGATTCGACTGAACAGTCCGAAGCGTCCGAGCCGCCTCCGAGTGAGGAACAGATCGCGGCATGGAAAGAAGAACTGGCTGCCGCCGAGTCCACGCTTCGCGAGATCCAGGGCGAAACGCCGCTCCTGTTCCCGTGCGTCGATGCGACTGCGATCGCGGAAACGGTCGCCTCCTGGACCGGGATACCTGTCGGACGAATGGTGAGTAACGAAATCAAAACGGTGCTCAACTTGAAAGAGCTGATGGAAGAGTCCATCGTCGGTCAGTCACACGCGCTCGATCGTATTGCACAGAGTATTCGTACCAGCCGAGCCCAGTTGCGTGATCCACGAACGCCGATCGGTGTGTTTCTCTTGGCCGGAACGAGCGGCGTCGGCAAAACAGAAACCGCGATCACGCTCGCAAACCTGCTCTACGGCGGCGAGCAAAACATGACCACGATCAATATGTCCGAGTTCAAGGAAGAACACAAAGTTTCGTTGTTGATGGGATCGCCTCCGGGGTACGTGGGCTACGGTGAAGGCGGTGTGCTCACCGAGGCTGTGAGGCGCAAGCCCTACTCTGTTGTGTTGCTCGATGAAGTCGAAAAGGCCCACCCCGGAGTACAGGACGTCTTTTATCAGGTCTTTGACAAAGGCCAGATGAAGGATGGTGAAGGACGCGATATCGACTTCAAAAACACGGTCATCATCATGACGACCAATGCCGGGACCGACCTCATCAAGAGTCTTTGCGA
>JBCCOI010000329.1:0-8136 GCA_039025515.1 Planctomycetota bacterium
CGCGAGCAACACTCGTGAAGCAGCGTCATGATCGGAGCGGAGCTGTGCCGGCGTGACGGCAATTTTTGTGTTCGTCGAAATTGCCCTGCGTGCGTAAAAGAGATGAAACGGGAAAGAAGATGTCACTTGAAACGGAGGCAGTTCGTGAACACCGCGTTTGTCAAAACGCATTTGACCGTGCCAGTGCATCGTGTCGCTGCCCCGCAAGACTTCAACGGAGACAGGAGACGATGCTTCCCACGGACCGATGCTGCGGTCCGCGAATACTTCTCGCGTCCCCTCTCGTTGCCAACCAATTCGCAGCCCAAGCGCAGGCATCGCCCGTTCGTTCTGCAACCTCACGTTGACGGCAAACGCTTCTCCCACAACGCTCGACCTGGGAAGTGAAAGACTAAGTCTCAGCTTCGGACGCATGAATCGGTTCATCAGAAAACCCGCCGACAACATCGCGACGCAGGCTCCCATCATTCCGCTCCATGGAAATCCCCAAATCACGTTTAGTGTGAGAAGCAGGCAAAGCATCGCCATCACGGAGGCGACCGTCATGCTCTGACGCAACGTCTCATACATGCGCCACGGCGTAGCAACCGCATCGATAAAACGACGCTTCAGACTCTTCTTTGACTGTTTGCCAACGGTATGGCTACCGTTTGTTGCCGACGCGTTCGAGAAACTTCGGTCAACAGGCATCGCCGAAAGGCCCGAGGATCGGTTCGTGCGTCCAGCGGACCGCGGATCGACTGGCGATTCGATGCTCACACAATGACCTCAGTCTGTCGCACAATTTCATCGATCACGATTGCGGCATCACTCCAAGTGCTTGACACCGAACGCATCGAGACGCGGTGGGCCAGGACCGCGACGGCGACTTCTTGGATATCGTCTGGAAGTACGTACTGCCGACTGTGCAAGACCGCTCGGGCCTGTCCGGCACGAAGCAACATTTTGGATCCGCGTGGGCTGCAGCCCACGCGCAGTCGACTGTCTTGCCGAGTCTTGCCGATCAGGTCGACGAGGTATTGGACCACTTTGCGATCTACGGTGACTTCACGAACAAGTCGCTGAAGCGCGGTAAGCTCGTCGCGATGCATTACCGGTGTTAATGTGTCGGACGGGTTGTGGGTCGCTTGATCCAGCAGCAAATCGACTTCGCTTTGTGCATCCGGATAATCCATCGACAAGCGGAAAAGAAAACGATCAAGTTGGGACTCGGGTAGCGGGTAGGTTCCTTCAAAACCGGAAGGGTTCTGAGTCGCGATAACGATGAAGGGGCTCTCGAGTTGATAGAGCGATGAGTCGATGGTGACTTGTGACTCCGCCATAGCCTCCAAAAGGGCGCTCTGCGTTCTCGGTGATGCCCGATTGACTTCGTCGGCGATCAGCAAGTTGCAGAAGATTGGTCCACGTCGAAAATGGAACTCGCCACTGCCCGGTTGAAAGACGGCGCTCCCCAGGATGTCCGATGGTAATAAGTCGGGAGTGCACTGGATTCTCTGGAAGTCTAGATCGATGAGAGACGCGATCGACTTTGCGAGCGTCGTTTTACCGACGCCCGGAACGTCCTCCAATAAAATTGAGCCTTCCGCGAGGACGCTGGTGAGCACAGCGTCAATGACGTCGGATTTGCCGCGAATGACTTCCTGCAACTTTTCACGAACGGCCTCCACCTTCTCGAGTAGCCGTAGTGTTTCCGGGCCTGCTTCCTCTTGTCTCGCCGGCGGAACCGCGTCGCTCCCGCTCGATACATCGGGTGTTCGGGATTCCGCCATGGCGAGTTCGTTTCCTTCAGTCAATTCTCGATTCCCTCAGATGGGGGCGGGTGATCAAGGAGTCGTCTCACATGAAGCTGATTCCCCAAATCCAGTTTCGCCGGTCACGGAAAATCCTGGAGATGCACGAGAGTATATCCGACCCGCCAAATTCCGCACAAAGCCCTAGCTGGGCCAGAAGTTTGCAGAAACCTGATCGGTCTCAATGCCGGTCAGCAAAGCCGGAATAACGCGTATTCTGCAACCTTACGGAAATGGCGTAGAATCAGAAACGCTGGACACCGAACGGACGTCGATGGAAGAATTCGGGCGGCGTGGGGATCGCTTCACCCGTGGAATTTCGTTGGAAACACCTCGGCTCGGGTTCAGCCGGCGGAATTTGCGGTGGCAAGTTCGCTTGCAAGCGACTCGCACCGGATCCTTAGCGATTCGACTTCCTGACGCAGATCAGCGTGTCGTCCGTAGAACTGGTTGAAGTCTTCAGCGGTTTCTTGCCAAAAATCACCTGGGCGGAAGCGGATCTGGGCGGCTTCGCCACCCTGTGCGAGTTCATTGAGAACTCCCCGGAGACGAAGCATCGGGCCGGCAAATCGATGGCTCAGCTTCACCATGTCCCAAACAAAGACGGGCATGAGAACGAACATAATGCAGAGGAGCGGCAACTGCATTTTCAACGCGAGCAAAATCGCTTCGGAAAATGTCCTGCCGTCGGCGCGATAGAGAAGTTGTACGAACACGCTGATCGTGATCAGCGTTAAGACGGCCAGCGACCAATGCATCACCATTCGGCGGATCAGTGCCCACTGAACGTTCGCGTCGACTAGAAAGCGATGTCGTTTGCTCATGGAATTCTCTGCTCACAAACTGTGGCGAGTTCTGAAAACTCTGATCGGATTTAAGTGATCACACTCTCATGTTGTCAGAGCGTAGATTGCGTTCTTACGACAGGACGAAGACACACCGAGGATTCACGCCCTCCGGCGAGAGTAAATCTGCAGCTCGCCACGCGAGACGTTAAAGTCGCCCCAATCGTTCCCACCGAATTCGTGTGAACAAGTTCCGCCGTCAATCCGACGTTCGATGCACTCACGGCAGAATTAGAAATTCGAAAGGGCCGATTCCATGGATGAAGTTGAAACGATGATTTGTGTAACGACAACACGGATGGCTGGCTGATGAAAATCCGATCGAATCAAACCCTCCGTGCAACGCATTCGCTCGTGTTCATCCTGGGATTTGCCACCGCCGGATCGACGGCATTTGCCGATACGACTTCGATCATTGATCGCGCGGGGCGACTGCTGGGTTTCGGCTGGGGCGACGGCTATCATGCCTGCCGCGACGGGGGTTGTCGGCCCGGCGCAGACCTTCCACCAGGTAGCTACGTGCAGCAGTTCGGTTCCGCCAAGCGCAGAGACATCGGGCACGGCGGGATCTATCCCTCCCAAACCGCATTGCCGAAGAGGCTGCAGCATTTGAGGTCCGATTGCGATAGCCCGTTGCAACATCATTTATTCGATAGAGGGCATTCTCTTGATGGCGGGTCGTCTTCGGTTCTGATGCACGCACCCGTAGCGCCGTCCGTGCCGTTTCAGAACAGAGCCATGTCCCCCTCTTTGCCGATGGTGCCTTCAGAGCCGTTGCCTTACGCTGAGCCGATCGAACGCCCATCGATCAGTGACGACACATCGCTGATGCCTATCGATGAACTCGGTCCTGAGCCGAATGCGGTAGACGCTCCGGATGCGGATGCGATCGCGGATGATGTTGTCGATGATCTCTTGCCGCCGGCTTGGGAAGACGAGTCATACGAACAGGCAACCCCGAAAGCTCTTCCGAATGTGGAAGAGATCGCCCCGAGTGAGACTTTTGAACCCGAGACAATTTTTGAGCCTCAGACAACGCAGCGAGAAGCTCCTTCACCGAGCGATCAGGGTTCATCGCTGTTGCCGGAAGAAACGCTGATGCCGAGCAACGAGCTATTGCCGGATAACAGTTTGTTGCCGGCACCGATGAAAGAGGACGACAGCTTGCTCCTTGACGAGAACGAAGTTGAACTGATCCCCGACGGCCCATCGCTCGATGACGAACTTTTACCAAAAGACGAGCTGGTTCGGCCACCATTCGTCGAACAGTTGCCCACTCCTCCCGGTGCGAAATTGGATAGTACTGCACTACCTCGCGGTTACGGTAACGTGGTTCGTATCAACCCGTACGTCCGTGGAAGCAAGGTGACTACCGCGCGGAAAGGAATTCGAACAGTTCAACCGAGCAGCACGTTAAAGAGCGTGCCGCCAAGAACCAAGGCCAGGCCGACCGCGATCCGCAGTACCGCTTCGCCGGAGCGTCGCCAATGGTCACCTGTGAAGCAGCCAGATTCGGCTATTCGATCGGCTGAACCCACGTCGCGTTGAACAGGTCAGCCGACCAGCGATCGGAGTCGTCACTCGCGGTGCTGCCCACAAGTTCGTCCATGCGAAATAGGACGTGCGTTTTCGCTGAAACACTCAGTATTTCGGCCGGTGACTCCGCGTTCGGTTGAGAACCATCCGAGAGCCGCAGCGCATGAATGGTTCCGGTAAAGAATCTTGTGCCGGTGTCCATTGGAAAGAGGTCATTCGGCATGCCGCCAAAGCAGAGCGTCGACTGCGTGGAGACCAACGGATACTGCTGCCGCGCGGTTGGAGCCGGAATCCCATTAATCGTCAGATCGATGCGATGCTGGTCACGACGTACGGCCACTAGCGACGGTACATCCAGCTGTGCGACGACGTCGGAAAGTTCAAGATAGGATTCGCCGTTCTCAAGCACCGCCACTCCCCAGCGGTGGTCCGTGTTGATAAACAAAACCAAGATCTCCTCACCGGCCCAGGTCGCCACGTTGGCTGGGAAGACTCCGTCTTCGGGTGTGACGAGTACTTCCATCAAGGCGCGATCGCCAATGGCAACGTTGAAAGGTTGCACCTTTGCAAAACTTTCTTGGCCATCAAACCTGATTCCCGTCTTGAGTGATTCGGCAGTTCTCTCCGGCAGTTTGTTTTCAGGCCAAAGAACTGCTGCGAGTGTCGCGATGCCAAGAAAGGCCACGGCCACAACAAGGAGACTTCGTCGCTTCGTTGAAGAGCCCCGGGGGCGATGCAGGGCTGATGGACGCTTGATCTGGATGTTGGGTCGCTCAATCTTCGGTGAGTGAGGGGCGGGACTCGGCGTACGAATGCGGCCGATCCATTCGACGACTTCTTGCATCGATTGCGGTCGGTCACTAGGTGACTTGGCCATCATCTGATGAAGCAGTTTGACGACGTCCTGAGGAACCACGGCACCCGATGGGTAGCGGTTAACGTCTGGGATCTCTTCGCTGGTGTGCGCGAGGATCGTGTCCAATGTTGTCGCACCGCGAAACGGTGGTTCACCGGTCATCAAATAAAAAAGCGTACAGCCAAGGCTATACACGTCGGCTCGATGATCAACCGATTGCGCGCCTCGAGACTGCTCAGGCGAGATGTAGGCGGCGGTACCCACGAATTGATGCGGGGCCGTCAACGAGTCGTCGACGTGAAAATCGAAATCGCTATGCGCGTCAAGTTTCGCGAGGCCCAAGTCCAAAAGCTTAACGACGCCCGGTGGAGTGAGAATCAGATTGGCGGGCTTTACGTCACGGTGAATGAGTCCCACCGAATGAGCGTACTGCAATCCTTCCGCCGCTTGGCGGACGCATGTTAGGGCCTTCTCCGTCGAAAGCGGCCCGTCTCGCCTCACGAGTTCGCGAAGATCATCGCCGTCCACCCACTCGGTGACCAAGCAAGTTCGCCCAAGAAAGACTCTTGCATCGAACGCCGTCACGATGTTGTGATGCGAAAGCTTCGCGAGTGAGCGGATCTCGCGCAAAAAACGTTGCTGAGCGACTTCGTCCTCGACGGTCGATTGGTTGAGTAACTTGATGGCAACCGCACGGTCCATCAATTTGTGTCGCGCGCGGTAGACTTGTCCCATCCCGCCCGCGCCGGCTTTCGACTCGATCAGATAGTCTCCGATTTGGTCTCCTACCGCGATCAACTCGGTGCGCGTCGACTCGGAGGACGATCGCGTCGTCTCCTGGGCGCTGAGTCGCCTCTCAACAATCGTCCGAACGTATTTGTCTTCGAGGTCCGGGAACGCGTTTACGTAATCGCCGAGTTGAATCCGTAGACCGCGACTCGTGCGGTGAGCGAGATCAATCGTGATCAATTCTGCGGCCAAAACGCGCAACACCGGGCCTTCGGGTTTCGCGATTTTGGAAACCCAATCACTCAGAGACAATGCGTTCTGCCCACGCCATGCATCTTCAAACCGATCGCAATGCTGGTTGACTTCCAGCATGGCTTCGGCAGGCAACGATTCGAACCAACTGAAGTCACTTTCCATTAGCCGTGCTCCTCCCAAACGGCCTTGATCGTTCGAAGCTTTCGCTGAACGGTGCGGGTGGAGCAGCCGAGCGATTTCGCGATGTCCGATGGAGAATCTCCCTGAAAACTGGCAATCGCAACGTGACGAAGTTGCTCATCGCCGGATCGATCAAGTGTTTCGAAAAGATGATCGAACGCGTCGTTGGTTGCTGCGATCATGTCCGGTGACGGTGACTGGCTGGCGAGGTGATCCAGAACCTCCTGGGCGGAGTGAAAGGCGACGCCCTTGGATGCATCACCGCCGGAAGCACCGCCGCGCTTAAGCCGATTGGTCCGGCGGACTTGGTCGATCGCTTTGTTGATAGTCAGTGTCACCAGTAGCGGCCAGAGGTTCGCGTCGCCTTCTTTCTCAAGAAAGCGACCTTGCTTGAGACCGAGACAAAAGCTCTTGAAGGCACTCAGTGCTACGTCTTCTTCATCTCGTGTTGCACGGTGCGTGTACTGCAGCTTTCGTCGCGCAAGATCAACCATCCGGTCAAAATAGAGTTCCCAGAGAAGCTTCGTCGCTTGACTGTTGCCTTCGCGAAGCCCGGCATGCCAATCGGATAAAGAGACTTCATCCAATCGAATTGCGTCGCCGTCTGGTTGAGTGCTCATTTTCTTTGACAAGTTTGTCGCGAGCGAATGCGGGGTGGCGAGTCTACGGGCGAGCGAGCGATTCAGCCCGCCGAGACATCCAACACAACCGTGGATCCATCAATGTTCAGCCCCAAAACACCAACCACAGTATTGCAGTCGATCACTCAGAGGCTGCCAACCCCGTGCACGTTCGCGGCCTTGATTCTTGCCGTAATCACCTCGAGGACGTCGAAATGTGCGGAAGTCACCGTCGTGAATTCTGGGTTTGAGGATATCACTGGTGAAGTTCCGTTCAATGAATTTACATTTGGGCCGTTCCCGGGCTGGGATGTCTATGATCCCCTTGGGATCGCCGGATCAGGCAATGGTCCCAGCATTTTCCTGGGCACACTTACGCCGAACGCACCCACATTTTTTGATTTGGGCGCCCCCGAAGGGCAAAGGGTTGGAATCGCATTTGGGTTTTTCGGCAGTGGAGGATCCGGCGAGTACGGGCTGCAACAGACCTTGACGGAAACCTTGCAGTCGCACCGCCGCTACGAGCTGGAGGTCGAGATTGGCAATATCGCGTCGGGAACGGCGGTCAACAATGACTTCTTCAACCTCGACGGATTCCCCGGCTATCGAGTCGACTTGATGGCGGGAGACAGCGTGATTGGTCAAGACCTGAATACGTTGGCGGGTTCAATACCCGAAGGTGCCTTCGCCACCAGTCGCATCTCCTTCACCTCGGGAGCTACTCATGAAGCGATGGGACAAGAACTCTCGATCCGGCTGGTGAATCTGAACGAAGTCGATCCGCTTTTCCCGAATGCCGATTTGGAGGTCGACTTTGACAACGTGCGTCTCACTGCCGTATCCGTTCCAGAACCGAGTTCACTCATGTTTCTAATTGCGATCGGATCGTGGATGACGCTGAGGCGTCGGGACCGGAGCGATCGCTCTTGAAGAGAAGGACTGGCTGAAATCGCCCGCGAGATCAAGTCGGATGCTGTAGCAGACGTTATTCAACCGTACTGCTGTTTCACTGATGCCCAAGTATTTTCATTGCGGCGTTGTGCCCGGGGATGCCGCTGACGGCGCCGCCGCGGCTGGCCGATGAACCAGCCCTATAGACGCCTTCAAAATCGGTCTCGACGCCCCACGTTCCTGCTTCAGTATCCTCGCCGAAGAACCAGGATAGCTCGTTGTGAAAAATATTGCCCTGATCCAAATCGACTTCGCGTTTGAGATCTTGAGGCGTCTTGGTTTCGATGCAAAGTTGCCCATCGTGGTCGGTCGCCAAGCAATCCTCGAATGGTTCGTCGGTCAGGCGGTTGAGCCCCTCCAAATAAAGCTCGGTC
>JBCCOI010000330.1:0-8103 GCA_039025515.1 Planctomycetota bacterium
ACATCTTGGCGAAGGTGCTGTAACGATCTCATCGCGGGATGCTTATGCGGTCCCGTGACGCAAGGTCAACAAACACCCCAACACATCATTCACATAGAGGAATCCTCTCGTGGCAAAACAACTCCTTTTTGACGATCACGCGCGTGCGCGTATGCTAGCCGGTATCGACAAGCTCGCCGATGCGGTTGCCGTCACCATGGGCCCAACCGGCCGCAACGTGATCATCGACAAGTCCTTCGGTGGACCGACTGTTACAAAAGACGGCGTCACCGTGGCAAAAGAGATCGAATTAGAAGATCGATTCGAAAACATGGGCGCCAAGCTCGTGATCGAAGTCGCTCAGAAGACCAGCGATCTGGCTGGTGATGGGACAACGACCGCGACGGTCTTGGCCCGAGCCATCTTCAAAGAAGGTCTGCGAAACATCGTCGCCGGAAGCAACCCTGCAGCGATTCGTCGCGGTATTGACAAGGCGGTTGCTGCTGCTTGCGAGCGGCTGCATGAACTCGGACGCCCGGTCACGGGGAAGGACGAAGTCGCGAACGTGGGTGCCATTAGCGCCAACAACGACATGCAGATTGGTGAGCTGCTTGCCGATGCACTCGAGAGAGTCGGAAAGGATGGCGTGATCACCGTCGAGGAAGGTAAGTCGCGTGACACCGAAGTGAACTACGTTGACGGGATGCAGTTCGACAAGGGTTACATCTCGCCGTACTTCATCACCGATCCCGGTTCGATGGAAGCGAACCTTGAGAACGCGTTGGTGCTGCTTTACGAGAAGAAGATCAGCAACATTCGCGACCTCGTGCCGCTGCTCGAGAAGTCGGCCCAAACGGGTCAACCACTCCTGATCATCGCGGAAGACGTTGACGCGGAAGCACTGACGCTGCTGGTTGTCAACAAGCTTCGCGGAACATTGAACGTTTGTGCCGTGAAGGCGCCCGGTTTTGGAGATCGTCGCAAGGCGATGCTCGGCGACATTGCGACGCTGACCGGCGGAACGTTGATCAGCGAGGATTTGGGCATCCAGCTCGAGAACGTGACTCTCGATCAACTCGGCCGTGCTAAGACCGTCACCGTGGACAAGGGAAACACAACGATCGTCGAGGGTGGCGGCAACCGAGCTGAAATCGACAAGCGTGTCGCCCAAATCCGTGCTCAAATCGAGCAAACCGATAGCGATTACGACAAGGAAAAGTATCAAGAACGGTTGGCGAAGCTTGCCGGTGGTGTTGCCGTAATCAGCGTCGGTGCTGAAACCGAGGCCGAAATGAAGCAAACGAAGGCTCGTTTGGAAGACGCACTGCACGCAACTCGTGCTGCCGTCGAAGAAGGCATCCTTCCCGGTGGTGGCGTTGCACTTGCTCGTTGCATCGAGGCCGTTGAAAAGGCCAAAAGCAAAGCGAAAGGCGACGAGAAGATCGGTGTCGAAATCGTGCTCGGTGCGTTGACCTCACCAATGAAGCAGATCGCCGATAACGGCGGCATCGACGGTAGCGTCGTTGTGGATGAGGTCAGTCAAAAGAAGGAAGGCATCGGCTACAACGCTCATTCGGGTCAATACGTCGACATGTTCAAGGCAGGTGTCATTGACCCGGTGAAGGTCGTGCGAACCGCACTGACGAACGCGGGCAGTATTGCCGGACTATTGCTGACGACTGAAGCCTTGGTGACCAACTTCGAGAAAGAGGACAAGGAAAAACTGCCCGTCGAAGGCGTCATCGCCTAAGCTTCGCGGCAGAGAAGTTCTTCAGCGGGTCGCTGCCAACTTTGACGGCAAGCGACCCGCTTTTTTATCGCACCAGAATCGGCCATGAGTCAGAAGCGAGATTACTACGAAGTGCTCGGCGTCAGCCGCACTGCTTCCAAGGGAGAGATTGATCGCGCGTACCGGAAACTCGCGATCAAGTACCACCCCGACAGCAGTAAAGCGGAGGATGCTGTCGAGCGTTTCAAGGAAGCATCGGAAGCCTACGAGGTTTTGAATGATGCCGACAAACGTGCTCGCTATGATCGCCACGGTCACGCGGGTGTCGACGGGGCCGCTTCACAGTTCAATGACGTCGAAGACATCTTCGAAGCGTTCGGAGAGATGTTCGGCGGCGGGATGTTCGGTGATCTTTTCGGCGGCAGAGGCGGTGGCGGCGGACGCCGGCGTTCAAGTCGTGGTGCCGACGTTCGCTGTGATGTGACACTGACGCTGGAAGAAGCCGCGAAAGGTGTGAGCAAGGAAATCTCGTTCAGGCGAGACGTGGCGTGCTCCACCTGCGATGGCAGCGGAGCCGCACCTGGCAGCAAACCCGAAATCTGTTCCACTTGTGGCGGTCGAGGGCAAGTCGTCCAGTCTGCGGGCATTCTCCGTGTTCAAACGGCCTGTCCTCAGTGCGGAGGTGTCGGCTATCGAATCAACAAGCCCTGTGCCGATTGCCGAGGCACCGGGGTGCAAGCCGAGACGGCGGAACTTACCGTTGAGATCCCCGCGGGTGTCGACGATGGAATGCGAGTCCGGGTGCAGGGTGAAGGCGAAGCAAGTCCAAACGGTGGTGCACCCGGAGACTGCTACTGCTTCATCGCGGTAAAGCCGCACGACTTGTTCAAGCGAGATGGAAGCAACCTGATTTTGCAGCTTCCCATCTCCTACAGTCAGGCGGCATTGGGTGCGGAGATCGATGTTCCCACACTCGATGGTCCCGAAAGCCTACGCATCGACCCTGGCACGCAAAATGGCGAAGTCTTCACCTTATCGGGTAAAGGTGTCGCCGATCCTCGTAGTGGGCGGCCGGGTGATTTGTTGGTTCAGGTGTTCATCGAAGTCCCCAAAAAACTGGGTGCCGAACAAGAGTCGTTGCTACGACAGTTGGCCGAACACGACCACGAATCGGTTCTACCGCATCGGAAGACGTTCCTCGAAAAGGTTGCCGACCTGTTTTGAACAACGCTCGAAATCAAGTCACTCCAAGAATTCAATTAGATCATGAGTAGTGAAGGCTATACGGAAGAAGATGCGAGCCAGCCGACTTCCGACTCGTTCGAATCCGATCAACAGGCTCCTTCCGCAGAAGAATCAAACGCTGACGAAGCGTTCCAAGATGAAACTGTCTGCGACGCGCCTCCCTCGCGTGACGAAGAAATGGAGCAGTTGCGACGCTCCGCCGAAGAAGCAGACAAGCGTGTCCTGCAAGCTCAGGCCGAGGCGGAGAACTTTCGCAAGCGGATGCGACGAGACTTCGAAGATCAGATCAAGTTTGCGTCAACGGATCTTGTGGTCGACGTCTTGGAAGTGCGCGACAACCTTCTGCGGGCCATCGATGCCGCGTCAGGTGACGGCGTTGCCGGTTTGAAAGACGGTGTCGCGATGGTGCTGAAGCAGCTCGATGATGTGCTGGCAAAACATGGCGTCAAAGAGATCCCGGCTGAAGGTGAGGAGTTCGATCCGAATCATCACGAAGCCATTTCGCAAATGCCCAGCGAGGTGGAAAGCGGCAAGGTTGCTCACGTGGCTGTCGCCGGTTTTAAACTCCACGAGCGAGTCGTTCGGCCCAGCCAAGTTGTTGTCAGTACGGGGCCGGCCGACGCGTAGACACGCGGCCGGCACTGTTCCTCCAATCTCCACTCCGAGTCAATCCATCATGCCAACTTACGACTATGAATGCTCCGCATGCGATTACACGATGGAGCTTTTTCAGGGCATCAATGACCCGGTCAAAAAGAAATGCCCCGAGTGTGGCAAGCTAAAACTGAAACGTCTCTTCGGCTCGGGTGCGGCGATCGTCTTCAAGGGAAGCGGGTTCTATCAGACCGACTACCGAAGCGAAGGATACAAGAAAGCTGCCAAGGCTGACGAAAAATCCGGCAAACCAAAATCGGATACCAAGCCAGATACGAAGTCAGCTGGTGACGCATCGGCCAGTAAGTCGGCTAGCAAGTCTTCCAAGTCGGGCGATTGATTGGTGCCGCAAGCAGTTTCTCCGGATCGGTTGGATGCGAGGAAGTCCGCCGTCTTGGTTATCGACCTGCAAGAAAAGCTTGTTCCGGTCATTCCGTCTGGCGAGAACGTTGTCCACACCACAACGAGATTGCTTCACGCCGCCGATGAACTCCGCATTCCGTCGGCGGCGACCGTACAGTACCCGAAGGGCCTCGGGGCGATAGTTGACCCTCTAGTTGAATGGTTTCCGTCGCCGGAAGAGAAGCTTGATTTTTCAGCTGCGGTCTGTCGCGATCATCTTGATCGTTGGAAGTCCGACGGACGGAAACAGATTGTTTGCGTTGGAATCGAGACCCACATTTGCGTGCTGCAAACGGTGCTCGACTTGTTGAATGAGGGATTTGACATCCACGTCGTTGCGGAGGCGGTTGCGGCTCGCGGGGGTCGAGAACACGAGCTGGCGATCGACCAAATGCGTTGCAGCGGAGCGATGATCACGACTTTCGAATCCGTCGTTTTCCAGTGGTTGGGGACTGCCGATCATCCCAGTTTCAAAGCCATCAGCCGGCTCGTCAAAAACGGCTGACCACATGCCCCGAGTCGATGGGGACGGCCATCCAGCGAAAGCTTTCCAGGCCGGACTCATTTTCTCGCATTCGGCGTGATTTTCGGCTCGCATGCGGTATTTTCCGGATCTCAAATCGCCAGCAGAAGCCGCCCGCGAGTTGCTCTGCCGGAAACTGACAACTATTCTTTTGGAAGTGCCGTAGAGAATCTTTACGGTGATCTTGTGCCCCAAAATCGGTCGATACGCAAAGGACCCTCTCGCGATGACTCGACGTCTTCTCTGTTTCGCAGTTTCGGCCGCCACGCTCGCCGCCGGTTGGATTGCTGCTCGTCCCGCAACAGCACAAACGCAAGCGATCTTGTCGGAAGTTTATGGTCGCGGCGTTCACGCCTATTATGCCGGTCGTTACGACGAAGCTTATTCGCTTTTGTCGTCTGCCATTGCCGGTGGATCCAAGGATCCCCGAGCGTACTACTTCCGCGGAATCGTTTCCAACAGCAGAGGCAGCGTTTACGAAGCCGAGGCAGACTGGATGCAGGGCGCACAACTGGAAGCTCGATCCGGCGATGCAATTTCAATCGGACGTTCACTCTCACGATTCCAAGGATCCCAACGCTTGAAGCTGGAAGGGATTCGTCAACAAGCAAAGCTGGAGGCGATGACGACTGCGAAAGCACGATCGGATCAGCGCCGAAGTGAACTCGGATTAGCGGTACCTGGAACCGCGCCGGCAGCTTCCAAACCGGCAGCCCCCTTGGCAACGCCAGCACCTGCCGCTCCCGCCGCGACGGATCCGTTTGCAGATGACGTAGGCATGGCGGCCGGTAAGCCCCGTGTCGAGTCAGATGACGCCCTCAAGGGTCTCGATGGCAACCCATTCAAAGACGATCCGGCTCCCGCTGCCGCCGGAGCGGCTGCGCCGGCAATGGATGATGGTCCATCTGCGGACCCGTTCGCGAATCCTTCAACCGATGATCCATTCGCGAATCCTGCCGGAGGCGCTGATCCGTTCAGCGGAGGTGGCGGTTCCGACGATCCGTTTGCGGACCCATTTGGCGGTTAGTCTTTGAGTCGCCTAGCCGTTTCCCGCATCGGGATTATGGTTTGGGCATGAAGAACCCTCGCGCCGCTCTGTTTGCCATTGCAAAGATTCTGATCCCGCTGGCGATCATTGTTTACTTGCTGTTGGTTCACGTCACGCCCGAGCAGTGGGAGACGCTGAGTTCGCATCCGAAGAACTACCCACTGCTTTGCGTTGCATTGCTGGTCGCCATCGGTGCGATCAGCCTCTCGCTGATTCGTTGGTGCCTGCTGGTCAGGTGCCAAGGAATCCATCTGTCAATGTTGGAAGCCCACCGCTTGGGCGCGATTTGTTTCCTTTTGAACTTTGTCGCCGCGGGTAGCGTTGGCGGCGATGTTTTCAAAGCGATCTTTTTGGCGAAACGCAGGCCCGGCAAACGCGTCGAAGCCGTCGCCAGCGTCTTCGTTGATCGCGGCGTTGGGCTTTATGGCTTGCTGGTGATCGCGACGGTCGCTTTTTTGTTTCAAGGTGACGAGGTGCTCGCCCTCGGCGGCGATGAGATGCGGCAGCTAAAGTGGTTGTCCGCGGCGTTTTTGGGACTTGGGACAGTCGTGCTAGCCGTGCTGGTCTTTGGCGGAAGGTTCGTGGATCGCTTGGTCGTACGAGGGGCCGAGCTGCCGATTGTCGGTCCATTGGTTGACAAGATTGGTCCTCCACTTCGGATGTTTCACCACCATCCCTACGCGTTTGGTGCATCGATCCTAATGAGCGTCGGCGTGCATGGGATGCTAACCGTCAGCATCTATCTGATTGCGAAAGGACTTTATCCCGAGATCCCGACGTTTGCAGAACACTGCATCATCGTCCCGATCGGAATGCTTGCGTCGGCGTTGCCGCTGACGCCGGCCGGGATTGGTTTGCTGGAGGCCGCGATTGAATCGCTTTACATGGTGATTCCGGCACAGCCGACGCAGGCTTCCGGAACGATGGTGGCGTTGGTATTTGAGCTCGTGAAACTGATCATCGCGATCGCCGGAACCGTCTTTTATTGGACGGCGAACGAAGAAGTTCGCGAAAGTCTGGAGGGCGATGAGACATTGTTGGAAGAAAGAAACGACGCAGTCCTTCCCAATGCCACCGCCATCAGTTCGAACTGACGTGACTTCAGCCAGATATACCGGAGTGATCGGCAGCTATCGCTCTTGGCCCGTTTCAAGGCGAGCCCAAGACGGGGCGGGAATCGAGCTGCTGCGTGCGATAAGCAACAGTATTCCAGAAAGAATTACGAGCATCGGAATCTCAACGTCCAATGCCAGCCGTCCCGTTTGACGTAGCAAAGAGAGGCAACTGGCGACGATCATGAACGGACCGGCAACAACGGTTGCTTTGTCAAACCCGGAAAGTGGAAAGGCCAGAAGTCCAAGAACAGCCAGCCCGAGCGTCCAGATCCAATTAATCCCTGGTGCGACATTCAAGGTCGAAAGCAACCATCCGGAGCCAACCGTGATCAAAAGCAACGGAAGCAGCAGCGTTTTCTTGTCGGAAACCATTGTCGTTCATCCTGTCGTCGGAAAGCAACTTGCGGGGGATGGATTGCAAGAGCCCGGACCAATGCGAGCGATGCGCAACAATCGGAGTTTGCGATTGGTCGTGTGCCGGGATACCAGCGTGCGCAGTATGTGTTGGATGAAATCTCCAAATCTCGTTTGCAACCAAGAGCTTGCGACAACATTCGACGAACTCACGAATCATCCGGGCTAGCGCCGATCGGCTCAGGTGTTAGGAGCGGATCAATTCGGTTTATGATCTTTTGGCCCGGTTATCAGTTAGCGGATCTAGATCCGCATGGGCTTCGGCGGCTTCGTGCTCGAGCGAGTTGAGTTCCAACTGTTTCCGAGTTTTCAGTTGTCTCAACGCGATGACGAAAAAAACGCACATCAGGATTGCGAAGACGAGGCATGCGTATGCAACGCCGTTTCGTCGAGCGTCTCCGGGGCCCCAGCCGTTCAGGAAGATCGTGCCGAAGACGATCGCGGAAAACAGCGGCCCGCAAATTCCGAAAACGAGCCCCGCATGCCACGCCGATCTTCTTCGTCTGACGTAAACCTCGCGTGCGGTGAGCAAGATTCCAAAGACCGAAAGGGCGATTCCTGAAGGCACGATGACTTCGATTTGCTCGAGCGAGAGCAAACTCCCGATCACGCAGGTTGCAGCAATGATCACAAGCAACGAAACATCGATCCACGTTTTCGGATTGCCCGCCTTAAGTGGGACGGCGACAAGCGACTCGCCATCCCAATTGGAAGGAACCGCGTATGGATTGGGTTCACTCTTCATCGCGCTGGTGCGTGTTGACTTGCTTTGGGAATGGGCGATCAATGATTGTCGCCGATCGGCTCCGTCCGATCGATTTTGACACGTTCGTTCACGGATAAGCAATCCGGAACCGTAAGCACCTCTTCAGCTATGGCCGCCCTGTTTGTTTCATTCAACTTGGCCGTATGGAGTGCTGGCATGGAGCCTTTTTACGGTCCATTTAATCTCACGCATGCCGTTGTCAGTCTAGTGGGCGGTGGCGCTGTGTTG
>JBCCOI010000331.1:0-8065 GCA_039025515.1 Planctomycetota bacterium
ACTCGCTCACCGTCACGCATGACCATCACGCGATCCGCGAGCGTTTCGACTTCGGCAAGCCTGTGTGAGATGTAAACAACGCTCACACCACGTTGCTTTAAGTCAAACACGACTTCGAAAAGTTTTTCGGCCTCACGCTGCGAGAGACTGCTGGTGGGTTCATCCATGATCAAGACTCTCGCACCCGTCGAAAGGGCCTTGGCGATCTCGACCAATTGCTGTTTACCCAGCGTCAACTCATCGAGTCGTGTTGAAGGATCGACGTTTAAACCCACCGACTCAAGATAAGGCAGGCTGTCTCGTCGGATCCGTGGATGATCAATCAGCCCGAACCTCTTCGGCTCGCGCCCGAGAAAGATGTTCGCCGCCACACTCAGGTTCTCCGCAAGATTCAGCTCCTGATGAATCAAGGAGATTCCATCTTTCATCGCGGCGCGAATTCCGGCAAACTCGACCTCGCGTCCATCGATCTTCAGATAACCTTCATCGGGCGGCTGCACGCCCGCCAAGATCTTCATCAAAGTGCTTTTGCCCGCGCCGTTCTCGCCAACGATCGCCAAAACCTCTCCGTGGTCCAGCGTCACGTCAACGCCGTCCAGAGCCTTCACGCCAGGAAATCGTTTTGAAAGCCCGATTCCCTCCAGAAGCAACTCCTTCGTGGAGTCTTCGTCGCTCACGGTGTTTCCGCGGTAAGTTCTTTCAGTTCATCCCAGAAAGACTGCACGTTATCCTCTCGAATCGAACGCGCGGGGATATCCAAGAACCCGCCATCTGGCAAAGCGGACTCATCACCGCGTGCGAGCTTGGTGAGGATCTCGACAGACTTGTACCCATACTGGTAGGGATTCTGCACGACCGTTCCGTAGCAATCGCCGTCGAGAATCGCTTGAAGCGTCGCGTCTTGTTCGTCGAAACCGACGATTTGAATTTCTTCGGTTTTCGTGGCACCTCGGACGGCTTCCAACATGGCCGGCGGGTTGTAAGCGAAAAGCCCGACCATACATCCCAGCTTTGGATATTTAACAATTGCATCTTCCGCGTTGCTCTTCGCGCGGGCTTGATCGCTCTCGTCGGTTCGCGTGTCAACGATCGTGTATTTGTCGCCTTTGATCGGCCCGGTGTTCGGATCGAATGCTCGATTGGGGTCGCGATCTCGGTCCAGCAATTCATCGATCACGCCTTGTCGCCGTTGGTCGGCATTGAGCTGCCCTAGAACGCCGACAAACAAGATGACTTCGCCTCCTTCGGGTAGTGCTTCCTTGACAAGCTGTCCGCACATGCGTCCCGCGTCGTAGTTGCTCATTCCGATGTAGGCCAAGCGTTTCGAATCGGGTGCGTCAGAGTCTTGGGTGATCAGATTCGTCTGGTCGGCGACGGTGTTCAGCAACTGCGTCTGGTTGTTGGGAGATACCGGCGAGATCGCAAGCCCGTCCAACTCGAGAGCAATCAGCTCCTCGAGCACCCGGTTTTGAACCGCCGCGTCAAGCTTCTCCGGCATTCGCACCAAGCATTCGACGCCAAGGTCTCGAGCCGCATCCTGGCAACCTTTTTCTGCGATCACCCAAAACGATGCGACGCAGTTGGTGACGTAGGCGACCTTCAAGTTGTCAGAGTCGGCTCGCTTGACCGAAGCAACTTCGGCGGAGGACTCGCCATCTGCCTTTGACTCAACCGTTTCGACCTTCTCAATCGAACACCCGGTCGCCATGCAAAGGAACATGCTCGCAACTAAGCCGATCCACGCTCTGTTCTTTTGAAGTCGCGTCTTTTGAAGTCGCGTCTTTTGAAGTCGCGTCTTTCTCACAACGCGACCCGTAAGTCTTGAAGTTGCTTCACAACCGGACGCGTCAGCGAGGAAAAATCGATCTTGACTCGTGCCTCGCTGACGCGTCGGGTTGTGAAAAACAATTCCACCCAGCTTTGAAACTTGTTCCGCCATATTCAGTCTTCCCGGGAGTGCGAGCAATCACCATCAACTCGGGAGTGTAAATTCGGCAGAAGACGCTCGCAACCTTTTCGGGTGTTCGCATCGCGTGGAAGCGGAAGGAAGGCCTCGATCGAGCGGCTTTTTGATGATTCAAGCCACCGGAATCGTCACCCTTGACCCAGCCAACGCATCGCGATCCACAGCCATGTCGGAATCAACACGAGTCCCGCGAGCGAAGTCCAAAGAACAACACGTAATGCAGTCGCCGTGTCCCGGTCATAAAGCTTTGCGAGCACGATCGGAAAAACGGCCGCAGGCATTGCGGCTTGCAGACCGACCACTGTCTTGAGGTCCGCCGAGAAAATCAGCCAACGTCCCGCAGCGAGCATGATGAGCGGAAACACGAATTGACGCAGTCCGATACCGGCCAAGATCACCCTCGGCTTCGCCAACCAGTTGTCGTTGCGCAGGAAGTCAACAATGATCGCGCCGCTTAGCAGCAAGCCCAAGGGAATCGCGCATGCACCGAGTTTTCCGACAGCCGCCAGAACTGGCTCCGGAATCCGTTCGGTCAAACCGAGTCGACTGAGCACGATCGAAAACAGCACGGCCCAAAGCGGAGCACTTCGGAAGATCTTCTTCCATCCATCGGTACCGCTACCGCTGATGATCGCCAGCCCCACGCTCCAGAGTGCGACGTCCACTCCGACGTTGTGCAAGATCAAGTCGATCATCGCCGACGGAAAGAACTTTTCGGTCAACGGCAACGGGATATAGCCGTAGTTGCAGATCCCGACGCAAAGCGCAAACGCTCGCTGCGATGCATCCGTCTCCAAACCCAACCGGGCGCCAAAGAGTCTTGCAAACGCGAATGCGAGAAAGAACCCCGTGACAGTCGATGCGAATCCGACCAGCGGCGGTTGCCAAGCCGTCGATAGCGAATCCAACGAGTTCGTCGATGCGAATTGATGGATGAAGTAGGCCGGCAACATCACATTCGCCGTCAAGTTGGCGAGCGTGCGGTCGGCTTCCGCCGTCAGCCATCGCAAATGGCGACAAAGCGCGCCGATGCCGATGACGAGAAACACGCCAATGACAGATGCGATAATCGGCCGGAAGTCGTCCATTCACAAGATCGTAGTCGCAAAGCGGCTTCGCGTAACGACCCCAGCCTCGATGTGGATCGCTAGCGATTGACCAGCGGCGTCAGAAACTCGCGAACGCTCAACAGTGCCGCAATGCCGCCCAATACGATTCCGATTAATAGTCCGAAAACGAAAGCCACGGGGAACTTTCGACGACGTTGCCTCGGCATCGAGGGGTCGACCGGCTCATCGAGCAAGGGTGGCACTTGGGTTTCGCTCGACACGATTCCGGAATTTGATTCGCCAACGAAAGCCGGCTTCGAAATCGCTTGCCCCGAACTGGCGTCGTTGCGACCATCGGCCAACGTCGGCGGCCAAGGCTCGGCATCATCCATCTGAATCGGCGGCGCGGTCCAAACCTGACGCTCGATCGGACGGTCGACTTCGAAGGACGTCGTACACCAAGCTTCCAATCGATCCGCGACCTCGTTCGCCTGACCGATGCGTCGAGTCGGATCTTTCTCCATCATGTCCGCGATCGTATCGACAAAGTCTTCGGCGAGATCCGGTGTGAATCGACGTGGATGCCAAGGCGTTTGTTCGCAATGCCGCTTGCACTTGCTCTTAGAGTCCCCGCCTGGAAACGGCACCTTGCCCGTGACCGTGTAGTACAACGTGCAGCCCAATGAGTAGATGTCACTGGGCGGCCCGACAGAACCGGGACTTCGAATCTGTTCCGGCGAGAGGTAGTCGGCCGTGCCGACGATCTTGCCGGCGCGCGGGTCATTTTCTAAGCCCATACTCCACGCCGCCAAACCGATGTCGGAGACCTTTGCGTGGCCCTCCGGTGTCACCAAAATGTTGCCCGGCTTGACGTCGCGATGGACCAAACCGAGATCGTGAGCGTACTGCAAGCCCCGAGCCGCTTGAGAAATCACCAACGCGGCGTGATGCATACTGAGTGGACCGTTTCGACGCACAAGCTTCCGAAGGTCAGTCCCCGGAACGTATTCTGTGACCAGAAAGTGCACGTTCCCGTCTTGCCCCGCGTCGAATGCGCGGACGACATAAGGACAATCCAGTCCGGCCTGAACACGGATCTCCTGCGCGAATGACTCGCGTGATACCGCCGTCGACTTTTCAATCGGTAGCACCTTCACCGCACATTCGCGGCCCATGACCTTGTGAACCGCCTTGAAAACCTGCCCCATGCCGCCTTGTCCGATCCAATCCGTAATTAAGTAGGGTCCGAGCGTCAGCTTGGTCCGACCGGCATGCATTTGTTGGGCTTGGTACTCGGTAATCAAGCCGCTCTTAATCAACGTTGCCGCAATCACGGCATCGTCCTCACTGCCGACTTTATCGATCACCTTGGCCAGCTGTCGTTTGGTGACAAGCTGGCTTCGTACCGCCGATTCTTGAAAGACACTTCCCATGTTGACTCGTTAGCTTTCCAATTTCATGCCGCCTGCGCTTTGAACAAACGCGACTCTCGGCAGGTCTCCGACCAAGGACTCGATCCGATGCAAGTACTCCGCATCCTTTCCTTCTTCGGGCACCATTAACCCAAGATACACGAAAGCGGCGTTGCGGCTGGTTGATTGGATCGCTTCGGCGGAGTTGCCCGAAACAACAACCTTCGTTTCGCCGGCGATCCTTGCGCCGCGGAGCAAACCGTCCAAGTGAATTTTGACCTCCGAAGAGGCCGATTCCTTCTGCACGACGCGCAACAAACGCAGGCGACGACCTTTCCAATGCGGGTGGGAAAGCATTAAGTGTGCGAGCAAGACCATCAGCTCGCCGTTGTCACGGCCGCGCCACCAAACGTCAACGGTACCGTCTCGCGCCACCTCTGACCAATCGGCTTCATCCGTTTGCCGCAACACAACAATGCTTCGTCGCAATCGCTGCAACTTTCGCAACAACCCGCCGAAGATCTGCATGCGTTCTTCGGACAACGGACATCCCATCAAGACGACGTTTGGACGAAGACGTCCCAGCCCTTGGCATTGGACCAACGCTTCGACACCCGCGGTGTAATCTTCCGCGACAACCACGGCGGGAAACGCCGCAAGCTTATGTTCCTGCACCATCGAGTGCAGGATTGTCTCCTGTGAAGAGAGCCTCGCCGATTGATCGTCCAAGCCACCTGGAATGACTTGGCCAAGCGTTAAAACTCCCGTTTCGCGAGTAATCCAACTGCCGAAAATCACCAAGTGCGGTCGCGAAAACCCCGTGCCGCTCAGCGCCAAGACAAACGGTCGCCAATTCTTGGGATGGTAGAGACCGTCCTCTAACTTCAGCAGATTTCGCCGAGTACGCTCGAAGAGAAGACCGCTACTCAGATCGCCCCAACCCGCGTGGACTTCGGCGCGAACCAAGTAATGATGAATAGCAGCCACCAATCCGCTAGCGACCAACGCCCATCGCCAATCGATTAATAGCATCACCAAACCGCATCCGATCGCACCGATCAGCGAAGTGATCCAGTTGCAGAATCTGAACTGCGGACGATAGCTGGGGTTCTTCGTGATCGACTCATAGAACGTTGCCAGATTGAGCAATCCATAAGTCAGCAAAAACGCCATGGTGATCAATGGCGCGATGGTGTTGAGGTCCGCCGCAAGGATTCCCCCTTGCGCGATCAGCGCCGTTGCAACAATCGCACGCCGCGGTTCGCCATCACCTCCACTGATTCCAAAAGGTGTCAACTTCATGAACACGCGGTCGCGCGCCAAGGATTGCAAAATCCTTGGCGCTCCCATCATGCTCCCGATGGCCGACGAAAGCGTCGCCGCAAAGACTCCCACCGTGATCAACGCCGGAATGAAGGACACAGAACCGACAACGAGATTGCTCTGAATAAGCTCGGATCTTGGTGCGCTGCCGCCCAGCAATACCGCCATCGCTACATACACCAGCAGCGTCGCAAAGACTGCGGCAAGTGTACCCCTCGGAATCGCTTGAGCAGGTTCGCGAAGATCACCAGACATATTCGCACCGGCCATGATCCCAGTCACCGCTGGGAAAAAAAGTGCGAACATCGTCCAGAACGATTCGCCTCCGACGTAGCCGGGTGACCAGTTTTCAGCGAACTGATCGACACCAAACGACGAAGCGGCCCCGAGACAGAACGAAAGTAGGGCGAGCACAACGCTGGCGAGAATCACGAACTGTACCTTGATCGCCCAACTTGCTCCAACGAATACACAAACCGCAACCAAGACATTTGTCACGGTGGCAACAAACATCGGTGAAGTCCCGGACGGCAAGAACGCGAGCATCGCTTCCGTGAATCCGATCACGTACATGGCAACAGAAAGTGCCTGAGCGGCAAAGAACACGAGTCCGATCGCGCCGCCGAATTCCGGCCCAAGGCTACGACTGATTAGGAAGTAGGCGCCACCGCCTTCGACACGCGTGTTCGTGGCAATCGCCGAGAGCGAAAGCGTTGTCAGTGTCGTGATTAGCTTGCTGGCAAGCACAATCACCAGTGCGGAGGCCACACCGGCTTGTCCGACCACAAAGCCGAATCTGAGGAACATGATCACGCCCAGAATCGTCAGCACGCACGGCGTGAAAACTCCGCCAAAGGTGCCGAAACCGATCGTTTGGTCGCGCCCCTTCACATCGTGCTCCGGGTGTAGCTGAGAAAAAATGAGGTGCTAAGTCCCTTCGAACTGCGTCAAGAGGTTAGGTCATCGCTAGTACCGCGACCACCCAAACGACTCCGTCAACGCAAAGCGGATGCTCCAAACGAGACGACGCATGTTCGGATCATTCGTCAAAACCACCTCAAATGAGTGCCGGCAAACCCCAGGAACCGTAATTAAACCTACGAAAACATCAGAAAATCCCCGAATCCGGACTGCTGCGATCTTCACCTCCGCGCGGTCACCATGCTCCTCCCCAAATGGATTTGAAAACATGCGAGTCGGACTCCTTGCTGCATCCATCGCTCTGCTTACTGCACTCATCGTTCCAACTGCTACGAACGCACAGACTCTCGACGACACGGGACTTTGGTTCGCCGCGTTTGGCAACGGAGAGTTTCAATCGCTCCCCGAGGACGCGAGACTGAGATGGTGGTTTGATACGCATTATCGGATGAGAGACGATTCAAACGGATTCAACCAAAGCATCGTGCGGCCAGGATTGGGTTACGCCCTCGGGACCGAACAAGTGCTTTGGGCGGGTTACGCTTGGATTCGTACGTCACCGGTGATGGGTTCTGATTTCGATGAACACCGATTCTGGCAGCAGTGGACGGCTGCGCCGTCGATCGGGGATTGGCGTTTTCTGCACCGCAGCCGCTTCGAACAACGATGGGTTGAAACGGGAGACGACGTCGGGCTTCGATGGCGCCAGCTCGCCCGCGCACAAAAGATTCTCACTCACTGCCCGCAATGGTCATTGGTCTTGTGGGATGAAGCTTTCTTCCACATGAACGATACAGACTGGGGTGCTGATACCGGATTGGACCAAAACCGAGCCTTCCTGGGTTTCGGCTACAAAAGATGCCCAAACTCCAGGGTCAGAACCGAAGTCGGATATCTCAATCAGTTCATCAATCGGCAGGGCGGGCTCGATGGAATGAACCACATCCTCTCGATCAACTTCTTCTACTAAGTGCATCATTGATGCTAGGAACGGCCCAGCAACAACTGGCGTGTTTCTGAAAGTCGCCCACCGGCTCCGCCTGATGGGAACGTGTCAAAATTGTTCCAGCGGAGCAAATCGGTGGCCATAATGAGCGCCCATTCCTAAAATTATGGGACCGAGCCGACGGGATCTAGCCTAGCTGCGGTTGTTGGCAAAAGAACGTGGCTATTGCCTATCGGCTCGGACAATTGGAACCCCAGTTCCAAGAGTTGATAATGCACGAGGTTGGCGAGCGTGAAAGCCTGCCAAGTAAGTGACTTCACCTGAAGCCACACGATTTTTGAGCCGTTGCACGACGAGCAAGCATGAGATCAACACGTATAACTGGCGTGCTTTTGACGTTGACGTCCGTCGTTGTGCTTGCCTTGTTTTCTGCGACCGTCGTCTTGGA
>JBCCOI010000332.1:0-8044 GCA_039025515.1 Planctomycetota bacterium
ATGTTCATTCAAAACTTCGTCAGGTCGAAATCGAATACGGTGAAGGTGCTCAGTCGCCGCGAGCCCATCGAACTCGGTTTCTTCAACCGTGTCGGTTTGGAGACTGAAGAACCACAAGCGGACGCCAGCAAGCCACCGTTTCGAATTCTCTATTCTTGCTTTTGGTCGAACGATCTCGACACTGCGGCGATCACCATTTCTGGGACAACTGCCGATCAATGGGAAGCAAACCAAGAAGCCTTCGACGTCATGGCCTCAATGGTGCTAATCGCGCCCGACAAGATCAAACGGGACGAGTGACGGGCCAGTGATTGAATCAAATCCCAGATCGAACCGGCGCAGAAAAAAACCTTGCCGGAATAACTCTGGCAAGGCTTTTCTTGAGGTGACCCCTACGGGACTCGAACCCGTGTCGCCGCCGTGAAAGGGCGGTGTCCTAGACCGCTAGACGAAGGGGCCATCGGTTGAAATTCAACCAGCGATGTTTTAGGGAGACGCACCCTTAGCGTCAAGGGTTCGCACACTTGACGACCTTCGGTGCGTCAGTTTGCTCCGCCGGCGAACATCCAACCAGCAAACGCCAACAGGCTATGCATCGACGGCGGGGTCGCCCGACTCCAGACTTTTCTGGATCGCTTCATAGACTTCACGACGATGAACCGGCACTTCGCGCGGAGCTTCCACGCCAAGACGAACCTTGTCGCCGCGGATTTCGACAACAACGATCTTGATGTCGTTGTTGATCACGATACTTTCGTTTTTCTTTCTAGATAAAACCAACATCTCTTCAGTCCTTTCGTTGACCGGCCTGATTTCACGGATTGGATGCCTACGGGGCGAACGAGCTGCCGGTAAGAGGGGGCTATTGGCTAGTCGCTGTAGGCCGGCGCAATGTGGCGGGACCGCCGAAGGGCGGGGAATGTGCCACTCCTACGTGAAACTCTAGAACAAAAAAAAAAAGGGTCAAGGAAATTCCCGCTTGACAAAGCCCGATTTTTAACATTCACCCCTTGAAAGCGGTTTCGGGGACAAAAACGCACGGTCTTTTTGTGCGTTTGTACAGATGTTCGGGGATTTGGCGGACAGCCCAAAGTGGACCACGCAGCTTCAGCGATCAAACCAAACACGTCCCGAAAGTACGCGATCATTCTCGGAATCCGAGATCAGAATACTCGTCGAACCCGAATCTTGATCCTCGCGCAGAACCGCGACTCCGTGAGGTCTCTTTAGCTTGAATGGACAACGAAGCGTCCAGATCTTCCCGGTGTTTGAGTCGATCGCCCGAATCGCA
The DNA here is from genome assembly GCA_039025515.1 of Planctomycetota bacterium. Taxonomy (GTDB): domain Bacteria; phylum Planctomycetota; class Planctomycetia; order Pirellulales; family Pirellulaceae; genus Stieleria. The sequence goes on from JBCCOI010000332.1 coordinate 1,292, forward strand.
TGGTTTTCGGTGTCGACGATGTAGATGTTTGATTTCGCGTCCAAATCGATGCCTTTGGGGCCGCGAAAAGTTGCCAAAGTCGCAGCCTCGCCGTCGCCAGAGTATCCCTTCCGGCCGGTGCCCGCCGCACGAAACCAGTTTCGCTCTTCGCCGCTTAACCTCCAAACGCTGTTTCCCTCACGCAGAACCAACCAAGTCGTGTCTTCGTGGACGGCCAGTGAACGCGGCCCGAAAAGGGCTGCATCGGTCAGGTTCTGACCTTCCTCGGGCAAGCGTTTTTCACCCGTTCCGCCGATGGTCGCGATCGTATTCGTTTCGAGTTCCAGCCGGCGAAGTCGATGGTTCTTTGTATCGGCGATCAAGATTCCGCCACGACCATCCAGTACCAAACTATGCGGCTGATCGAACCGAGCCGCCCCTCGGTCGCCCTGAAATCCGGCAACGCCATCGCCGGCTAAAGTCTCAACATGCTTTGTTTGTGAATCGATTCGCCGGATACAGTGATTGCGAGTATCGGCTATGAAAAGATTGCCTGAACTGTCGGAACGAATCTCGTGTGGGGCGTTAAACGCGGCGTCGATGGCGGGCCCGCCATCGCCCGAGAATCCGGGGTCTCCGGTTCCCGCGTATCGCTTGATGCCGCGACCGTCCAAACGGCTTCGCCAGATCGAATGGTCGCCGACCGTACTAAAGAAGATCGCGTCCTCTGTGACCTCAATTCCGTAGACATTCGACAGCGAGACTGGGTTTGACTCATCGTCTCGAACATCGAATATCGACCATTCGACACGTGGTTGGCCTCGGTTTGTGCCCTCTTCCGCATGCGTGCTTCCCCAACACAGCACAAAGACCAGCAGGGCGAAAAAGGGCAAAGCAATTTGTCTCGACGAGTAGTCGTTTCCCATAAAAGGGCCCATCAGGAGCTTGTTCGGCTGAGCGCTGACTTCCCCGCATCGGTCGTCAGGCGTGACACTTCACGCAGAAAATCTTCGGCCGAATGGAACTCTTGGTAGACGCTCGCAAATCGGATGTAAGCGACTTCATCCAGCAGCACCAACTGCTCCATCACGATTTCGCCAAGCTTCTTAGCGGGGATTTCACCTTCGAACTCGTTGTAAACGTACGACTCGATATCCTGAACCACCTCATCGATTCGCAGGGTGGTGACGGGACGTTTAGAGCAAGCACGCTCGATCCCACGTCGGATTTTTTCTCGATTGAATGGCTCCCGGGTTTCATCTCGTTTGACCACTCGCAAATTCTGCTGTTCGATCTTCTCGACGGTGCTGAACCGCCGTTCGCATTCGAGACACAGGCGTTTGCGACGAATCAGAAAGCCGCCCTTGGTTGTCCGAGTATCGAGCACTCGGTCTTGGTCGCTTTGACAGTAAGGACATCGCATCTAGTTTCGATCGCTCTGGCGGGCCCAACATTGTTTTGATGTCGCGGAATACAACCCGCGATCGGTCGGCTCGAATTCCATGCGTCACCCCATCGGATACTCGACAGCGAAGATCCTGGACGTTTAACAGCAACGTCGCGGCTCAAATAACGGATTTCCTTTCACTACTGTCTCGTCAACACTCAATTCTTGAGTTGTGCCGCACGGCGCTACCCGAGGTTGTCCCCAGAAAACCGGGCCTATCGCCCATCAGCTCAGGTAGCAGGAACCCAAAATTCAGGGATTGATGATGTACTGGTACTTATTATTTGCCGGTACAGCGGATCGTGGCAAGCCACGCTGTTCATTTCTCGCCCCACGAAACTTGTTGCGAGGTCGCGTGTTCGTGTCGCCGGTCGGCCGCTTGTTCGGTTGGATAGACGATTTTGAGGGCCGATTGAGAGTGAAGTCATGCGCTGTCGTGCCGAGAATGACGCGTTACGTGAATAGTGTTCTGTCGGATGATTGTTGTCCCGTGAATCGAGGTGAGTTGGGGACGAAGAATACGTCTCGGGCGGTTCAGAGCGACGGCAATGCATTGTCCACAGCGGAAACGGAGGGTGGGGCAACCATTTTCGTGATCGCTGCGGCGGGTGAATTGCGGTTTTTGCCGGCCCCACAGACACAACTCAGTTACAGTATAAATTTGACGGCCATCATTGATGGCATTGTTTAGGAAAGGGGACGGAGGCATTTCTGGTGGCGGTTTGGTTCATGCAACGAATGGAAGGGAACGTCCAGACGGAGGTGGGGCCGCTTCAGCCGAGCGAGTTGCTCACGATGGTGCGCCGTGGCGAAGTCCAGCCCGGAACCAAGCTGCGAAAGAACGATTCCGCTTGGTTCGAAGCACGGACCGTAGGCGGGTTGTTCGAAGCCGCAGAACGCCAAGAAGTTCAGTACTTCTGCCCGAGCTGCAATTATCGGATTCCGAAGCCACCGACCAGGTGTCCAAAGTGTTTGCGTGATCTCGGGGCGGGTGAAGCCAGGGCCGTGACGCCCGCCGCACCGGGATCGACGGAGCCTTCTACGCAAACGGCAGACGAACAGAATGCGGAACGAAGCGTCCAAAGTTGGCTTAAGAAAAAGGTCCGCAGCAAACGGCCACGATGAAGATCATCATCTGCGGCCGTTCGTTCGGCGAAATGCCCGTGAGCTACCGCTGCGTCGTACCGGGTTTGGTCGCGATCTCGGCCTGCGGCAAGGCCCCCAGGTACGCCATCATGTCGCTGATCTCTTCCAGGGTGAGTCCGTCGACCAGACCGCTGGGCATGATGCTGGACGTGCTGGGCAGGATTTGATCGATGTCTTCGGAGCTGATCAGCGTGGTGTTATTCCGGGCATCGCGAACTTCGATTGTTCCGTCGGTCTGCTCGCTCACCATGCCGACAAAGACGCGCCCGTCCAGCGTGAGGATTTTTTTGCTCGCGTATTGATCGCTCACGACGTGCGAGGGATAGAGAATCGACTCAATGATTTCCCGCTTGGTGAAACGTCTCGCGATACCAGATAAGTCAGGCCCAATCGATTCTCCGTTGTTTCCGAAACGGTGACACTGCACACAGTCGGCTTTCGCGTAAGCTGCCTTCCCTTGCGCGGGATCTCCGTACTGACCTTTCGCGCTATCGAGATAGCTGACCAACTGTTCGAAGTCCCAACGTGATTCGTCAGACTTTGGCAAGACGGGTGCAGGTCGGTCGGGATAAACCGTCGAGTACCATTTTTGCCACGGCTTCATCGATGCCTTCGCACCAATCGGTCGCTCCATCCCTGTCCAATGTTCCAAGAGTTTCTCTACCGACTCAAAAGGACGACCCTCTTCTTCGGCACGCACACCCAACAAAACCAGGTGACGTAGGGCCATTGGGTCGTCGGTCGCGATATCGACGCCGCGGAGTGCAGTGACGACATCGATGCCGGCTTCCAGGTCGACGATGTTGAGGCTGCGGACCAGGTAGTCCCAATTCTCGCCATCGGGATGCATCGCAAGCGCCATTGCGATGATCGTTCTTCGTTGCGGTTCGGCCCGCCACAGTTCTCTCAAGTACTCGCTCGCGACTTCTTCATCGCTGGTTGCCAGGAGGGCCACGATTCCGGTGCGTAGCCGCCGCTGAACGTCGCGGACGGCATCCGCATCTCTCAGCCTACGATCCAGTTGCATCAAAATGTCAGTCGTGGCCGGATCGATCGGGCGTTTTGTCTTATAAATGGCCGCAAGTGCTGCGTTTTGCCAAACGTGGCCCTGCTCCAAAATCGCACTCAAGTCGTCGTCGGACAAAGTCGCCGCGAAGTCACGCGTGACATTCGTCATGTACATCGGCAAAGCTCCGCTGGTCGAACGATTGGCCGTCTTCTCAAAGAACTTCAATAGTGCGAAACGTTGACGCGCGTTCCAGCCGTCTGACATCGATTGCAGGCACATGGCGACCAGCGTTCGACTTTCGTGAGGTGCGTCTGACTCTAAGTAATCGATCGCACGATCGGTCAGCGACTCGGCCTTCAAATAAGTTGCAAGTCGGATGACTTCGTGGTTGATTCGTGGATCTCCGGCGGGAAACTCTTCCGCAATCTGATCGCCCAACGCGGAGACTTTCGAAACGTCGACACCGCTACGATGCAATGCAACCTGACAAAGTCGTAGGACGTCGATGAAGTCCGCGTCCGTGAGGAAGCCCTTCATCATTTCGCTGCATCGCGCCAGGACATCCAACGCTGTATTCTCGCTGGCATCGACGTTGACGAGCGCGAGCATCCCGACGATGGCGACACGGTTTCCGGTTTCGTTTAGTACGGCATCACGGAACACTTCTGCCGGGAACCGCTGCAAGAGTTTCCGAGCAACGAATGCGAGCGTTCGATCACCGGTTCCCAGAATCGCGAGCAAGGGTTCGGGCGTTTCAGGTTTTACGCCGGCGCGTAGCATCGACTCGCACGCCGCTCGTTTGACGACCAAGGAGTCATCGCTCAAGAGGGCTTCCAGTCTTGCGATGCCGGGTTGTTTCGGTTCGCGGCCCAACATGAGCGCCGCCTTTGCACGTACGAGCTCACTTTCAGCCTTGCTAAGCTCCAGCAGCAACTCCTCGCTGGGCACCGGTCCAAATAGCTGCATTAATGTCATGGCTCGAACACGATAGTCCGGCGGATTGTCATCGCTGTAAGCGACGCCGGCGACCAACTGATTCCATTGCTTACCGAGTTCGCTTTTGATCTGCGCCACCTTTTGGCGTGACCAAGCCGATTCGACTTGCGGTTGCCGGACGGCGGCGGCAATCCCGCTACCGAGTTTCTTCATCCGATCGGGAATCTCACCCTTGTAAATCACTCGGTAGATTCCGCCCGCGGTCGATCGGCCGCCCGTGCAGAAATACAAGGCTCCGTCGGGGCCGACTTCCAAGTCGGTTACGTTCAGTGGCTGTCCTTGAAGGAAGACTTCGCTGTCCGCGTCAAAGCTGGAGCCGCGTTGTTTCAATCGAACGTTCAGAATGCGTCCCTCGCTCCAGTCCGCGAGGAAGAGCGTGTTTTGGTATCGAACGGGGAACGCGAAGTGCTCATAGCAAACGCCGCCGGTCGGGCTCCCCCGGCCCGTATCCATCATGTCCGGCAATCGATCGAAGTAGTATTCCGGCCACTTTGCCCATCCGGTTCGCCAACCGAACTCGCCCGACTCGGTCACATCAAATACCGCGTTGGGTCGATACCAAGCCGTGTCGACGTCCGCTTCCATGTCGGCGTCGTGAACAAAGAGATTTCCTCCCGAATGGAAGACGATGTCGTAAGGATTTCGCAGTCCACCGGCAACACGTTCGATCTTACTGCCTTCCATATCCGTCCGAATAATCGTACCGCCTGGAGCTTTCACTCCGATTCCGTGACCGGCTGGATCTTCGTAACGCGGCAACAGATCGCCTTCGTAGGTGTCCTTGTAAGTTTCGCCCGAGCCGACGGTTCCCTTAGCGGTCACGTGGCTGCCGAGCGCGACGTAGATCATTCCGTCGGGTCCCAAACGAATTCCGTGCGGGCCGTGTTCACCGGGTCTCGCCGGTTTGCCGTTGAAGTCGACCAACTCCACGATGCGTTTAACGGTTTCGAGTGTTCCGTTCCGATCGAGGTCGCTCAAGCGATAGAGCGCAGTGCCTTCCGGTCCATCGCCCGTGACGAAGACTTGGCCATTGAGTGCCAGAATGCCTTGGCAAGATTGAACGGCATCGCAGTAGGTTCGAACCGTTTCGGGGACACCGTCGTCGTTGTCATCGTAGGCAAGCAGTAGCGGCCCGTTTTCCTGCGAAATCAATAGATGACCGAACTCATTGAACGTCATCGCAATCACGGAACCGACTTTCTCGTCGGCGAGCACACGCTGAACGCCGAACCCTCTCTGAATCTGAAATCGTTCTCGTTGCTGCGTTGCTTTGGAAGCAGTCGGCGGCGGATTGTTTGTTCCGGTGTTGGCGACTGAGTTCCCGGATGGAGAACCCGGAGCTGGTGGACCCTGTGATCCCTGTTGCGATTGCGGTTGACGCTCCGCCATGGCCTCGGGGTCCGTCTCCGCGCGATCCCATGGAACCGTATCGCCGAGAGGTCCGAATGAAGCCGCGGAACCCCAGAGGCGATCATTGAACATCACCGTCTCCCAGAGATCCGAAGCTTCCGTGTTTGTTTTCCAAGACGCATCCGAGCTGAACGAATACCACTTCTGCGAGTTCTCGGGTTTGACGGAGACTCTGGCAGCCAAAGCAGCGGTATCGCCCTGCCGGTTGACGACTTCGACGGCGACCAAGTTGCGCCCGACTTCGAAGTATTCACTTACGTTGTATTCATCCACCACGCGGCTGGTGTCGCCTTGGCCGATGCGGTGCCCGTTGACATACAGAACATACTGATCATCCGCGGCGATCTCGATGCGGGCTTCGGCTGGGACGCGGAGGTTGATCGCTTTTCGGAAGTAGCAAGCTGAACCGACTGCGATGGATTGTTCCGAATTCGAGCCGTTCGCCCAGATCCATTCAGCTTCCTCAGCATGTGCCGGCGGGCCGGTCAGCCAAGTCGCGGCAACAAGCGTCGAAAAACCAATAGCGCGAACGAGCATTCGTTCACAGCGCAATCGCATCTTTACGGGTGAGCCATCCATGGCGCATTCATCGTGGGGTGAGGGTCGACGGATTCACGCTCGCAGCGTATGAGCTGTTCACCGCCCAAAGCAAGATCGATTTGCTAAACTCGCGTCGGTGCATGGTTCACGCCGACTGGGCGTGCTTTACTTCGGCTGGGACAGCCTGATGACGGATCAAACAGCGGAATATCGAAGGTCGACACCG
>JBCCOI010000333.1:0-8027 GCA_039025515.1 Planctomycetota bacterium
GCACCATCGATCATTTTCTTGATGCCTCGGATCGTCAGGAACCCGTTTGCGTCATCCACGCGCCGAAGCCGAGCAAGGTTTCCGGCGAGACTGTCGTTGTCATCGCGGATCATGACGTGAACGCGGATGCGAAGGCCAACCGTATTGGAAAGCGAAATGAGTTCGTTGATTTCACGAACGCTTAAGCCTGCGTCCGAAAACGTTGTCACGCCATGGCGAAGGCACTCTTCGGTCGCCAGTTTGACTGCCAATGCGTATCGCTGCCTTCGAATTTCAGCCGCGATGTTCGCATCGGACTTTGCCTTCGCTCGTGAAATCAATCCGGCAGCGGTTTCCAGCATCGCACCGGTGGCTTCGCCTTTTTCGTTTCGAAGTATCGTGCCCCCTGGTGGATCGGCAGTGCTCGCATCGATGCCCGCTAGCTTCATTGCCAGTGCATTCGCAAACGATCCGTGATAGCTTGCATGAGAAAGTACGACGGGGTGATTCGGGCTTATCGCGCTGAGTCGTTCGTGTGTTGGATATCCATCGACCGCATCGTCGGGAAGCTGGTTCCACTTGGATTGATGCCATCCCGATCCGACAATCCACGTTCCATTTGGCGTTGTCTTGACCGCGGCTTCGACCGCTTCGATGATTCCTTCCCAACTTGATTTTCGGCTCAGATCGATCGTCATCAGAGCTTCGCCCATTTGCACGAGATGGGCATGACTTTCGATCAGTCCTGGAAGCAACGACTGGGATTCGGTCAGTTCGATGACCCGGGTCTTGGGACCGAGCCACTGAGCGATCTCCTCTTGATTCAGCACGGCGGCGATCCGATTTTTGCGAATCACGACGGCGTCTGCTTGCGGGCGATCAGGATCGACGGTGATGATGCGTCCGCCTCGGAAAATCACGTCGGCTTCTGGGTCTGCGGCGAACACCGTCGTCGCAAAAAGCCAACAGATCCAAGCGTAGCTGTGTCGGTTCAATGAATCGATTCCGTAGAGATTGCGGTCAGGGCCGATCTGTATTTTAGTGCGGTCACGATCGACTTGGCATTCGGGTATGGTCTCAGAAAGTCCGCCAAGTGAATGTTGATACTCGCCGTGCCGAAAACCCGAATCAACCAGTCTATTCGAATCCGTGGTGCACGCGTTCATAACCTGCAATCGGTCGATGTGGACATCCCTCGTGACGCAATCACGGTGATCACCGGTGTCAGCGGGAGCGGGAAGAGTTCGCTCGCGTTCGATACGTTGTTTGCCGAGGGTCAACGCCAGTACATCGACAGCCTTTCGGCCTATGCACGTCAGTTTCTTGAGTCACTGCCGAGACCGGATGTCGACTCGATCGATGGACTGGCGCCCACGATGGCCATCGACCAAAAAGCCGGAACGGCTGGCCGACGCAGCACGGTCGCAACGGTCACGGAGGTCTACGATTATCTGCGACTGCTGTTCGCAAGAGTTGGAACACCGCACTGCTCGGAATGTGGTGTGGCCGTCTCCAGGCAAGCCCCCGAAGCGATTCGTGATTCTTTGCTGCAGTCGCCGAACGAAACCAAGATGATCTTGATGGCGCCGATGGTACGCGGACGCAAAGGCGCCCATCGAGAAGTCTTTGAGCAAATTCGTGCCGCAGGATTGGTGCGAGCACGCGTCGATGGGCAAGTCTATCTCTTGGAGGATGTTCCGGAACTGGCGGTGCGAAAGAATCACACCATCGAAGCCGTTGTCGATCGACTGGTGATCCGCGAAGACATCGAAGATCGACTCGGCGAATCCCTTTCGTTGGCTTTACGGCTGGGAAACGGGTTGGTGAGTGTTTCTGAACAAGAGTCTGCTTCGTCGGGCGGTAATGCCACGTGGTCGGACAAACTTCTAAGTACTGCGATGGCTTGCATCGAGTGTGGCGCCGCTTTGGAAGAGATTGAACCTCGTACGTTTTCGTTCAACAGTCCGTATGGTGCTTGCCCGGATTGTGATGGTCTTGGTGTCGTTGACGGCCAAGTGTGCGAAACCTGCCACGGAACACGGCTTCGACCGGAAGCTCAAGGTGTGACCATCGACGGGAAGTCGATCTCTGATGTAACCGCGCTTTCACTCTCTAAGGCGATCGACTGGGTCGAGGGTTTTGGTTCGCAGTTCAGCGGCCTTCAAAATGCGGTCGCGCGGCCGATTCGCAGAGAAGTTGCCAAACGCCTGCAGTTCCTGCAACGCGTCGGCGTCGGTTATCTCACACTTGATCGCGGCGCCGATTCGCTTTCCGGCGGTGAATTGCAACGCGTCCGATTGGCGACTTGTATCGGAAGCGGTTTGACCGGCGTGTGCTACGTCTTGGATGAACCATCGATCGGCCTCCACCCTTTTGATCACGGGAGACTGATCGATTCTCTACGAGAACTGCAACAGTGTGGCAACACGGTCGTGATCGTCGAGCACGACGAGGCGACGATGCGAGCGGCTGATCGTTTGATCGACGTGGGGCCGGGTGCCGGACCGCACGGCGGACGAATCATTGCCCAAGGAACGCCGAAGAAGGTCCAGGCGAACAAACGCAGCCTCACCGGGCGTTACCTGGCCGGTTTGGATCCGATTCCAGTTCCCGAGAAACGCCGGAAATCGAAGGAACGTTTGAAACTGACCGGTGTCACAACGCATAACTTGAAGAATATTTCCGTGGCGTTTCCGATCGGTTGTTTGGTGGGTATCAGCGGCGTCTCGGGCAGCGGCAAAAGTTCTCTGGCTATTGATACATTGCTTCCGGCGGTTCTTTCGCAACTCGATGCCGTCGGCGGCGCTTCACAACCCGAATGCCCCTCGACGTTGAAGTCGATTCAGGGCACGGAGTTCCTGGACAAGCTCATCTCGATCGATCAAACACCGATCGGACGAAGTCCGAGATCCTGTCCTGCGACCTATAGCGGAGTGATGGATGAAATCCGCAAAGTCTTCGCGGCAACTCGAGAATCGAAAACACGTGGATTCAAAGCGGGACGGTTTAGCTTCAATTCTGCTGCTGGTCGCTGTGAGTTGTGCAAGGGACACGGCGTCGAACGTATTTCGATGAACTTTCTCAGTGACTTGTTCGTCACGTGTTCAAGGTGTGGTGGAAAGCGTTTCAATCGACAGACCTTGCAGGTGCGATTCAAGAACACCAACATTGCCGATGTGTTGGCGATGGATGTCGATGAGGCCGCCGAGTTTTTTGAGAATGTTCCGAGTGTCTTGCGACTGCTGAAGTCGCTTCAGGAAGTCGGGTTGGGCTATATGCATTTAGGACAAAGCAGTACGACGCTGAGCGGCGGCGAAGCTCAACGCATCAAGCTGGGAACCGAACTCGCGAGGAAAGCGACCGGAAAGACGCTTTACTTACTGGACGAACCAACCACTGGTTTGCACTTCAGTGATGTGAAGCGGTTGGTCGGTGTGCTCCAAAAACTTGTGGACGCTGGAAACACGGTCGTGGTCATCGAGCATGATTTCGATCTGCTCGCATGCTGCGATTGGCTGATTGATCTCGGGCCGGAAGGCGGTGAGGGGGGAGGAAAGTTGTTGGCGCAGGGCACGCCCGAACAACTCGCCAAAAAGAGTGAGTCGCATGCGTCAACAAAGTTTCTGCGGGAAAAGCTCGGTATCATTTGATCAATGCACCAGCATCGAAGCCATCACGCAGGCGGCTGTTTCGATGCGATAAATTCGTTTACCTAAGTCAACGCCACAACAGCCGGACTCCTGGGCGACCATTGCTTCCTCATCGGTGAATCCGCCTTCCGGTCCGATCCAAACCTCAGCCCGATCGGGTGCTGAAGCAACCGCAGTTCGAAATGGGACGCCGCCCGGATGGGCGAGCAATCGGCACGGTGATGTGTCGTCTCGCGTAGCAGATTCTCTGACAGCCTCCGCAAAGTCGACGGGTTCGGCAATTTCCAGCAGCCTGTTTCGATTGCTTTGCTTGCACGCTTCGATAACAACGCGACGTAATTTTTCGAGGAGGCCGCTGGAAGGACCTCGCTGCGTTCGCTCGCAGATGATCGGAGCGACGGAGGCGACGCCCAGCTCCGTCAACCTCTCGATCATTTCCTTGCTACGATCTTGTTTCGGCAGGGCGACAAAGAAATGGGCACTGCAACTTGGCTCTCGATCGACGTTTCGGACGTGATCGATCTCGACGCTGCAGTCTCGTTTGCTGATGGACCGAATGGTTGCGGATGCTTCGTAGCCTTGTCCATCGAAAAGGACGATTTTTTCCCCCTGTTTTGCCCTCATGACTCGAGCAGCATGCGACGCTTCTTCGGGCAGCAACGCTTGGACGCGTTCGCCGCTGCACAGCTCGGGTGCGAAGTATCGTCTTGTCACTTCGATAGATCGGCAAACCGATAAATCGCATCGACGGTCCGAATGATCATGGAGTCATCCACGATTGCCGGGCTCGCCATGATCTGGCCGTCGAGTTTGTTTTCGGCCAGCACCTTCGGATCGTCGCCAGAACTGAGCACCGTTACTTTGCCTTCGTGCGACGCGAACATCAATCGATTGTTAATCAAGATTGGTGATGCACTGTATTTGCCTCCGATTCTTTGTTTCCAAATCGTCTCACCATCTTTGGCTGAAAAGCAACTGGCGACTCCGTTGTCTTCAATGACGTAGATCAAACCTTGGTCGAGAACTGGTGACGGCTTAGCAGGAATACCCTTGATCACCGTCCACTCGACATGAGTCTGCGTCACGTCGCCGTTTCCGTCCACACGAACCGCCCAGAGCTCCGGCTTGCCAAATCCGGTGGAGAAGTAAACGACATCGTTTGCAAAGACCGGACGTGGCACGACGGAAAAGCCCTTGCCATGGCGAACGCGCCAAATCTCTTTGCCGGTGTCAGGTTCATATGCCACCATCCACTGCGAGGCCATACAAATCAATTGATCGCGACCCGCGGAATCGACAATCCGAATGGGCGTGCAATAGGCTTTCTTTTGGTCTCCCGACGGCGCATCCATCTCGGGGCGGTCGGTTTCCCAAATTGTTTTACCTGTCAGTTTGTCGAGCGCAATCACGTACTGCCGCTCCATCCCGTCTTGGATCAGCACCAACCGATCGTCATCGAGAAAGGGCGAACTCCCTGGCCCGACGGCGTGATCGAGAGGAAGCCGACGGCTCCAAACCTGATCGCCCGATTTTCGATCGATCGCGAACGTTCCGTACGTACCAAAGTGGCAGTAGATATTCTGATCGTCCAAAACCGGTGTGGGTGAAGCATAGCTGTTGAGCGAATGAATCGGATCGGGTTGGTCGATCCGGGTCAGGTCGATCACGTTCAAAACTTCACCGGTTTCGAAATCAAGGGCATACAACTTAAGGTCAATCGCTTTTGCGACCTTGAGTTGTTTGAACTTCTTCTGCGGGATGCCCGAAGCACGAAGCAGCTCGAGTTTTTCTTCATCGCTGGGTACAACGCTGATGGCCGTTGTCGCCCAAATGACACCATCGGCGATCACGGGAGAGGACCACGCTTTCCCATTCAAATCAGTCTTCCAGACGCGATTTTTCGTCTCGCCGAATTCCAGCGGCACTTCTTGGCCTCGGACAACGCCGTCGCCTTCCGCGCCGCGAAACTGGGGCCAAGAAAGGCTCGAATCTGGCGATTCGCCGTGAGCCGGCGGCAGCCAACTTGCAGCGGCAAAGCACGTTGCGAAGAGTAGAACTCGGCTACTCGGTGGAGTCCCTTTTTTCATGATTCACAAGTTCGAAGTGCGAGTCAGTCTGTTGAAGGCCCTGAGTATAACCTGAAGCGAGCAAGCGACCCTCGTGATCCGGTGCGACTATTCGCCGAATACGTACGCTTGGATACGGTCAATCGTGAGTTGAGTTTGGTCGATCGATCGTAACGGTGGAATGAAGTCGAGGTAAGCCACAGGCAAACCGCGTTGTTCCAAGAACTTTTTGGTGCGGCTGTAGTCGCCGTCGCGGAATGATTCGGCTTTGCGGTAGAGGCGAATACCCAAGATCGAATCGGCGAGACCGGTGACCGCGCGCGTCCAAACGCTGAAATCGTCCCACTCGTCTTCGGAGATGACGTCGCTGTTATCTTCGGACCGCATGCCCGATGCGAATGCTTCTCTTTGGTAGGTCAACGCCTGCAAAATGGATTGACGCCACGAACGCTCGCGTGGGTCACGCTGAGCCTTCGGCGGAACGTTTGCTTCGTCGAGCTCCATTTTTACCAGGTCGTTTAGCTCGTAGAAGACTGCGTCCGCTGCGGCACCGAAAACGGCTGCCGGTTCGGAGATGACGTGGGAACCGAGCATGGATCTTGTGACGTGCTCCAGCAGCCAAAGTCGCTGCGCCGCATCCCACTGATCAAACCAATCGATGTGGTATGTCCACGGCGAAGCATCTTCACGCAATTCCGCAACGTGCGTATCGACCATCATCCCGATGGCGCCGCGTATCAGGTCCGCTTCTGCACCTCTCAACGTGCGTAAGCCGTGCGTCGTGGGCCAAGGCATGGATCAACCCAGCGGCAAGTGTAACTGGCGAGCTAGTTGTTGGCGGGCTTTCGCTTCAGCAACAAAACAAGACGTCTCTTCGTGCTTAATGCGATGAGACGTTCGATGGTTGTTTCGACGCGGTTCTTGTCGTTCTGTAAATCAGCCAAAACGAGATCCCCTTCCGATTGGCCCTGCTGGAGGATGACCATCGTGCATTTGTCTTGGCGACGGTACAGATAGACGGCGCCGATGATTGCTTCGGCGGGACTTTCAATGGGCCGAAACCCATAGTGTCCGCTTACCAAGTCCAATTGGCGATCCCCAATCAAGTCGTTGAACGCCAGCATCCAAACGAGATCAACGTCCTCCTTCGTCACCCAGTCAGCTGGGTCGGGGGATTCGGGGTCAGACACAGGCCAATCCAAACGGGCGTGACGAAACTGAAGCGACGGTCCACCGCTGAATGCTATAGGATGCGATGAAGTTCGACTAGCTGGACGAGGGCCTAGAGGTTCTTGTCAGTCGAACCGGCGACTCGGTCCAAGATCAAAACCGCGACCGCAGAAACAACGGCAAGTGCGAGAAGTATGAAGACACTCGAAGTCCATTCGGTGTAGGGGATGAACTCCATCACCCGCTCCTTGGATTCTAAGGCGGCTGTTTCGGCAGTCGGTCGTTGCATCGGCCACAGTCTGGCGACGCTCCCGATCATCAGCCCTATCAGTATCGCCATCGTTTCGGATTGAAAGTGTTCGAGCAGCCACCGCAGTAACTTCGAGAAGGTGAGCAGCCCGAATAGGCAGCCGACGGCAAACACGCCCATCTGCAGAATTCCCTCAAAGGAGAATTCGAGGCGTACCGTGTCTTTGATTCTGCCCGTGATCGGATGATAGACCCCGAAAAGAAGCAGCACGAACGCTCCACTAATTCCCGGCAGAATCATCGCGCAAATGGCCACGGAGCCTGACAAGAACAGGTACGGTAGCGCGGTGGAGTCGCTTCTTTGAGACAGTAGTCCAATCGCCAATGCGATGCAGATCCCCATTCCGCATCCCGACACTGCTTTGGCATTCCAGTCAGGCACGTACCGCCGGACGATCCAGATGCTTGCCAAAATCAATCCGAAGAAGACCGCGTAGGTTTCCGAAAGGCGATGATCGAGCAGCCAATGCATGAGTCCCGCGAGCGTTACGATTCCACCGGCAACGCCAATACCAAGCGAGAGCAAGAACCTCGCATCCAAATAATTCCAAGCCTGGCTGAATTGTCGATCCCGAAGGTGCGAGATGAGCGTCGGATCCACTTTGCTGATTGCCGCAACCAGCCGTTGGTAGTGTCCCAGGATTAGCGCGATGGTGCCCCCGCTAACGCCCGGAACGGTATCCGCAGCTCCCATGCAAAAACCCCGTATGACATTAACGAGATCGGATCGGAACGACACCGTGTCGTGTTGGGCGATTACTGATCCATCGAGGGGCGCCGTTTGATCCGACACAGACCCGATATTCGATTCGATGGGATCTGTGGGCACCGACTGATTCCTCTTGCTTAGAAC
>JBCCOI010000334.1:0-8027 GCA_039025515.1 Planctomycetota bacterium
ATTCATCTCGTACATGATCTGAGGCACCTTTAACCCCGGCAAAAAACGATTCGCCATGGGAACGCAGCAAAGATCCGTCGCCGGTTCCTCTGCAGCCGTACGATAAACGTCCAGGATGGTGTCGTGATAATCCATAGGAAAGCTGTCGCGCCGTCGTGATTCGATCAAGAGCTCGATCGGAGAAGTAACCAGAGTATACCGTCTGAAAAATGACTATATCGTAAAGAAACCCGCCGTTTGAAGGTCACATCAAACAGTGTCGGTTTGCCATACTGATTCCGCTGACGATTGCACCGACGATTCCCACAAATCCCTGATCGGTTCCGCAGAGATAGACGTTCGAGAGATGCGTCGTTCCGTCCAGTTTCTTCTCGGGTGCCCCGTAGACGGCGCCGTTGTCGTGCCAAGTAAACCGACGAATCGTCTTTGGTGTGAAAACATCCGTATCGACCACGTAGCTTCGGAAGTCCGGCATGAATCGAACGGATGAAGAAACTGCATCATCGTACTGACGAACCTTTTCTGCTTGGTACTCCGCTTCTGGCAACGAACACCAGCGATCATGATTGGCAAGCGTCGTGATCCGCAGGACGCCGTCAGGCAACTCACCATCGTCACTCTCGTAAACGTAGTTATTTGGAGAGCAGATGACACCGGTTCTCGCATCACAGAGTGAATCATCCGGCCGAGACCAGTGGAATCGATCGCTGTCGTTATAAAAAACAATCGTTCGGTCAAAACCGAATGATTGGGGCATGCGGTCGAGAATTGAGATCGACTCGATGAAAGACAACTTTCCCGCTTGAGCGACATCGACTTCGCTGATGTCATCACAAAGTCGGAGAGTCTCGATGTTCCCGGCCGAAGAAAGAATGCGGTCGCCGGTCAACTCGGTTCCGTTATCCAAAACAACTCCGATGGCACGTTCGCCTTCGACATGAATTTTCGAAACACCACTCCGAAGCTTCAACTCTCCGCCAAGGCCACGAAACTTTCGAACCAGGTTTTTCAAGATAACGCGAACACCCTTGAACGGCCTGCCGAAGCCTTCGAGATAGCAGGCACGAAACATGATGCAAAATTGACCAAAATCCATATCGTCTTCGCGAGCGTTGCCGTACCACATCAACGGGCAAAGTAACATCTCGATCAGCAACGGATCGCGAAGGTGCTCGCTCATGACCTCGCGCGCCGATCGCATGAACCGAGGGTCGTCACCGTCCATATCTGAGTAGTCGAGTAACGATTCGCGAAGGCTTCGAAACCCATCGACTTCGGTAGGAAAACGCTCCGCGATCTCACTTTCGAGCAACTCAATGTCGTTGTTGAAATCGAGCGTTACACCGGGGAACCGAATGGACGACCCGATCTGTTCGGCCAATTTAAAGTCTTCCCAGCGGAAACGAAGCTGCCGGATGAGCTTTGCAAGCGGACCCTTCTTCGTGCCCTTGCGGGCGAAGTTGGTCATCGCGTGCAAGCCGACGTCGTAATCGCGTCCACCCATGCGGTAGAAAGAATTTAAGCCACCAATTGTGTAGTGGCGTTCAAGAATGCAGACACGCTGATCGTAGTGTGCCAGCCTGATTCCGGCCGCCAGACCGCTCATGCCGGCGCCGATGATGATCGTATCGTAGTGCTGAGATTTGCTGGAATCGCTCACGTCGACCCGGGGCGTTTAGGATTTGACGATGTCACGCATCTTTGGTTCAAGATACTCAACCGTCGACCCCATACTTGCCAGAGCACCGTACTCTTCTTCGGGAATCTGCACGCGGTGGCGTTTCCGAAGCTCCATCACAATGTCCAAGAAATCCATGCTGTCCAATTCCAGCTGATCACGAAAGGGCTCGTCATCTTTTAGATTCTCCAGGTCCTCGTCCGGAGAAATGTCTTCAAGAATATCCAGGATTTCGTCGCGGATTTCGGCGGGCGTCATTGCAGTCGGAAGATGAAGAGGTGGAACTCAAACGCATCGATCAGAATCCGAAGTCTACCGCTTGCGGGCGAGATTTCGAGGCCCCGGACGTCAGAAAGTACGAACTCTTGAGCGTCTACTTGATGCGACCGAAGGCGTTCACAGACACGCGATTGATGAACCTGCGTCAATCTGTGACCGGTCGATTCAGCCTTGGAAGAATCCCTCATCGACCAGCGGAAGGTCTTCGAGCGATTCGAGCCCGAACAGGGCGAAGAAGCGTTCCGACGGGTAGTAATGAGCGACTTTTCTACCTGAGTTTTCGCCACCGGCATCCTTTGGTTTCTCGCGGCGCATCTCGATCAGCCGCCTCCGAACAAGTTGGTTTAGCAGCGCGCCGCTTTCGCGGCCGCGCTGGTCTTGGATGGTCTGCGTTGTCACACCCGGCTGATACGCCACGAGTGCTAGCACCTCGATCGCCGCCTGGCTAAGCCTCGCCTCTCGGACCTTGCCGAGGAACGATTGCCGCACATTTTCCACCGCCGGTGCGATTGCCATCTTGTATCCCGTTTCTTCGGATACGATCCGGAGCGCCTGCCCCGCCCTACGGTAGGAGTCGTTCAACGAATCAATGTGCTCAACGACTTCGTCCTCGGTAACATCACGCATGAGAGACGCGAGCATTGCCGCGGACAACACTTCATTTTCCGGATGTCCAACGAACAACGCTGCTTCGATGATGCCGGCGGGATGCACGGAATCTTCTGGCTCAAGGTTTGGCAAACCGATGGTGGCGTTGCCAGTCTCTTCCGCGGCCTGCGAGGGTTCTGTTGCAGGCTCAACGTATTCGTCGGGCGCATGCTTTGCCGCAGCCCTCGCGTAAGCTGCGCCCAAGTCGTCCAGCAGGAACTCATCCTCGGACTCGTCGGCGTCTACAGGATCATCGCTCATGCATTTCTCTTAGCGGACCTATTTCTTAACAGACCTACTTTTGTTTCCTCGCCCACGCGACGAAGCGACCGATCTTCTCATGACCGAGCAAGCTCTCGACGGTGTTGTAGTGACGGCCCAATTCCTTTTCGCGAGGCACGAAGCGATGGATCGCACGATGGCAGTCATGGCAGACTGGAATCGTCTCCCGCATTCGCTCACGCGAGAAATTCTTTTTGAACCATTTATTGCTGTGACACGTTCGTGGAATGAGATGATGTTCCGTTGTTCCGCGCCGTGTGACGCGTTCGCATAGGCGGCAGCATTTCGGGTCGGCGGTCACGGGATTGTTCGGCGGATGTGGGAGCTACACCGGCTGCACGCCGATATCGCCTTCATTTGTTGGGTCTTCGCGGGCCGCGATCTCTTTTGCAGCAACGGAAGTCTTTTGTCGGTCGGTAAACAGAAACACAAATCCGATCAACACGCAAAGAGCAAAGATGGCTGGAATTCCCCAAAGCGGCTGCCATTCGATCGCTTGCAATTGGGCGTGAACAAGCGACTCTTTCTCCGCCGTCAGAGCCGCGATTTCGGCCTCATCCGTTGCGGCCTTGATGGCGTTTGACTTGGCAACAACTTGTTCCTTGATTCGTTCCGATTCCTCCGTCGTGTAACGAGCTTCGACCAAGCCCGCCGATTGCGCGCCCAGGAACATCCCTAATCCGAGAGTCAACATGACCAGTAGGCCTTGTGCCTGTGCTCGCACACTTGCCGGTGCCTTTTGGTCTGTATAGATCTGCCCGGTCACGAAAAAGAAGTCGTAACAAATTCCATGCAAGACAACACCGGCGATGATCATCCATCGGATTTCATCCGGTGCCCCAAACGCAAAAAGCCCATAGCGAACGACCCAAGCCAGCATGCCGACGATCAACATCCATTTGACGCCCAGCCGCATGAAAAAGAACGGCATCACCAACATGAAAAAGATCTCGGACATTTGGCCGTAAGACATCGTCGTCCCAATGGGAAGCTCTACTAACTCCACGACGCGACTGGCAATTTGGTAGTAGAACGCCAGAGGAATACAAATCAGCATCGAGGCGATCATGAATACCAGATACGAACGATCTTTCATCAGCGATAAGGCATCCAACCCAAAGAGCTGACGAAGCGAAACCTTGCCGTCTGCATTTTCCGGAGGCGTGTCTGGAAGCGTGAAGCTAAAGATGCCCAGCGCAATCGCCATCCCGCCCGCCAGATAAAACATGCCCACTGTCTTCTCGAAACCCGTCACGGTCAGCAAGAGCCCCGCGGCGATCCAGCCGATCGTTCCCAACACGCGAATCCCCGGAAATTCCTTTTCCGGATCCGTCATGTTTTTCATGGCAATCGTGTTCGTCAGCGCCAACGTGGGGTAATAAGTCAGCATGTAACCCATGAAGAAACCCCAGTTCAGGAGATCGGCGGAAGGACTGTCCCCCGTCATCACCATCGTCGCCGACAGCATGATGCCCCCACCGATCAGGTGCATCATACCGAGTACCCGTTGAGCGGAAAAATACCGGTCGGCGATCAGCCCGACGAAGACGGGCGTGATCAACCCCGCGAAGGGGCCTACGGAAAACGTGTTCGCGATGTCACCAGGTGAAAATCCGATCGTCCCCAAGTAGTTCGGCGCGGTTACATACCAGGATCCCCAGATGAAAAACTGAAGGAACATCATCACGGAAAGCTGTACGCGAACGGCCGGATTCATTGGCGGGACTCTGCAAGCGGTAGAACAGGATCAACGCAAGATCATTGCAGACGGCGGGTGTCGTCGCAATTCTCACAGCGGTTCGTTGGCAGACGTTCGAAACGAATCGGTTCGACGGGAGTGAAATTTGTCTCTACGAGTCCGAGTGACGGTTCCAACTACGGAAGTTCGCTGGTTACAATGCACCCACAGCTGGCAATGGCTGATATTCTCCCCGTCCCTCCGATCAAAGGAATTGTGATGCCCTCCTCCCGACACCTCGACCGCCGGCGTTTCCTGACGACACTGTCTGCCGTCGGTGCAGCCGGATTGGTCCACAGTTCGACTCAATCCGCGTTTGGCTCGCCAAGTCCTAATGAAAAGCCGATTTTTGCGACCATCGGTTTACGTAATCAAGGCTGGACGATCACGCAGAAGTCTTTCAAGTTCGCGGATTTCGCGGCCTTGGTCGATATCGATTCGCGTGTCCTTGAGGAGAACGTTGCCAAGACCAAAGAGGGGCAAGGATCCAAGCCCGACGCCTATAAGGACTACCGCGAAGTACTCGAGCGAGACGATATCGACGCCGTCATGATCGCGACGCCCGATCACTGGCACACCAAGATCTGCGTCGAAGCCATGAGAGCTGGTAAGGACGTTTACTGTGAGAAGCCGCTCACGCTGACGATCGATGAGGGAAAGATCATCGAGAAAGTCGTTAAAGAAACAGGGCGAGTTTTCCAGGTCGGCACGATGCAACGAACGGAGCTGGAACAAAGGTTTCTCAAAGCCATCGCCCTGGTGAAGAGCGGTCGTCTAGGAAAGATCAAGCGAGTGACCTGCGGCATCAACGGAATGTCTGCGTCACCGGTGATTCCGGTAACTGAGGTTCCGGAAACTCTGGATTGGGATTTTTGGCTCGGTCCGGCACCCAAGACGGATTACCGAGCCCTTCCTGAGATGAGAGAAGGTTACGGCGGCGGTGTCCCTCTCTACAGCAACGGTCATTACTCGTTCCGAAACTGGCACGAGTACAGCGGCGGAAAGCTGACCGATTGGGGAGCCCACCACGTCGACATCGCTTGTTGGGCGATCGGCGCCGACAATACCGGCCCAAGCGAAGTCACACCGCTTTCCTACGAATTGGCGTGTGACTATGAAGCAGGAAATCCCATCGTGAAGGATCGATACAACGTCGCAACCAAATTCCGCATTCGCGCCGCGATGCCAGAAGGCGTTGAGATGATCATTACTAGTGAGGGCGACAACGGGATCCTCTTCGAAGGAACCAAGGGTCGCATCTTCGTGAACCGAGGAAAGCTAGTAGGGAAGCCTGTCGAGGAGTTGGAAACCAATCCGTTGCCCGAGGGAGCCGTCGAAGAAGTCTACGGCGGGCCGGTGAGTCAAAACCACACCGATAACTTCGTTCAAGCGATGCGGTCGAGAAAACAACCCATCTCTGACGTTTGGACTCACAACCGCATGCTTGAGATCTGTCACTTGAGCAACATCGCCATGCGACTCGATCGTGCCGTGAAGTGGGACCCCGAAGCTCGTGAGATCATTGGTGACGACGAAGCCAATTCATTCCTCTCACGTCCCAGTCGCGAGGGATACGAAACCGAGGTCTGATTGATCGAGGGTCTCCCTGCAAACCCGGACCGGCCTCGGAGAGGCCGAAGATGGTAGATTTCAGCTACCGATGCCCGCTATTTTCGACGCCCGCTGGAAACAAGTTCCTCCGTTTCCGGCGTCTCCTTGGAAAGAACTTCTTCCGTCGTTTGTGGGTCCGCTGCTTCACAAGACTTGGTCAGCTGGGCTGCCAGGTCATCGAGCCAGTCCTCCCACGTTTCTACGCTGGTTGCCTTAGGCGGGACGTTCGCCATTTCGTCGAGGAAGAGAATCATCCGCAGGCAGTGCCGAAGCAAAATGCCTTCTTCTTTCTGAAGCTTCTTTGTGGTGACGAACTTGTTGAAATCACCGTCGTAGTGAAGCAACTCTCCGACGATCCAGACGGGCCGAACTCGAACACCTGAAACGCCGGGGAAGTCGTTTTGGAAAAGTCGAAAAATCTTCTCTCCCAGCGTCAACGGCCAAACCCTCGGTTCATCAAACATCACTCTTCCAAAGCCACGATTCTCAATCTCGCCATCGTCACCATCCTCCTCTCGAGCACCGAGTTCCTCCGGAGTGGCTAAACCTAGCTGCAAGAGTTGAGGGTCGAGCCGCTCCGTCGCCAACTTGCCCGCGGGAATCTCATCCAACGACGGAACTCGCACCAAACGTGCGACCGTTCCGGGGACTTCCAGCACACTCTCGAAGGCGAGGATGCGTTCTTGGTCATCCGCCTCGGCGAGCAAATCAGCCATGTACACTCCGAAGAGTGGATTGATGCTTCGAAGGTGTATCAAGCGATCGAGCTTTTCAGTGCCCGTTGCCGTTTCTGGTCGATAGCCGTCAAGGTCATAGCTCTTCATCGACAATTTGACCGGAGCAACCTCCTGGACAGCTTGCTCTGCGTTTGAATCATCCTCTGACGAGTGCACCACATTCTCGCTGCCAGAGACACCCTCATCCGCGCGCATCTGGTCGAGAAATTCGCCGAACAACCCACGCGTTCCTGCGGACGGCTCTGTTGAAACGGAACTGGACTCCTTTGCCCTAACTGTGTGCGGAGTCGTCGTCCGGTCACCATCCCTTGAAACCGGTGTTGGTTCCGGCTGAAGCTCAATGAATTCCGATTGCCAAAGCGTGATCAGCATGCGGTTGAGCTCGCGTTTCGCTTCATCGACTTTTTTGGGCGGCAGCAATCGCTTTCCAACCAAGTCACGGATCGGCTGAACTTTCTCATCGCAACCGAGCAGATACGCGAGCAAACGCCAAGGAATCTGACCACGACTGGCTAGGTCTGCGGACTTTGCAAGTTGAAGTTGTTCGAACTGCTGCGGCGTCCAATACGTTTCGCCTGCGCGGCGTTTGGGCATCTTCTTCTTGAGTTGCTTTTTCGCTTTCAGAAGTCCGGGGTCCTTTGTATCTTCGGGAATTGAATCATATTTCTCCTTCCACTTGAAGTGTTTGACATCATCTTCATGGGCGAGCGCATACACGAAACCTCGATCGTCGAACTGTGGTCTTCCGGCGCGACCAAAGATCTGCTGTGCCGTCGCGGTCTCGACAAGCTTCCGTTTTGTCTTCGGTCCTTTAAGAAGGCTCGGCAACACGACACTTCGTGCCGGAAGGTTAATGCCCGCCGCCAACGTTTCCGTGCAAACGCACATCGCCAAAAGTTTTCGTTGAAAGAGTTCCTCGACGACGCGACGGTACCTCGGCATGACTCCGGCATGGTGCACGCCAACGCCACGCATCAAAATCTGCTTTAGCTTTGGGCCGGCGCCGCCGGACAAATCGACTCCTTCCAGATACGCAGCCAATTCCGCTTGCCGC
>JBCCOI010000335.1:0-8013 GCA_039025515.1 Planctomycetota bacterium
AGCAGCTGGGGGCCAAGTGTATTTGCGTTCTGTGAGGATGAGCTGTCCGCACGGAAATTGGGAGAACGTTTGGGCACCGAGCGGGCGGATTGGTTTGTCGCGAAACCACGCAACGTTGGGCGTGAGATCGTTGGTGAGGCCGGTGGCTAACGCCGAAACCGCTCAGGCTTTAGAACGGTGGCTAGCGCCGAAACCGCTCAGTTCGTGGAACGGTGTCTTGCGCTGGTAGCGCTTAGTTTTTGGGATAGCTGGTCGACGCTTCTTGGGTGCCTCGCAGTGGCAGCGCTGTTGAGACGGTTGGGCGATAGACGCCTTCAGGTCCTCGGTTTGATCGAAACGAGACGGGCGAAACGGCAAGTGGATTCGTCGCCGATGAAACCGCAGCCGGTGAAAGCGTGCTTAAATCGACGACGTTTGCGGCACCTTGTGGAAGGACAAACAAGTTCGGATCGCCACTCAGAATCTGATTGATCGCATACTGCCCAATGTCGATTCGCAGGTGCAATGGAGGGTCGGTCGCGGGCGTAAGCTTGATCTCGATCGCGTGCGGTAAAGAGCATCCGACGCCGGCATCGAAAAGGTGGTTCGTCGCATGACTTTCCGCGATAAGCTTGCCGGCCGGATCATAAAGTAATTGATCCGTGACATGTCCGGCAGCCGCGTCGACGTAGCAAACACGTTGGAAGAGTCCGGCGGGCGTCGGCATCGTGCTGCGTAGCTCCAACTTCCCGTCACTCGGACGCAACACCGGTCCCGCAACGACTTGAGCGGGATCGAGCTGCACCAAACCGAGCGCATCGATGACCCAAGACGGATCGACGGGCAGGACTGCGCGATTCAGTCGGCGTTGGTAATCGGCGTGCCGCGCATAGAACAAAGTGCGTGACATGCCTTCGGGGACTTCAAACCAAAACAATTCATTATTGCTGCCCAGATCCAAACCCGCCCCCATCACGATCGGCAAACTCGCTCGCAATCGAAACTCTTTTTCACGGCGCACATTCATGGTCGCGGACAAGGTCGGAACAGCCGGCATCGAAAGCACATCAACGCTGGCTGTGTTTGTTGACAACTCGCGAATGGCGGACGTTCGATTGACCGCATTGACCACGTCTTGTAACGAAGCTGCAGGTGCGAGCACTGGTGGAGGCGGTGGAAACTGCGCGACATTGATTTCACGGCGGGAACATGTTGCACCTCCGCTGACGAAACAACAAACGCTCGCCACCAAGACAACGGACAATCTGCGGATCGTGCTACTGTGTCGCATTCAAGGTTCCATCCAAGTTATCGAACGATCGTTCCGTGACGTTCGGTGCTGCGTTTTCGCTACTCTTCAAGTCCGTCAGAACTCGCTTCACAATACAAAAGCTCGGAGAGTTGCCCGCTTAGCTGTTCCATCTCGCCCTTCGGGATCTCGCACTGGACGACTTCGATCGTCGCCCCGTCGCCCAAGTCGATGTTGAGCACTTTTCGCGCGTCGTCACGCGGCGCTGCGTCCGGCTCCGGATCGGAAAGCAGCTTCACGTATTTCCGCCGAATCAACAGCAAGGCAAGCAAGAAACGGATTCGCTGGGACTGCCCGGCATCCGGAAGTTCGCCAACCTCCATTTCTGTCTCCGCCGTGCCCACCTGACGCAACAAGTCGATCAGCACTCCCCTTGGCGCGAGAACAAGTTTCTTCTCGCCCGCGATCGGCATCCGCGACTTCCAATGGCCGACCGAGCCATCGGGAGGCCCCTGCCATGCATCGGCGGAATAGTCGCGTCGCACGAGAGTTTCGTCTTCATCGACGAGAACTGCGGAGTAGTACCATTCGCCTTCCCGGAGGGGGCGTTCTTCGGCGAAGCACTGCCGCGTGCATCGATTCAGCTTGTAATCTCCCAACATGTTGCGGTTCTAACAAATGGCCGTCGTAAGTCGAAAGAGATGTCTCGAAATGCGATTTCCGGCTCGAAAAGCTGGGAAATTCGCGAACGAGAGGCAACAATAATGGAGTACAACGGTGGCGTTTTCGGCGTTACCAAACCGGCGAGCGGTCCGCATTCACGGTGGCCGCGGCGCCCGATCAGCCTCGGCACGACGTCGGCGTTGACGCGGATTTGCCCACGATTTCCCACGATTGGAAGAGAGTTGATGAAGTCCGGAGCAATGCGATACCTGGTCGGTTGTGCGGTTTTGATCTCGGCGGGGGCGTTGCCGTTATCCGCTCAGAAAAAGCAAAACTCCAAGAAGACGTCTTCGCAGAAGATTCGCTTGCCGGAAAGCGTTCGACGGAAGCCTTCGAAATTGATGGACGTTAAGCGCCTTTCACGCGACACCCGGACGGACGCCGAGCTGGCCGCTTCACAGCTGGACGCCTACGTCGAAGCCAAGTTGCTGGAATCCGGGCAGCGTCCGAATCTTCCCGCAGAGGACGAAGTCTTTCTAAGGCGAGTGTACTTGGATGTCGCCGGCCGAATTCCGACACGAGCCGAAGCCGTGCGCTTTCTGGACTCGAGCGATCCCGATAAGCGAATCGAACTGATCGACCGGTTGCTCGAGAGTCCCGACTACGTCAGTAACTCGTACAACTTTTGGGCCGACACGCTGCGTTTGAAGGAGCGTCCTCAAACGAACATCGTCGCCGAACCTTATCTCGCGTACGTGAAAGACTCGATTCGAACGAACAAGCCGTACGACGATTGGGTGTACGAAATGCTGACCGCGAACGGGAAGGTTTGGGAAAACCCCGCGGTCGGCTATCAGCTACGCGACGATGGCATGCCGCTGCCGTACATCGACAATACGGTGAGAGTCTTTCTGGGGACGCAAATCGGATGCGCCCAATGCCATGACCATCCATTCGATGCGTGGACGCAGTACGAGTTTTACGAACTCGCTGCCTTCACTGCGGGCATCCGCACAAGAATCAAGCGTGGAGATCCTGGATTCAAGAAAACGAATCCCGCCAACGCGATGATCAATCAAGCTCGAAAGCACTACGACAAGGGCCGAGTTCCTGGCTCGTTCCAGCGTTTGATGCGCGCCAACACGTATTGCGTCGATGAGGTGAAAGCAACTCTGCGGCTTCCGCATGACTACGCATACGCTGACGCGAAACCGAAGGAAGTCGTCAAGCCGAGCGTCTTATGGGGTGAGATTCCATCGAAAGCGAAAAACGCCTCACCACGCGAGCAATTCGCGGCTTGGCTGACGGCCCCGGAGAATCATCAGTTCAAGAATACGATCGTCAATCGATTCTGGAAACGATTCCTCGGAGTCGGCTTTGTGGAACCGATTGACGACTTCCGAGATGAGAATCCCTGCGCGAACGAAGAAGCGATGGAGTTCTTGGGGCAGGAGTTGGTGCGTTCAGGGTTCGACCTTCGCCAGCTCACCCGCATCATTCTCTACTCGCAAACCTATCAGCGAGAATCGACGGACTACGACGTCACCAGCGGCGAGCCGTATTTCTTCCCCGGACCGACGGCCAGGCGGATGACCGCGGAGCAGGTTTGGGACTCGATGCTGACGTTGGCCGTGCACAACTCTATGCCATTCCAGCGTCCGACGGCGAAAGAGATGCGGGAATACTTGGATGTCGATTTCGCTTCGCTGACATTCGAGAAAGCCAAGCAACAATCCGAAGCGTTCGCAGAGACTTATTTCCTGAATAACTACAAGCGGCAGCTCAACAAGCACTCCTATCAGGGAAACGTGCTCTGTCGCGCCAGCGAATTACCGGGTCCGCAACGGGCTGATCATTTCCTTCGTCAGTTCGGACAAAGTGATCGGGAGACCATCGATGGTTCGGGCGTTGAAGCAACGGTGCCGCAGATTCTGGCAATGTTCAACGGTCCGATCACGCACGTGATGTTGGAACCGGGTTCGGCGATTGTCGATGACATCCTGAGCATCGAAAACACGCGCGACCGCATCGATGCAATTTTCTTGAGCGTCTTGTCAAGGCCGCCCAATGGACGCGATCGTGTCGCCGCTGCGAAAGAGCTGTCTCGGATGACCAATGACAATGTCGGTTACGGCAACATCATTTGGGCTCTTCTGAACACACGAGAATTCCTGTTTATCCAGTAGTTGCGAACTTGATCTTTCAGGGTCGTTCGCCCACCGTTTTCCAAACCTGATTCGAGGAAGATGACGATGAGCTTCACAGAATACGGCAACACGGATCGCCGCGACTTCATGCGTTCGGCAGCTGAAAAATGCTTGGGCGTTTCCTTCGCCGGGGCTGTCGGTGCCGGCGCGATGCGGGGACTCGGCGAAGCTCATGCGGCTCCTATTTCGACGCCCGTAAAGGCCAAGCATGTCATCTACCTGTTCATGGAAGGGGCGATGACTCACTTGGATACATTCGACCCGAAAGTCGGCGTCGAGGAAGCGGGCGAAACGAAGCCGATTCAAACGCGTGTCCCCGGCATGGCTTTCGGCGACAAGTTTCCGAAGCTCGCCTATTTGGCCGGTGCCATTGCAGTCGTGCGTTCGCTGAGCACCGAGACCGGAGCTCACGAAAAGGGCCAGTACCTGATGCGCACGGCGTACAAGAAGCTTAACAGCATTCAGCACCCCAGCATGGGCGCTTGGATGTTGGCCGAGCAAGGCCGACTCAATCGAGAACTGCCGGGCAACTACGTCATCGGTGGCGCGAACAGACACCCGGGTTCCGGGTTCTTGGAAGCGTCACTTTCGCCAGTGCCGATCGCCAATCCGAGCGCGGGTATCCAAAACATCAAGCTGCCGAAGTATCTCGACGAAGATCTCTTCAATCGACGGCTGATGCTCGCTGAACGATTCGATACTGCGTTCCAAACCAGCCGGCGTGGTAACTCAGACATCGAAGCCTACAACCAGCTTTACCAGGAAGCACGGCATTTGATGGGCAGCGATCATCTCGATGTTTTCGACATCAAAAAAGAACCGCAGAAGATCCGCGACGCTTATGGGAACAACACGCTGGGTCAGGGATGTTTGCTCGCTCGAAGGTTGGTCGAAAGCGGCGCGCGATTCGTCGAGGTGACGTACGGCGGTTGGGACATGCACCAAGACCTCTATGGGCGTCTCGGGGAGCGGGCGTCGAATCTCGATAACGCATTGGGAATTCTGCTGAAGGACCTCCATAGAACGGGGCTTCTCGATGAAACGCTGGTGGTGTTAACGACCGAATTCGGACGCAAGCCTTCCATCAACGCCAACGCTGGACGCGACCATCACCCCGGTGCGTTTAGTTCTTTGTTGATCGGAGCCGGAATCAAGGGCGGTCAGGTCTATGGCGCGAGCGACGAGAAGGGGTTCTCTGTTGAGAAAGACTTTGTGACCGTGAGTGAGTTCAACAAGACGATCGCGGCGGCCGCCGGGTTGCCGCTCGAGAAAGAACAGTTCGCGCCGAACGGTCGCCCCTTCAAGATCGGCGGCGACGACGGACCGGTCACCGCTCTGCTCGCCTAGGCGATGTCGCAATTTCTCGACAGTCGGCGATTTCGCGTAAATCGCACGTAGCGAAACTGGCGCTGAGTTTCGGCCGCGATGGTGTGGCGTGCGGGAGTCGGTTGTCGACGGTGTGGCCAAAAGCCTTCGCGGCTTCCGCTACGTGTTGTCTCCGTCGGCGATTTCTCCGAAATCTCACATAGGGGAACTCGCGCGTCGACTCCGATACGTCGGAGTGACGACAAAAAAACCGAGCCTCTTCGACGACGACGAGGCTCGGCAGATGATTCAACGCTGAAAGACGTTGGCTCAGTCGCGGCGGCTTCGTCCGCCGCTGCTGCGACGGCGGCCACTTCCGCCTCGGCGGCGTGGTCGATCGCCGTCGTCGCCGTCGCCTCGATCGTCATCGCCATCTTGGTCAGCAACCATCGCGGCGATCTCGTCCTCTTCACCGAGTTCTTCGAGTGCCTGACGACGACTCAGCTTCACACGGTCGTGCTCATCCACATCAATCACGAGCACCTTCATGGCATCTCCTACACGAACAACTTTGTCGATGCTGCTGATGTAACCGCTGCTGAGTTCCGAGATATGGCACAAGCCGTCTCGACCGGGCAGAATTTCAACGAAGGCACCGAAGTCTTTGATGCTGCTGACAATACCATCGTAGATCTTGCCGATCTGAACCGTTGCCGTACAAGCTTCGACCTGACGCATGGCTTCTGCCGCTGAGTCTTTGTCGTTACCGGCGACCAAGACGGTACCGTCATCGTCAACTTCGATCACACATCCGGTTGTCTCCTGAATGCCGCGGATGTTCTTGCCGCCCGGTCCGATCAATGCACCAATCTTGTCTGGCGAGATTTTCGTTCGCAACAAACGAGGAGCCGTCGGAGCCGTCTCACGCCGCGGACGCGGAATCGTGGTCAGCATCTTTCGAAGGATTTCGATCCTCGCTTCGCGAGACTGCTTCAACGTCGCGCGGATGATATCGTCACTGATACCGGTGATCTTCAGATCCAATTGAATACCGGTGATTCCGTTTTGTGTCCCGGCGATCTTGAAGTCCATGTCACCGAAGTGATCCTCCGACCCCAGAATGTCGGTCAACAAAACGAAGTCGTCTGCCGAGTTGCGAACCAAGCCGACTGAAATACCGGCTACCGGATTGCTGATCGGAACACCCGAAGCCATCAGTGCCAGCGTGGCACCGCAAACGGAAGCCATCGAACTGCTACCGTTTGACTCCGTGATGTCGCTGATCACCCGAACCGTATATGGGAACGCATCGGCTGCCGGTAAGACCGGAGCAACACTTCTTTCCGCCAGGCAACCGTGACCGATCTCACGCCGCCCGGGTCCGCGAATCGGACGACACTCGCCGACCGAGAACGGCGGGAAGTTGTAGTCCAGCATGAACTTCTTGCTGAACTCTTCGTGCAGCCCGTCGACGCGCTGTTCGTCACGAGCGGTTCCTAGCGTCACGGTAATGAGGGCCTGCGTTTCACCACGTTGGAAAATCGCCGAGCCGTGGACGCGTGGCAAGACATCCGTTTCGCAGTGAATGTGGCGAAGGCTGGTCGTGTCACGGCCGTCGGGACGAGTACCAGCGACGATCAAATCGCGAGCCACCTTGCCCTCCAAGTCGTGCCAGACCGATTTGAAACGTTTGATGTCGATCGCACCTTCTGCGTCCGGGTCCGGAATCATCTCCGCGATCGCCCGGTCACGTAGCACATGGATTGCATCCGAACGTTCATGCTTGCCGGGCGTTTGCATGACTGTTTTGAATTCGTCGTAGTAGGCTGCCGAGAGCTTCTCCAGCAAGCCATCGTCTTCCGGCGGCGTGAATTCATTCTTCGTCGGGCTGACCTTCTCGACCAATTCATCCATCATTCCGATGATGTCGCGGATGACGCCGTGGGCGAACTGAATCGCATCCATCATCTGATCTTCGGCCATCTCATTTGCGAAGCCTTCGATCATGGCAACCTGATCGCGCGATCCGCTGACGATCATGTCCAACTCGCTCTCCTCGAGCTCCGAATTGGTCGGAAACGCGACGAGCTCGTCGCCGATCTTGCCGACACGAACGGAGGCAATTGGACCGAGGAATGGAAGCGGGCTGATCGACAAAGCGGCGGAGGCACCATTCATCGCCAGGACGTCACCGTCATTCTCTTGGTCGCTCGAAACGACCATCGCCTGGACCTGAACCTCGTCCATGAAGCCTTCCGGCCACAGTGGTCGAATTGGACGATCCATGAGTCGGGAGCTGAGGATCTCTTTGGTCGAGGGACGACCTTCGCGTTTAAGGAAACCACCGGGGAACTTCCCAGCTGCAGCGAAACGCTCGCGGTAATCACAAGTCAACGGGAAGAAATCGATGCCCGGACGTGGGTTGCTCGACGCAGTCGCGACGAGTACGACGGTCTCTCCATATTGAACCAGCACGGCCCCTGCCGCTTGTTTGGCGAGTTGTCCCGTTTCGAACGACAGCATCTGCCTGCCGATTTTTTTCTCAACTCGGATCTTATTAACAGTCACTTGCACTTACCTTTTTTCATTCAACAACAATGGTCCTTCGTG
>JBCCOI010000336.1:0-8000 GCA_039025515.1 Planctomycetota bacterium
ACTGGAGATCAAATCCCAACGTTAGCCAACCGTCTTGGGCATCGAAGTACGTAAGCTTGAAGCTCAACCCGCGGAGCGCCTTCATCTCCGCATCCATCGGGATCGTCAGCGGTTGATCGAGAATCGTGGGTGGGAACGCGTCGGCAAACGATTTCTTGAGCGCTCCCCGCCGAGCGGAATTTGCCATCGGTCGCCCACCGCCGGTGAACTTGATATCGAGCTCTCCCACGCGTTCCAAAACGATCACGCCGGACTCTTTGAACACGGGACGATAGCTTGCGACGACCTCGATGTTCTTGACGACGTTGGAACCTCGGGCAAAGCGTCCGCCGCGGACGCCCAACCGCAATAAACCGTCTTCGGCATCAAATGTGATCGGGCGAACTTCGTCAAATTCAACCTCGAATGGGTCTTCATCTTCGCCGCTACCATCGGGTTCACTTACTCGCCTCAACAGCGATTGAAGCTGCGACTGCGACAATTCTCTTCCCGCGAGCAGACTTCCGATCGAGTTATCAATCACCGAGCAATGGACTTGTACGGCAATATCGAGCGTCGACGGAACGCCGGGCGGTAAACGATCGGCCGCCAACTTCCCACGTCCTTGGACCGTCGCATGAAGGTGCACCGAATCTTCGGAAGAACTGATCGAACGCGTCGGTTCTTCCAGACCCAGCCGACGCAACACCGAACGCGCTTCTGAGAACAAGTCAAGTTTTGGGCCCGACGATGCATCGGCGGTTTGTTCGTCAAAGGACTTGCTTATACGCTGGATCAGTTTTCGCTTTGCGATGCGATCCGATAACGGCTTCTGCTCCGCAGCCTTCTTCTTCGCGATGCGGCGGACAATCTTCAACGGGTGTTCGATCGCATTGATGCGTGTTTGCAGGGAAGCCGATGTTTGAACAGGTCCAAACCGTACACCCGACTCGGAGATCTCCAGTCCACGGGTCGAATAGACCTGTCCGTTGCTCGCGGTGCGTAAACGAACCGGCCCGTTGTAACCCAAGTTGCTGCTTTGAACGGAGCCTTGCAGTGCAAGTTGAACCTTCACCGAACCGATGGATGGTTCCAAGCCGGCCGTCACATGCCCCGTCAGCAATGCATCGCCCATGATTCGAGTTCCCAAAATGCAGTCCCTTACGGGCGAACTTTGATGCACCGCACGATTGATGCCTCTGCTGATGAAGTCCTCACTCAACATGACGTGAAGATTACTGCGACCAAACGTCGTCGCGACTTGAGATTGCAGCGCCACACTTTGGCCCGCTCTTTCAAGTAGATCCAACACCTGGATTAACGACCTTCTTCGCTTGGGAAGTAGTTCTTGATCGTCCTCTAAGCTTTCGGCAAACCTGCTGAGCAGTGAGCTGAGGGCATTGATGACTGCTTCGTTGCGGGCGAAACGTTTCGCGTTACCGTAACGATCGGCAGCCGCGCGGAGCCGCGCGATCTCGTCGACTTCCAATCCGGGAGCCAACCCGGTCGCACGCTCGGTGACTTGATAGGCAAGCTTTGCTTGTTTGTTCGCGTCCTTCTCTTCGATCGACTCGGCCAGTTCCGGCACTAGCAAGTACGCCAGCCATGCCTCTGCGTTTTCCGCATCAGCGGTTCGCGAAAGATGCTGCCGGAGATCGGATATCGCGTCCCGTAACTCCGACTCGCTGGACGCAACGTCCGGGATCAACGAAGCACTCAATTGAACTACGGAGGATCTCGCTGCTTCGACGATCAATTCGCTTTGCGAACGAGCTAGGACGTTTTGTGCCTGGACCGCTGACTCGGCCGCGAACATCAGAATCAACGTCATCAACCAGCGAGCCGCAGTCGGACGAAAGACGCTCATATCGTGACCGGGTTGCAAGAGATCCAAAGAAATGCCAGCCAGAACGCAGTTACGGCAACGGTAGCCAGCCTCTGTCAGGCTGGCCCGATCTGCGTCCGGGTAGACAGTCTAGAGCAACTGGGGGCTTTTGGTAGCTGGTGCCGTGCACCGTCGTCTAACTGGTCCATCGCTGACGCTTTTTGACGTTGCGCTTCACCGACCAAATCGGTCCAACGCCGCAGCAATTTGCCTGGCCCAGCCCAACGGGCTGGGTAATCGATCGAAATGAACGTAAGGGCAAACACCCCGACCCTTTACAATAATACCAGAAACGAACCGGATAATCGGCCGGGCCGTTGGCCCTGGCCGGATGAACCAGCAATCGAACTGGGGACAACGGCTCGAGCGGGAACTGAATGCTTGAACGCTAAGCCGCGTTTTGAACAGCGGCAACTGCCCGCTGAAAGTCGTCACCCAAGAGTGATCGCCGACGCCGAAAGGGATCGAGAATTCGCGATCCTCGGTCCCTCAAAATCGATCGCACCCACGAAGGTTTGATTCGATCTCGACTGAATAGGTGTAGCCCCCGGTACGAGACGAGGTGTCGATCGTACCGAGCCGCAACTTCCTGAAGTGCCGGCTGCGACCACAGCGAGATGTGCTGCCCGCCATCAAGGACGTAGTACCACCACTCATGCGGTAGTGGTGTCGGATCAGGGAGGACTTCCGTTGAAATCAACCAATTGTCGGCAAGTCGATCCAGTTGTTCCAATTCGCGGTGTGGTGACTCAAAGTGTTCAAAGACTTCGAATGCCGTCAGAAAATCGAAACGCGTCGATCCACCATTGAAGACCTCCATCCTATGCCCGTCGGTTTCTGCCTCCAGTCCGACCGCAAAAAGATTGTCGCAGTGTGGATCCCGGTGGAAGAAATAGTGGCCACGATCACGCATCATTCGCGTGAACATCCCGTAGCCGCCTCCATAGTCGACACTATCGATGGCATTGGGAAAAAGAAAACGCAACACGCGATCCGTGATCCGTGAGAATCGTTCGTTCCTTGAAATCAGGCCGACGTCGGTTGAAACGATCGCTTTCTCGTATGCCTCGGAGAGCCAGTATGGTTTTTCGGTCTGGACGAACTGGCAGTCAGAACACTGAAAGTACTCGACAACATACTTGGACAGTACCTTTGCCGTAGCGAACGAATTCGAGACGCCGTTGCAGACATGACATGTCGCAGTCATGGAGAGTGCTCGTACAAGGTCCGGGGGTTGTGTTCGGGCCGCGGAATCATCATCAAGCGGCATGCATTCTGCGCGTGGAACTGTGCGTTTGCCGACCGCCATCTGATTCACTTGCGGCGTCGTTTCGACTGGAACGGATCACGTTCTGATAGACTTCGGCAGTCTTCGCGGCCGTGGTTTGCCAACAGAAACGTTTGGCGCGTTCGACGCCGCGCCCGGTCACGTCTTCAACTGCGGGCAATCGGTTTTCGATCGCGGCGGCGAACAAATCGGCGAGGTGTGAAAGTTCATCAACGCCGAAGTAGTAGCCCGCGTCGCCGGCAACTTCTCTCATCACCGGTAGATCTGAAATGAGGACGGGCGTACGACAGGCCATCGCCTCGAGTGACGGCAACCCAAAGCCTTCGGCCCGCGATGGGAAAACGAATGCCTTCGCATGTTGGTAGAGAGCTCGTAGGACAGAGTCGTTCACGTTGGGAAGCGAAACGACTTTCTTTGATTCGTCCCATTCCAATTCGTTTCGTTCCCGTCGCTTGACCGGCGGTCCGGCGACGGCAAGGCAAGCATCGTTGGGCAGAGATGCTTGGATTCGATTCCATGCATGCCAGACGAGAGAAAAATTCTTGTAGCTGTTGCGCCGTCCAACAAACAGGACGTAAGGCCGGCCGCACAGCTGTTTTGGCAAGGGCGAGGGCTGCACATCTTGCAACGACGTTCCGAGCGGTATGACGGAGGCCTTTGAGGACGCCGCTGGATGTCGCTTGATCAGTTCATGAAACGTGGAATGCGAAATGCAGATCAGGTGGTCGGCGAGCTCGATCGCGCGACGCTTCAATTCGATGTGTTTTCCCGATGGGTCCAAGCTGGGGAAGGCTTCATGTACGAAATCGAGGATCGTCACCACGAGCGGTCGAGACGACCGTACCAATGGTCGCCGGCAAAGTCCGTTGTAGTAGGTCCAGTGTTCGACATCGGCTTGGGTAGAGTCGAATCCCGCGGCGATGGACCGTTGCATCGACTCACGTTTCCACTTTCTCAGCCAGGAGATCGCGGGCTCCGTTTGAAATCCGACGAACTCAAACCCACTTCTTTCGACCATAGGAGGATCTTCGGCCGGGCCTGCAAGTACGGGCGTGCAGTTGGACGGAAGGTGTTGAATCAATTCGGAAAAACAGCGTGCGACGCCTCCTTGCCTCAGCATCTGGAAGATCGCGCCTTCATACAGCACTCTCATCGTCTTGGCGGATCCCTCCCGGCGTTTGAAATGACTTTCTTGAGGGGAAAGTAGCAAATTCAAACGGAAACTCGGAAGATCGATTCGAGACGATCAAATCGGCGAATCGATCAACACACTCACTCGGAGTCTTCATCCAGAGGAAATGGAAGTGGCTCTTCGTTCATCTCGGCGAGAGCGTTGGCCGCTGCTTTCTGCTCGGCTTCCTTCTTGTTGGTGCCCCAGGCGGCCGTGAATTCGGTTCCATCAATGACGGCGCTGATCAGAAAAGTCTTTCGATGATCTGGCCCGGTCTCCTGCTTCAAGCGGTAGATGGGCGTGCAGGCAATGTCACGCTGGGCACGCTGCTGCAATGTCGACTTGTAGTTCGTCGAACCTTGGCTTTGAACCGCTATTTCGACTTCGGACCTTAGCCACTGCTGCAGACGTTGCCGGACAATTTCATGTCCGCCATCCAGATAGATTGCCGCGACAACGGACTCGAAAACATCGCTCACCAAAGATCTTGGGTAGCTTCGATTGCGGGTTACACCACGACCGACGATCAAGCATTCATCCAATCCAATCCTGCACGCGACTTTGCCGCACGTTCGGCGACTGACAACAGCGGATTTAATCTTCGTCAAATCACCTTCGCTATACTCGGGGTAGTCCTCGTACAGCCACGAGCAAACGACGAAGCCCAGAATCGAATCACCGAGAAACTCGAGTCGCTCATTGCTTGCTAGCCGGTGCGCCGCACCCGATGCATGCGTGAGGGCGTTTCTCAGCAATTCGGGATCTTTGAATCGGTACGCGACGATTTCTTCACAGCGCGAAAGTTTCTCAGCATGATCGAGATCACCGGAACTGCTCCTCGTCGAGCTGACCACTCGATCATCCTCCGATAGAGACTCAGAATTCGGAGGGTTTGAGGCCGATTGCCGCTCAGCGTCGGCGTCAGGATCCGACTCGGAATGAGAGTTCATGAAAAGGCGTGGGGCAGACGTGAGACATTGTTCATGCAGACTCACGCACCGAAACCGGTCTCGCGTGCCAGAACGCGAAACAACGATCCAATGGAAACTCGCCCAGGCTCGATCGACCTAGCGACCAGCAAGGAACGTGATGGTTTCGACTCGGAGAATGCAACCAAGTCACACGCCGGCGATCGGGTCTGCGAACATCACTCTCATTATCGGAGCTACAGGACCCACCCGCCGGTGTGCGACGAAGCAAAGGATTGAGCTAGAGGTCATGGCTCTTTGAAAAAGTCATACAAACTAGCTCGCACCGCAGTGTACGTTAGCGTGCACAAGACGTCGCCACCAGATGAATCGCTGTACGAAACGTCAATTCATCTCTGCGCGAGATAGATTGCCTCGCCTGTGAAGCGGGTGCGGAGCTCTTCATCCGTCCAAAGTTGCCAACCGACCGCCGGATCCGCGACGCGCCACATGCCGTCGGAGTCACGACCGACGACGACGACGGCGTGTCCTTCGCCATCGGTGCCAAGCAAGCGTCTGACTGACTCGAAACGTCCATCGGATTGACCGGGGAACTGAACGACGACGATGTTCGGAAGCTGCCGATTGATGATCCAGCTGGAGGGACTGGAGTCACCGATGCGGACGCGGCAATTGGAACCCTCCGTTGCGATTCGAAGCCCACGAATCAGGCCGAGAACGGATGTCCCGTGATGACTTGTCAGGCAGGCCTGGGCCATCATCTGTTCTGCATTTGAATAGCCTTCGCGGATGCCAATGCGCCCGCTCGTTTGCGCGGGCATGATCAAATCCATCTGATGAAGTAGCGTCGCCGCGGCGGCGGCACCGCAGCTTGATTCGTGGGACTGAAGGCAGACGCCGTCTTGCCAATCGGCCGCACGATCGGTCTGGATCGGACACACCCAGGGCAGGACAACAGGAGACACGAGGAACGCTGCCGACAGCATCGCTAGTAGGGACGCCACGATTGGTCGTGATCCTGTTCTCATCGTCTTGGCGTTTGAAGCGAGACCTGAAACGAACCCCAGCATGATCGGCAACCAGTTTGACCAGCAAATCGCCGCCGGCGTGGGAAAGAGACTTGCCCATCTGAGTGTATTGGAAAAGCCAAAGGCGAAGACGAGGCTAAAAACCAAGCACTCCGAGAACAGGTACGACCGCCGCTGGTAGACCTTGCGCGAGAGACGGCGGCCGGCGACGAAGGCCAGCCCGCTCGTTGCTGCGATCACTCCGACGGCAATCCAGAGATCGAGCCCCATCTTCCCTCTTCCACGCTTGAAGCAAAATCCGACTTCTTGGATCATGAAGAAACAATGAAGTATTTGCTCGCCACAAGTGCGAAACGACGAGTTTCCTGGAGTTTCACCAAAATCCGTCAGAAAAATCTCCCAAACTCCGGAGACTACCCCTAGCCAAGACCGTCCTTTTGATCCCGAAAAACGATCGAGAGCGTCACGTCCCCGACTCGACCAATCTCAGCAGCGTAAAATGCGGCGTCTTCTCTGGTCGAAAACTTCGTCGCCCGCTCTTCGGTTTCCCAGGTCCCGGAGCCCACCTGTAGAAACTGCCGCTCGCGCCCGAAGCAGGAGGCACAGCCGGAATCGTCAGAGCGAGTGATCAGCCAACGACCAGAACTTGGCTTAAAGACGCCAAGCTGGGGCTGTTTGACGGTTAAAGCTGACCCGAATGAGTGCATAATCATTGGAGACTCCTTCATTTGTGATGATTTGCCTCCAGCTTTCACGACTAAATGTCACCTTTGGTCAACCTTCGCCGTCGAAACCAGCAGCCGTGTGCCCGCTTTTTCAAGGGTCAATAGACAAACGAGCAATTCTCGCAGGTACCATTGGCCGCTGAATCCGTTTCCATACTGAAGCATGTGGCTGATTTCGCGATAGCCACTGCCGCTTCAAACTGGGGTCCACACGACCCCTCGTTGGAACCGTGGTGCCAAGTTTCGTTTTCTTTTTGCGTTTAAGCCGGCCGAACGATGTTGCATCCACTCTCACGACCGCTTCAGTCTGCCGTGGTGCTGAGCGTTTGTCTGGCATCTGCAATTTGCAATCGGGCGGATGCACAAGCAGTCGTACCGCCGCAGATTCAGCTGATCAATTCTGCGGTTGAGCAAGGTTGGCGCGACTACGAAATTTCTCCCGCCAGGGAAGCTGACGACGCGATTTGGTGTCGGCGGGTGTATCTCGATGTGATCGGCCGGATTCCGACGTTGGATGAGATGCAATCATTCCTGGCTGAGCGCTCGAGTGATAAGCGTGCAGAGCTGGTCGACACACTGCTGTATGATGATCGGTACACGGAAGAATATGCCAACCATTGGGCGACCGTCTGGTCAAACATCTTGATCGGTCGAACGGCCGGGAATGACCGTCGTGACTTAACCAGTCGCGACGGCATGATGAAGTACTTGCGTGACTCGTTTGCGAAAGACAAGCCCTACGATCAGTTCGTCTACGAACTGGTCACCGCCGAAGGCACAACCAAGCCTGGAACTCCTGGCTTCAACGGGGCCGTGAACTATCTGGCGGGCAAGGTCGATCCGCAAGAGAAAATGATTCAGGCCGCGAGCAGCGTTTCGCGTGTTTTCCTAGGACAACAGGTTCAGTGCACGCAGTGCCACAATCATCCATTCAATGATTGGAAGCAGCAGAAGTTTTGGGAGTTCAATTCGTTCTTTCGACAGACGCGTGCGCT
>JBCCOI010000337.1:0-7997 GCA_039025515.1 Planctomycetota bacterium
GAAGGTCAAGGTTCGATCTCGTTTGAGTCTCGACAACTGCAAACATCTCCGAGAACTGCCGACGGGCCTGACTTGTGGTTCGCTTAGTCTTCGCGGGTGCTCGTTTCTTGATCGACTGCCGGAACGGTTGAGCACGTGGTTCTTGAACGCCAGCGACTGCCCACGACTCGCGAGTTGGCCGACATCAGCGACGATTCGAAATGGGAACGTCAGTCTTCGCAACAATCCTGAGATCCGAGAGATACCGAGTTGGCTTGGACCGTTAGGGCAATTGGATTTGGCCGGCTGTGTGAATTTGCACAGTTTGCCGGACGGCTTGCGAGTCATGAGCTGGATCGACATTGGCGGCTCCAGCATCTCCAGTCTCCCGGCTTCACTGTCCAGCGTCCCGCTTCGGTGGCGGAGTGTACCCGTAAGTCATGAAATTGCATTCGAACCCGAGAAGATCACGGCCGAACAAGTGCTTGGCGAAAAGAATGCTGAGCTGAGGCGAGTGATGATCGAACGCATGGGCTATCTGCGTTTTTCAAATGAAGTCGGTGCAAAAAAATTGGACGAAGACACGGACGCCGGCGGCAAGAGACAATTGCTGAAAATCGATTTGGGTAACGACGAGCCGCTCGTTGGTTTGTCATGCAGGTGCCCGTCTACCGATCGTCAATACTTTCTTCGCGTCCCACCAAATATGGAAACGTGTCATCAGGCTGCAGCATGGATGGCTGGGTTCGATGACCCGCAGAAATACCGACCAGTGGTTGAGACCTAAGCAACCTTTTCGATCTGCATCACGCTGATCTTGTAGTTTGTTAAAATTTTGTCGACGTTGCTGTTCCCAATCCTCACTTTTCGGGTGTTTCAATGGACCGACGCGAACTGGTCTTTATGGATTCCACTTCCAGTAAGTTTTGGCGAATCGAGTTGGACGGTGACTCGCATACAGTCAACTATGGACGAACCGGCACCGACGGCCAAACGAAGACCAAGTCATTCTCCAGTGACGAGGCGGCTCGCAAAGACTACGAAAAGTTGGTCAACGCGAAACTGAAGAAAGGCTACGTCGACGCGGCGAGTGCGTCGGCGTCAACCGGAAGCGGCGGTGATGAGTTGTCGGTGCTTTCGTTTCGATCCGTGATGAAGGAAGACGACCTCTCCTATAATGCGAAGACGTTTATAGGACGGCGTGTGGCAGACTACGATCCGGACAAAAAGCCAGCTGCGGAAGGGAAAACCGTTTATCGATTTCGCAGCGACTATGACGATGAGACCTGCATACCTCATCTGACGCATTTCTTGGAAACCGACGCAGCGCCAGACGCGGTCGGAATCGTGATCGGAAATTGGTCCGGTGAAGACAGCGATGGTGATCCACAGCAAGTAATCGACTTACTCTGCGAGAACCGAGATCGGCTGGAAAGTATGAAGGCCATCTACCTTGGTGATATTGTCTCCGAAGAGAACGAGATTTCGTGGATTCATCAAGCGGACGTCAGCCCGCTTCTTGAGGCGTTTGGTGAACTGGAGTTGCTTCGAACACGCGGTGGAAACGACCTTGCAATCAATCAGCCGAAACATGCCAAGCTTCGAGG
Organism: Planctomycetota bacterium; assembly: GCA_039025515.1. Classification (GTDB taxonomy): domain Bacteria; phylum Planctomycetota; class Planctomycetia; order Pirellulales; family Pirellulaceae; genus Stieleria. Next base: position 1,587 of record JBCCOI010000337.1, read on the forward strand.
ACTGATCTGTGAATCGGGAGGATTGCCGGCTGAGGTGGTCCGATCGATTGGTCGCAGTGATTTTCCAGAACTGGAACACTTGGAGCTCTGGCTTGGTACGGACGAATACGGAGGTGATAGCAGCGTCGAAGACTTGCAACCCATTCTCAGCGGCGAGATGTTTCCAAAATTGAAGTATCTCGGCCTGCGCAACTGCGAGTTCGCAGACGACATTGCTGCGGTGATTGTGAACAGTCCTCTCGTCAAGAGAATCGAAACACTGGACCTGTCGCTCGGCGTCATGACCGACGAAGGCGGACGGGCACTTCTATCCTTGCCGACCAATGGTGTTCTTCAGCATGCGAGCCTTCACTACAACTACCTGACAAGTGAAGTCACCAAGCTGCTTAAGAAACTTCCGATCAAGATCGATCTGTCCCGACCGAGTCACCTGGATGCTGACGAGGAGTGGCGTTTTGTTGCAGTTGGCGAATAGCCAAATGAGAGATTCCCAACGAGATCACTGGATTCTCGGTGATTCGACCGGTCGGCGAGTCGCTGATTACAAGTTGGCAGCTCAAAGCATGGGCATGCCGACCCCCAAGTGCATTGATTGGATTGAGCTGATTCAGGGCGGAGTAAGCGTTCTGGACCGACTGCCGACGGATTGTCGCTTACGAATTGATTCGTTCGGAGAACGTGACGACGTTTTGGCGGGTCTGATTTGTCTCGGTGGTGGCGTGGTGACTCCGCTTCGCGGCGAGATCAAGTCTCTGGATTATCAGCACGCTGGTTTGTGCAAACTCTTGAGTAGTTTGAGTCAATGGCGCTCGAACCGCGGAGATGTTGTATTCGATCAAGCGCCCGGCGATATCGCAACGATGTTCGATAAATGGGAGACCCACAAGCGTGTTCTTTCGCATCGCCCGAGGACATTCTTGGTTTCCCACGAAGGCGATCGCCCACTCACGTCACTTCCGGAAGACGTATGGGGACTGATCGAGAAAATCGCGGGAAACTTTGCTGGTCGGGTCTTCATCAAGCCGCGTTATGCGTCGTCTGCGTCCGGTGTTTGTTGCCTTCGAGTCAGCCGAAACCAATACCAGTTGATCGCACCGATTGAACTCGCCCGGATCGCCGGATCACCGCAGTTATTCAATTCGCTGCAAATGCGATGCTTTACCAGGCTCGACGACATTCACGACATCCTCAGAGTCTTACTGCCACAAGGAATGATCGTTGAGGAAGCGATCAATAAAGCACGAGTTGACGGTGACCGATTCGATTTGCGTATTGTTGTGATCGGCGGGCACGCCGACCACGTCGTTGTACGGCAAAGTCCTTGGCCCATCACCAACCTGCATCTGGGAAATCAACGTGGTTCGATTGACGCGGTTGCACGTGCCGTTGGACCGAAGAAGTTAGACGCATGCCGAGAACTTGCGATTCATGTAGCGAATCAGTTTCCTGAGTCGCTGTATTGTGGCGTCGATGTGCTGCTGCCCAGAAATGGAGAGCCGCTGGTTTGTGAGGCCAACGCGTTTGGAGACTTCTTGCCCAGAATCTTTGCGAATGGTCGCAGTGTCTACCAGGCGATTCTGGAAGCGGGCCAGCGTCGAACTGGGGCCCTACGAGCGGAGGCCTTGGCTTGAACCGTATCACATCCCTTGTGTTTGATCTCGATCAAACCCTGTTTGATCGCCGGAGAGCGTTTGACGATTGGCTCGCTGACCTGAGTCTTTCGCGTCGAGACTCCTCGAGGCTACGATTCATCGACCAAAACGGTTATGGAAATCGCGATCTTCTGTTCAAGAGTGTTGAGACGCTGACCGGCGAACCGCTGAACCAACATCGTTTCGTCAACACGTTGATGCGGTTCGTTGAGCCCAATGCAACGCTTCGGACCATGCTCACTCGGCTGCGAAGCGATTTTAGACTTGCCGTGCTGACGAATGGAGGCGTCGCAACTCAAATCGCCAAGCTAAAGGCATTAGCTTTAGACTCGGTTTTCGCGCCCAATCGGATCTTCATCTCAGCCGAGATCGGGTTCGAGAAACCGGATGTGGCGGCCTTTGAGCACGTAGCCAGTGCTTTGAAAGCCCCCGCGGGTCGCTGCATGTATTTCGGCGATCGCTCTAACATCGATGTTTCAGCGGCGCTAGCAGCTGGTTGGAAAGCGTGCCTCGTCGATGGCCCTACCGAACTGCAGCGAAAACTTCGGAGTCGTTTCGGGGTCGTCGCATGATCAGTCATATCGGCCGCAGCGACATCTTGATGATGACGTTGGACACGCTTCGTTATGACGTCGCGCAACGACTATTTGATGATGGCCGAACGCCGAATCTAGCCAGCGTGTTGCCACGGCACGGTTGGCAACGGAGGCATTCCCCGGCTTCATTCACCTACGCGGCACACCATGCTTTTTTTGCCGGTTTTCTTCCAACGCCAACCTCCCCCGGCCCTCACATGCGTCTTTACGCCTCCGATTTTGGTGGGAGCGAAACGACGGGTCCACAAACTTTCACGTTTGGCGAGGCGACGCTTCCCGAGGCTCTCAAAGCTCGTGGTTACCAGACGATCTGCATCGGCGGCACGGGTTTCTTCAATCCTGTGAATGTGCTTGGGCGAGTCCTACCAGAGCTTTTCGAGGAATCGCATTGGTCATCCGAAATGAGCGTCGTTGGTCGGGAATCACCCATCAAACAAGTTGACTGTGCCATTCGCGCTATTGAGAAACAAACGCAAAAGCAAGTGTTTTGCTTCATCAATTTTTCCGCCATTCATCAGCCGAATTGGTTTTTTGAGCAACGTGAAGAATCGGTCGAAGGCCACGATACGGTTGAGAGCCATGGCGCTGCGCTTGAGGCAATTGACCGCGAGATCCCGAGGTTGCTCCACTGCTTTCGCAAGCGAGGAGGCTTGTTCGCAATGATCTTCTCCGATCACGGAACGGCGTACGGCGAGCAGAATTATTGGGGACACCGGTTGGGTCATCCTGTGGTTTGGGAGGTGCCTTATGCAGACTTTCATTGGTGAGCAGCAGAGCAAGCCGGCTCAGAGTTTGAGCGAAGCGATCGCCGAAGACACCTACGGTGGATACGCCTACGCGTACCCACACAAGACTTCGTATCGCCACCTCGAACCTGCCGTCCCGCTACGCGATGCTTGGCGTTCGGAGGAAAAGTCAAAGCTCTTTCTGTATGTGCATCTTCCGTTTTGTGAGATGCGCTGCGGCTTCTGTAATTTGTTCACTACGTCTCAACCTGCCAGTGATTTCGTGCAGCAAACGTTGGAAGCCATTTCCAGACAGTCGCGCGTAACAACCCGAGCGATTGCTCCTGAGAGAATCGTTCAAGTTGCGATCGGGGGCGGAACGCCGACCTATTTGGACGCGACCGAGTTGCGGTACCTCTTCGAAATGATTCATGGAGATTGGCCGATTGACCGTGGAAACGTTCCATTCTCAATGGAGGTGTCGCCTGCAACCGTCGACGCGGAAAAGCTACGTGTGGCAACAGACAACGGCGTGCGTCGAATCAGCATGGGCGTGCAGAGTTTTGTCGCGAGTGACCTTGGCAGCTTGGGCCGCCCACAGAAAATTAATCAGGTCCATCGAGCGATTGAAACGATTCGCAAAAGCGATGCGGAAATCTTCAACCTCGACCTGATCTATGGGAATGAGGGTCAAACAGAAGCGGACTGGATCTTCAATGTCGAGCAAGCCCTCTCTCATCGACCCGAGGAGCTTTTTCTTTATCCGCTCTATGTGCGACAGTTGACCGGCTTGGGGCGTCGCGGCCGAAATCCTGCTGACAATCGACGGCATCTTTATCAAATGGGTCGCGATTTGCTGACCGAAGCTGGCTATCTACAGATTTCAATGCGAATGTTTCGGCGACGTGATGTGAGTTATGAGTCACAGCATTGCTGCCAGGAAGATGGCATGATCGGGCTTGGCCCCGGAGCTAGAAGCTATACGCGCGGATTGCACTACAGTAGCGAGTACGCGGTTAGCGGAGGTGGTGTCCGAAAGATCATCGCGGAATACAACCGCAGAACGGAGGGTGGTTTTTCAAATGCGGATTATGGCGTCCACTTGAACGGTGAAGAGCAGGCACGTCGTTACCTCATCCGTTCGCTGCTGCAGGTTGATGGACTTGATTGCGATACATTCCGACAACACTTCGGGGAAGACGTCGTCGTGGTCATACCGCAGGTCGATGAACTTGTCGATTCTGGATTCGCTCGCCGTACACCGAATCGCTTGACGCTGACTGCAGATGGGCTTGCGCACAGTGACGTGATTGGACCATGGCTCTATTCTCCGTCGGTTCGAAATCGAATGAACGAGTTTGCATTGCGATGAACGTCACGCACATTCTGTATCGAGGCTCTTTGTCGAGTTGCAACTACGCATGTGGGTACTGTCCGTTTGCCAAAACAAGGAACACGCGAAAGGAGCTTGACCTTGATCGATCGCAGCTAGAGCGCTTCGTCGACTGGGTGGCGGATGTCGATCGTCCCGTCGGCATCATGATCACGCCTTGGGGCGAGGCAATCATTCATCGTTACTACCGCGACGCGATGACTCGTCTTTCTTGGATGGATTCTGTGCGTCGTATCGCCATTCAGACGAACCTGAGTGGCCACCTAAAAGATCTTTCACACGCGCGTGTGGATCGGTTGGCAGTCTGGGCCACGTATCATCCGGGCGAAACAGAAATTGACAGGTTTTTGAATCGATGTGGAACTCTGGAGAGACTCGGAATTCGGTTTAGCGTCGGCGTTGTCGGCTTCCGAGAACATTTCGGCGTGATTCAAGAGCTGCGCCAGCGACTTGCCGGGGACGTGTACCTATGGGTGAACATCCCAAAGAGCAGTGGCATCCGTTACAGCGATGATGAGTTGCGATTTCTCGAATCGATCGATCCCTATTTTCGTTGGAATGCGCGTCGTTGGCCCAGCCTTCGCAAGCCCTGCAGGACGGGAAGTGAAGCGTTCGCCGTTGACGGCGATGGCAATGTCAGAAGATGCCACTTCGTCGACGAGCAAATCGGAAACCTTTACACAGACGACATCTGGACCAAATTGAGTCCTTCTGCCTGCCCGAACAACATCTGTGGATGTCATATCGGATACGTCCACCGAGATGACTTTCCACTTGATCGGCTATTCGAAGATGACGTTCTGGCGCGAATTCCCGGCCAGTGGCCCGAGATCGATCACGCCCTCACCGATCCGGCGATCACCACAATTCGAAGCGAATTGCCACAAGTTGCATTGGAACCTGCGAATTCCGATGCCTGAGCCTCCTCGAATTCTCACGAGTCCGATCTTGACCTTCCCGGAGGACGGCGGCGAATTGCATGCGTCACCGGGAAAAACCCCGGAAACGTTGGGGCTGGCTGGTCGTTCTCGACGGCCGAATCTGTGAAGAAGCGATGAATGCGATCGCTCATCGAACTGTCTACATCGACGGTTCGTATGCTTACGAGTTGGCGGTCGTGCGGATTTTCGAGGGGTTCGGCTTTTCCTTCGGACCGCGAAACGCTTCGCGAGTTTCGCTACCCTAGTGGTGGAACTTGTAGTTGACTGTTACTTGGTAACCCGACGCGTAAGCGAGGTAACCGCGTGAATTGTCGCCTCGCTGACGCTTCGGGTTACCATTTGTCTTCCGATACAATCAAGGTTATTTCCGCGTTCCATCACTAGGGGATAGGATCGTGCGGTCGATAAATGGCTGAATTGACCGATTGAGAATCGAGAAAAACACTGAGTGGTTGGTCCACAGCAGCTTACCGGATATCTCTGCATCATCGCGTTGGTCGCGGGCAACCTGCTCGGCTGGGCCCACGTGGGTTGCGTTCATGGGGTGATTACCACGCAGCAATCGCAGCACGAAAACTCGGAGCCTGAGCGTGCCGATGTCAAACGAGTTCATTGTTGTTCACGCCACGGATGCCGCTTTTCCGCGAAACGAGACACACAGCCCGGCCCAAAGACCGACCACCGCGACTGCCCGGCGGAGGGGGGCGACTGTGGTCACGAGCACGACTCGGACCGTTGCAGTATCTGCCAGGGATTTCTTGATTGTCGGTCCGGAGTGACGACCTTCATCATCGCCGAGTTCTCAAGCGAAGCTCCCACTGCTTCGATAGCGTTTCGCTCTGACGCTCCCTTCGCAGAGGCCTGGCAACGAGAACTCGTCGTGCGAGGCCCGCCACGCGTCTAATGTCGTGGCGTCGTTTCTCTCGTTTGTTTCTTGCAAGGCTTTGACCATGGCAGATGTCCATGATGCGCCTTCCGGCAAGAGTCGTGTCAACAGTTTTTTCACGACTGACTTTTGTCCTTGGGCGAATCGTTTCGTTTATTGGTTGAAAGAACCCGTCGGTTGGTTCGTCATTGCGACCGCGATCAGCGTGCTCGTCGGGC
>JBCCOI010000338.1:0-7995 GCA_039025515.1 Planctomycetota bacterium
GACAAGCTGTCCAGCGATGACCGCGAAGTCGGAAAAGAGAACTACTACAGCGCCGTTCAAAGCTATTACGACGTGAACCGGCGTGACTTTCTTCGCGGGCTAGTCGGTGCCGGCGTTGCGTCCGGTGCAGGTTTGGGTGCGGCCTACTTCGGTTACGGGAAGGTCAAAGATCCCGTTCGTGTTGCCGTCATCGGAACGGGTGACGAAGGCAACGTGCTGATCGGTGGTTGCAATCCCGAGTATGTCGATGTGAAGGCGATCTGCGACATCCGACCTTTCAGCGTCCACCGTGCGTTCCACGGCGACTGGAGCAGTTCATCGGCACTCGTGAGACGTCCGGGGCTCATTTCCGTCGCGGGCTATCGCGATGAATCGGATGCCCGAAAGAACGTCAAGGTTTACGATTCCAGCAATGGCGGGATCATGGCTTGTTTGGACGATCCGGACATCGAGGCGGTGATCATTGCGTTGCCGCTTTGGCTGCACGCGCCCGTCGCCGCGCTGGCGATGAAGCGAAATCTGCACGTGCTCACCGAAAAGCTGATGGCTCACAACGTCGCACAGTGCAAGGTAATGAGCCGAATGGCAGCCGAAGGCAAGGACCTTCAGGGGAACCCGTTGCACTTGGCCACGGGCCACCAACGGCACTACAACGTCAAGTACGAGAATGCGGTCAACCTGATTCGCTGGGGGCTACTCGGGCAACTGCACCACATTCGTGCACAATGGCACCGCGGGAACTTGCCTGGCAAAGACAGTTGGTCGATGCCGATCCCCGGCGGCGAGAAGATGGCCAATGGTGAGGTGTTCGACAAGATCGCCAAGGATCTGGCCTACCGTAAGAACAAACTGAAGGAAGCAAAGACACCCGGTGATATCGAGAAGTGGCAAGCCGAAGTCGCGCAGTGGGAGGCATGGGACGCCGACAAAGCGATTGATCCGAAGGCACACGGGTACAGCGACTTCGCGATCGGTGACCGCATGTTCTCCGCGATGGAAGAGTTGCATCGTTGGAGACTATTTGAACGGACGGGAGCGGGCTTGATGGCCGAGCTCGGTAGTCACCAGTTGGACGCGGTCAGCATTTTCCTCTCGTCGCTGAGAAACGACGGCAAGAAGGTTCATCCGCTTTCCGTTCACGCGGTTGGCGGACGGCACATCATGCCCGCCGATCGCGACGCCGAAGATCACGTGTACTGCATGTTCGAGTTCCCCGGGCCTGAATATTCCGAAACGTTCGACGTCGGATACTACGACAAACCGAATAACTACCCTGATGGTCCGGTTCCGGGATACGAACAAGACCCCAACAAGCGGGTCGTTGTCACGTACAGTTCCATCAACGGAAACGGTTTTGGCGGCTGGGGTGAAGTCGTCCTGGGCACCAAGGGGACTCTCATCCTCGACAAAGAAACCGACGTGTTGCTTTACCGTGACAGCAACACCAGTAGCAAAGTCGGCGTCAAAAACGAGGAGGGCGGCTATGCTCTCGATACGAGCGCAACCGGCGATTACTCCGCGCCCGTCTCTCAGGTCGCCGCGAAAGGCCCCGTCAGTCGCGGCTACATGGAAGAGATCGAGCACTGGGCGTACTGCATCCGAAACCCCGACCCGGAGAACAAGCCACGATGCTATCCGGAAGTCGCGATGGGCGATGCGGTGATCGCGCTCGGTGCCAATGTCGCGCTCAACAATGCCAGGAAGGGCAAGGGCGGCTACATGGAGTACAAGTCCGAATGGTTTGAAATTGATAACGATGCAACGCCGGACGGGAGCGAGATTAAACGCGAGCAGGAATACATGCTGAAGGATGTGACCTGAGCGGTCGGTCCAACATGAGTGGTGTTTTTCATCTTCCCGAACTGACCGTCGTGGATCTTCTTGGAAGTGAAGCGGCGGTCATTTTGCATAATTTGACGACGAACGACGTTAAGAAACTGCCCGTCGGTGGTGGCTGTGAAACCTTTATCACCGAGGTTCGTGGACGAACGCTGGCCCACGTTTATGCATTTCGAACTTCCGACGGATTCCGCCTTATCGGCGCGCCGGGGCAAGCGGACGCGATCATCGCTCATGCAGATCGGTATACGATCCGCGAAGACGCGACGCCATCGGATTTGAGCAGTTCCATGGTCGGATTCGTCCTCAGTCCAAACGCTTCGGAAACTCTTCGCAACGAAGCGGACTGGGGAGAGTCCTCTGCGCAGGCCTATGACGTCGATTGGCTTGGCGGTGAAACCATGTTGCTGCTGACCGAAACTCCTGGAGCCGTACAGCAGGTCTTTCGTACCACCGGTGAAACGCCCGAAAGCGAAGACGCGTTCCATCGTGCTAGAGTCGAAGCCGGATTTCCGTGGTATGGACCTGATATTTCGGACAAGAACTTGCCTCAGGAGATCAGCCGGATCAAGCAAACCATCAGCTTTACCAAGGGCTGCTACCTCGGTCAGGAACCGGTGGCCAGGCTAGATGCGCTCGGTCGCGTTCAAAAACGGTTGATGCGATGGGAGACACGGGGCAGCATTCCTCCCGCCGATGCTCAGGTAACATCGAATGGAAAGGTTGTCGGTAAGTTAACCAGCATTGCGATCCAGTCCGATGATCAGGCATTCGCGATCGGTATGGCACGACGGTCGCATTTCGAGTCCGGCGCGACGGCAGAGGGCGAGGGATTCGAGGCCAAAGTTTTGGGTGACCTCACGGCCTGAGTCCCCAACCCAGGCGCAGCGAAAATCCGTGGCGGTTTGAATCCTGAGCCGAACGGCGATAGCCGCGGTTGTTCCTTCCGTCATTCATGAGCCGACCGGCGATAGCCGCGGTTGTTCCCCGGTTCAGCCGGCCTTTGAATTACCGGACTCTCTGTATCGGCTTCGGGCGGGGTTTTCCCTCAGCGGTCGCTGTGGAAACGGACGCGAACGCTGCGAAACGTAGGCTCCTATGAATAGTCGATCAATGATTGTCGCCGATCGGCTCCGTCCGATCGATTTTGTTACGTTTCCATCGGGCGGAGCCGATGGGCGACTTTCAAGAACACTCCAGTGATTGATGGTCCATTTCCTTGTGCAGGGTCTGCGGCTTGCTTTAGCTCGGCACTAACTAACCGCGGTTATTCAAAGATCAAGTTATCATGGCCACCGCACTCGTAGGAAGACAACCGATTCTTCGCCCGGACGGGAGCGTGTTCGGTTACGAGTTGCTATTCCGAAGACATGGCGCGACGGCGGCTTGCATTGATGACGGTGATCGGGCAACCGCCGACGTCTTTCTGCAGTCGATGATTGACATCGGCTTGGAGAATTTGGTCGGCGAAAAGCTTGCGTTTATCAATCTGACGCGCAACTTGGTTTTGTCGGACCAGCTTCTTTGTATCCCTGCAGGCCGAGTTGTCCTGGAAATTCTCGAAGACATCGAACCCGACGATGATGTCATCGCAGCGGTATCGAAATTGGTAGCGGCCGGACACGTTATCGCTCTCGACGACTTCGTCTATTCGCCAAGATTAGATCCGCTGATCGAATTGGCAGACATCGTTAAAATCGAGTATCCGGCGATTCCGACGGATGCGTTGGAGCCACACATCCGTGAACTCCGCGATCGTGGAGTGAAGACGATCTTGGCCGAGAAGATTGAAACGCACGAAGACTTCAAGCGATGCGAGGCGCTCGGCTGCGATTTGTTTCAGGGATACTACTTTAGTAAGCCTCAGATTGTCGAAGGACGAAAGCTTCCCGAGGCAACGATTGGTGTCGTTCGTTTGGTGAGCGAACTGCAGAACCCCGACATCACGCTGGCTCGCGTTGAGCAATTGCTCGAATCCGACCCGGCGCTTTCCTTCCGGCTTCTTAGATTCGTCAATTCGGCACAGGCAGGAACGGAGCGACGCGTCGAATCTCTCAAACAAGCAACGGCGTTGATGGGACTGGCGAAACTGCGTTCGCTTGCGTCGATGATGTTGTTGTCGAGCCTGAATGAAAACAAATCGGAGGAGTTGATACAGACCGCGATGGTACGTGCACGCATGTGCGAACGCCTTGCAGAATTGGCGGGCAGCGATCGTTTGGATCGCTTTTTTACGCTCGGACTGTTTTCCGTTTTGGACGCACTCCTCGATCTTCCGATGCGTTCAGTGGTCGAATCCTTACCTCTTTCTTCGGAAATCAATGAAGCGTTGACCGATGGGTCGGGCGAGTTGGGGGAAACGTTGCTTCACGTTCTCAGCCACGAAAGACGAAAGCAGCCTCCGTCCGGAACGTTCGAAGCGTCGCAGCTGGACGAAGCCTTTCGTGATGCAATTCGCGATTTGGCAAACGCTTCCTAGCAAATGACCGACCACGCGTCGGACATTCATGGTGGTCAGTCATTGAACCCGTAGCTCACAGCGTTCAATCGACTTGCCGGTGTCTCAAAGAACGTTTTCAAGAGCGTTCGACGCTACACTATCCCAAAGACCCAATCAGTACCATGAGCTACATCGTGTCTTCAAACAGCAACCAGCCATCGAAGCGAATTAGCCTCCCGAGCGGAAAGACACTTACCTTCTTCATCGGCGCGATTGCCGTCGGAGGATTTTGGTTGTTCTTTCGCGACACGCTTTCACTCGAAGCGCTGGCGGAACAGCAGTCCAATTTGAAAGCCTTCCAGGCAAAGTATCCGGTCGCAATCTTCGCGGTTGCGTTTTTGCTCTATGTCGCAATCACTGGGTTGTCGCTTCCGGGGGCGGCTGCGTTGACTCTTTGCTATGCGTGGTTCTTCGGTTTTTGGCCCGCAATGCTGGTCGTGAGTTTCGCATCCACAAGCGGCGCGACGCTGGCGTTTTTGAGCAGTAGGTTTCTGTTGCGAGACACGGTCCGCGCACGCTACGGCGATTCGGTCGGTTCGATCGAAAAGCGAATTGAGAATGAGGGAGCGTTTTATCTGTTTACGCTTCGCTTGATTCCGGCAGTGCCGTTCTTCGTGATCAACTTGGCGATGGGGCTGACGCCGATCAAAGTTCGGACCTATTGGTGGGTGAGCCAGTTAGGAATGTTACCAGGGACCGCCGCATATATCTTTGCCGGCTCTCGCGTTCCAGATTTAGAGACGCTTGCCGAAGAGGGCGTGGGTGCCGTTTTTAGCACCGGTCAGTTCTTGCAGCTTGTAACGGCATTCGCGATCCTGGGTTTGCTGCCGATCACTATCAAATACGTTTTGGCGGCGATTCAGCGTGGAAAGACGAATGCAGTCGAGGGTGAGGGAGCGTGAGCTGGACGCTGTCGTTCGCGTTGGATTTTTCGTAGGGTATGGTCGAGACGCCTTCAAGTTGGCGTCGGAAGAGGCGGTTACCTCAATCCAACCCGAAGGCCATGTCCGAAGAACTGAGAAATTTCGTTCGCGATATCCCAGATTTCCCAAAACCAGGCATCCTGTTCCGCGACATTGCACCGCTGCTGTTAAGTGCGGAAGCCTTTGGGAAGTCAATCGAAGCGATGGCGGAGCCATTTGCCGGCCAGCAGGTTGACGTCGTCGCGGCAGCCGAGGCCCGGGGCTTTATCTTTGCCGCACCGCTGGCGCTGCAGTTGGGAGCGGGGTTCGTTCCGATCCGCAAGCCGGGAAAACTGCCGTTTGAAACACACAGCCACTCCTATGATTTGGAATATGGGAGTGATGAATTGCATGTCCACATCGACGGCGTTTCACCGGGGCAGAAGGTCATCATCGTGGACGACCTGCTAGCCACCGGCGGTACCATGCAAGCGTGCTGTCGTTTGCTTGAACGGTGCAAGGCCGATATCGTTGGATGTTCGTTTCTGATTCACCTGACGGACCTTAAGGGTGAAAGTAAACTCGAACCGTATCGGATTGAATCCGTTCTTTCCTACTGACGAACCTTGGAATGGCGACGTGGAAGGTTTTTCACAATCGGGGCTAGGGGGCGTCCCTGTCTGCCCGTTTGGGGCCACGGCGCAGTGCTAAATATTTGGTGATTCGGAGTATTGTGACGTGTCCACTTCTTTACCCACCACGGTGACGACGCGTGAAGCTGGCGCGACGGTGCATGCTCGGCATGAGCTGGCCGGATATAAATCGCTCGAAAAAGACGAATTGATCGATCGAATTAGTGCCGTCCGCGCAGAACTTGGCGACTCGTTGCTGATTTTGGGACACCACTACCAGCAAGATGAGGTGGTCGAGCATACGGATCTTCGCGGAGACAGCTACCAACTATCGCAGATGGCTGCCGAGAGCAAGACTTGCCAGACGATCGTGTTCTGCGGCGTCCACTTTATGGCAGAGACGGCGGACATCCTTGCAAATCGGCCTGGGAAGCTGCAGGAACGCGATGGTCGCCGGGTGCGCGTGATTCTTCCCGATATGGCCGCCGGGTGTTCGATGGCCGACATGGCCGCAATCGCTCAGGTCGAGGCGGCTTGGGAGGACATGTCCGAGGTGATTGATACGGAACGAGTCATCCCAGTCACGTACATCAACAGTGCGGCCAGCCTAAAGGCATTTTGTGGTCGAAACGGCGGAATCGTTTGCACCAGCAGCAACGCACAAGCGGTTCTGGAATGGGCATTCGAAAGAGGCGATCGTGTTTTCTTCTTCCCCGACCAGCACTTGGGCCGCAACACGTCGCTCAAAATGGGAATCACCGAAGACCAAATGCCGGTTTGGGACCCCTACGAATTGGAGTTGGGGGGGAACGCAGAAGACGACCTGCTTCGAAGCCGCGTGATTCTTTGGAAGGGGCACTGCAGCGTTCATCAGATGTTTCGGCCCGAGCATGTGGCCAGTTTTCGCGAGCAGCATCCCGGGATTCAGATCCTGGTTCACCCCGAGTGTCCACGTGAAGTGAACGACATCGCGGATTACTCGGGCAGCACCGGTTACATCATCAAAATGGTCGAGGCGGCGGCGCCGGGAACCAAGTGGGCGATCGGCACGGAGCTTCATCTGGTTAACCGTCTGAAGGCGGAGCATCCGGATCAAGAGATCCACTTCTTGAGTCCTGTGCTTTGCATGTGCGCGACGATGTACCGAATCGATCTACCTCATCTCTGCTGGTCGCTTGAAAACTTGCGAGACGGGACGCCGGTCAACAGGATCGAAGTGAGCGAAGAGGTGACGAAGTGGAGCCTGGTGGCGCTCGAGCGAATGTTGGCAGTCAAATAACCCCTACCACCCGCGTGAGTTTCCAGGATGGCCTCCAAATCGCTCATCCCGGCTGGGCAAAATAGGGGAAACGGGCTTTTCACGCCGATTTCGTTGACAGTCGATTTTTCCCGTAATTATACTTCGCGGAATACAGGGGTTGCCTGACCGGCGCGTTGCGGCAGTCGCTGTGTTACAGTTCACCCGTGAGCAACCGGCTTTTCAACGCCCACGAATCTGACAGCGTGTCGCCAGTGACGTTCCCCTCTCGTCGACACCGTCAAAGTGCTTCCGCCATAGGACCACGCCAACAATGACCTTACTAGGGAAGTCGTTTACCGTCGTCATTTTCCTGCTCAGCTTGGCCTTCATGGTGCTGGCTTTGGCGGTAAATGCATCGCACCGCAACTGGCGGGATCTCGTGCTCGGTCCCGGTGGATACAGTGCCCGCATCGAAGCCATCGTGGCTGAAAACGAGCAGCTGGAAGACGCCCAGACTCGCGCACGCGCGTCACTGTCCAGGGAGCAGGTAGCCCGCCGTACCGCACTGGCCGCACTGCAAACGCAGCTCGATCAGCTTCAAAACGACATCCAACAGCGAATCGCATCGGCTCAAAAGTTGGAAGCCGAACTCTCGAATCTGGCCCAGCTGGATCGGATCCGTGCCGAGGAGCTTCAAGCTCTCACCGATGCCAATACAAAACTTCGCGAACAAGTCCGAACGGAACAAGAGAATCGCGACAGCTTGTTTGCCGAAACGCTCGTTCTGCAGGACTCTTTGAATGAAGCGCTCGGCGTACGACTGGAGCTTGAGACACGAAATCAGAATCTGCAATCGGAATTGACTCGGTTCCGCGAAGTCGC
>JBCCOI010000339.1:0-7975 GCA_039025515.1 Planctomycetota bacterium
CCGGATCGGCGGAGCAAACTACGGAAAGAGCACGGACATCTACAAGTTCGAAAAGATCAAACGAGCGAAACGGCGAGCGTTGGAGCTTCATCCTGACCGCCAGCTATTGGATTTCGGAATCGGCGAGAACGACTCCATGGCGGACGAGTCGGTCCGCCGATTGATGGAGGGCGAGATCAGCAAACCGGAGAACCGAGGATACGCCGATAATGGCGTGCCCGAATTCAAGCAAGCAGCGGCACGATTCATGGACCGTCACTTTGGCGTCCAAGTCGACGCCGCGACGCAGGTCAATCATTGCATCGGTAGCAAGCCAGCCTATGCGATGTTACCGGCTTGCTTTATCAACCCCGGCGATGTGACGTTGATGACGGTGCCCGGATATCCGGTCGCAGGTACACACACTCGCTATTACGGCGGCGAAGTCTTTCGGCTGCCGCTGCTTGCCAAAAACGACTTCCTCCCCGATTTGGAGAGTGTTCCGGAAGACATCTATCGCCGAACGAAGATGCTGGTCCTGAACTACCCCAATTCACCCACCGGCCGACTGGCCCCGCCGTCGTTTTTTGAGAAGGTCGTCGAACTTGCAAAAGCAAAGGGCTTTATCGTCGTCCATGATGCGGCTCACATCCTGTTGACCTTCGACGGCCAACCACGCAGTTTTCTCGAAACGCCGGGCGCGGTGGACGTCGGCGTCGAAGTCCATTCGATGAGCAAGGGTTTTGACATGATCGGATGGCGGATGGGATTCGTCGTCGGTCACCCGCGCATCGTTTCGGCATTTGCAGATGTCAAAGACAACAGCGACAGCGGACAATTCATCGCGACGCAACACGCGGCCGCGGCGGCGCTTGACGACGATTCGATCCCGAAGCGCATCAATGCCAAGTACCGCAGACGCATGGAGAAGCTTGTTGGAGTGCTGCAGGAATGTGGTTTCGACTGTGAAATGCCCGGCGGCACCTATTTCTTGTACACGCCGGCACCGGCGGGCACCGAAGGCGGCGAGAAGTTCGCGAAGGCCGAAGATGCGACACGTTTTCTGATCGAACAATTGGGTGTCGTGACCGTCCCTTGGGACGACGCCGGATCCTACTTGCGATTCAGCGTGACCTACGTCGCGGAAACGGAAGCCGATGAGGACGCGCTAATGGCTGAAACGAAAAAGCGACTCATCGACGCAAAGTTCACCCGCCGTTCGTAGGCGGCATGCGAGTCTGCACGGATTGCGTTAAGGTTTGAAATCAAAGGGCCATCGTTTGGTGGTCCACGGTCTCCTTCCTTTCGCACTTCACCGTCAGGCTCTCCGATGTCAGCTGCCAATCCGTACGATTCGCCAACCATTCAAACTTCAGTCGCCGGACGCCGGACTTATGCACTTAAGAGTGTCGACCCGATTTCTTGCGGACTGACCCTGGGAGCGCTCCAGGCAATCTTCGGACTGCTGATCGGTGGTTTTTTCTCGCTCATTGCAGTAGTCGGCATAGCGGCACAAGAAGGAGGTGCGATGGCAGGAATCATCGGAGGCGTTGGCGCTGTGATTTTCCTGCTCCTATTTTACGGCGTTCTCAGATTCATCGGCGGGGTGATTGCTGCTTTGATCTACAACGTCTGTGCCGGCATGATCGGCGGAATTAAGGTGGATCTTGAGTAACGACGGCAGCGGGTGATAGCTAGCGAGAACTTGAACCGCCCTAATCGGCAATGGAGGGCGGTTTATCCCGAAGACCGCTGTGTTCCGTGAGACGAACCCACGGAGGTTCCGGTTCGAATTATCCTGTTCGACAGCCGAGTTGCTATTTCGGTCTTCCCGACGCTGCCCACCTGACCTTCCTCCGCATTGACGATCGTGATGCCGATTCACGCGCTCGCCCGTACATCCAAGTTGACGCGAAAACGACGTGGTATGACGTTGATCGAGACCATGGTGGTCGCTTCGATCATCGGAGTTCTCGCGGCGCTTTTGCTCCCTGCTGTACAGGCGGCCCGGGAAACCGTTCGACGAACGCAATGCTCAAACAATCTGCGGCAATGGGTCATCGCTGCACAGAACTACCAGAGCGTTCATCGCTATTACCCACCCTCGTTTTGTGTGCGGCCGGAACAGATCCGCAATAACCGTGGTCACTCATGGTCCGTGCATGGAAGATTGCTTCCGTTTGTGGAAGCGGGTGCCGCAGCGGAACGCATCAACTTATCGGTCGACTGGCATGACCAAGTCGATCGCGGTGTCGCCGATCTTAAGTTGCCGATGTGGCTCTGTCCTTCCGAACCACAAGACTCAATCCGATTTCGCGACGGCAAGCGTTACGTCGCGCCAACGAGTTACGGTTTCTTCGCGGGAACGTGGCACGTTTTTACGCCAAGCCATGAAGAAGCACGACAGGGAATGGCCGGCGATGGTGCTTTCATCGTGAACGGAGAGTTGAGCCCCGCCGCTTTCCTAGACGGCTTATCGCAAACGTTGGCCGTCGCGGAGGTGAAGACTTACCAACCTTATCTGCGTAACTTGACGGAACCCGAGTTTTTAGAGTTACCTTCACACGATCAAATCAATGCGTTGCGTGGGCGAGTGAGCATGATGCGTGGGCAGTTCAAGATAACCGGACACACCGTTTGGCCGGACGGCAGAGTCCACCATACGGGCATCACAACAGCCTTTGTCCCAGGAACAATCGTCCCCTATGAGTTTGAAGGTCGCGTCTACGACATTGACTTCTCAACACAACAGGAAGGCAAGTCGTTGCAAAGATCAACGCTAGCTGCCATTACGGCTAGGAGTCATCACGGTGGACTCGTTCAGTTCGCGCGGATGGATGGATCCGTCGCTGCGATGACGTCCTCGATCGACTTGCGGCTCTATCGCGCCATGGGTACGCGGGCTGGGCATGAAGTGATCGACACCAGCGAGATCGCCCTTTGATAATCGCCCGCTCAATTTCATCCATTTGAATTTGTATTTCCGTTTTCCAAATTTCCTAACTCGATCGGAACCGTTGCTGTGAATGCATTGTTTAGGTTTCTGGTGATCACTCTGGTCACCACACTGCTATCGGTCTCTCCAACCTCGGAACTCATTGCTCAAGAAGCAAAAGAATCAGATAAGGCTAAGTCGGAACAAACGGAGTCGGACGAGAAACCGAAGAAGTCCGACGATGTTGTAGCGAAGAAGGGAAAGGCCGAGGCGACACCCGAAAAGAACGAACCCAAGAAGGCCGCCGAAGAGAAGAAAGAGCAGCCCGGCGAATCTGCCGAGGAAGCGAAGCCCGCAGATGAAAAGAAGTCCAAGGAGTCTGAGGCTTCGGAATCAAATGAAAAACCGAAGGCAGCGCCGAAGCCACCCAAATTGGTCGCTGACGAAGGGATCCTTAAGCTCATTCCTTGGCGATCAATCGGGCCGGCGAACATGAGCGGACGTATCACCGATTTGAGCATCGATGATAAAGACCCATCGCTTTGGTATGTCGCAACCGCGAGCGGCGGAATGCTGAAGTCCACGAATCGTGGCGTTTCGATGGAACACCATTTCGACGACCAAGAAGTCGTCTCCATCGGAGCGATCGCCCACTCCCCGAGCGATCCTCAAACGGTTTGGATCGGCACCGGTGAAGCCAACCCTCGGAACTCCGTCTCGTACGGAAACGGCGTCTACAAGTCGGTGGACGGCGGTAAAACTTGGGAACATAAGGGCCTGAAAGAGTCCTATCAGATCGGACGAATCTTGATCGACCCAAAAGACCCGAACGTCGCCTACGTCGGTGCCTCGGGACGGCTCTACGGTGCAAATCGGCAACGGGGGGTCTTTAAGACCTCAGACGGTGGCGAAACCTGGAAACATGTTCTTTATGTCAACGACAACACCGGCGTGATCGACATGGTTATGCATCCGGAGGAACCGGGGACCATCATCGCGGCGCTTTGGGATCGCATGCGGGATGAGTTCGATAGTTGGCCCGGAAGCGTCAAGAAGCCCGATGGCGTTGACGGTTACGATCCGATTCGCAAGTACGGCAAGGGCGCCGGACTCTACAAGACCACAGATGGCGGCGAGAATTGGGCACGGCTTGAGAAGGGATTACCTCCCGGAAAGATCGGGCGGATCGGCCTCGACTGGCAAACCGGTGGTAAGCAGGCGATCTATGCGATCATCGATTGTGAAGACATCGGCAAAGGCCCCCGACCGGCAGCGGTCTACTTGGGAATTGTGCTCGGAGAAAAGGATGCCGAGGAAGATGGCGAGAAAGAGATCTTTGTCGCACAAGTAATGACCGATAGCCCGGCAGCCAAAGCAGGCATCAAGGTTGGCGACGTGCTGAACGCTATCGACGGAAAAACCTTGAAATCGTCGAAGATGTTTCTGGATGTTTTGCGTGAGAAGAAACCTGGTCGACGTGTAAAACTCGAACTTGCAAGGAGCGAAGAATCGAAGACTTTCAGTCCGATCTTGGCTCCTCGCCCGAACGCGCGCCAGCAAACGCCGACCGGCTATTTGGGCGTGAATGCCGACTTGGTCGACGGAAAGTTGGTACTCACGACGGTCACTGCATCAAGTCCGGCGGCAAAGGCGGGATTTAAATCCGGTGACGAAATCATCAAGATCGACAAAAAAGCCGTGAAGACCTTCGACGACGTCATCGAACTTCTCCGCACCAAGGCTGTAGAAGATCAGATCGCGGTTACCATCAAACGCGGCGAGGAGACCCAGACGATCACGGCAACGCTGGGTGAACGAGCAACGGGGCAGCCGCAGCAGCAGAACCGCGCGATCATGGGCATCCAAGGTGAAGACCAGCAAGGCGGCGGTGCCAAGATGCTGTCCGTCACCGAAGGCGGCCCTTCCGAGAAAGCCGGCATGAAGACGGGTGATGTGATCGTCAAAGTTGGCGAGGACAAGATTGACGACTACGCGGCGTTGATTGCTCAAATTCGTTCACGCGAACCCGGTGATAAAATGCCTTTGGTCGTCAAACGCGGCGGCAAAGATGTTTCGCTGACGGTGACGCTCGGCGACCGGAACGCCGGAACGAGCGCCCGCCCCTACACGTATTCGTACTTTGGCCAACAGCCGAACATACAAGACATGCAGGGTGCGGACGGATATCGCTACGGCGGGATCTACAGGTCGGACGATGCGGGCGAATCATGGACGCGTGTCAATTCGCTCAACACGCGACCCATGTACTTCAGCGTCATTCGCGTCGACCCGAAAGACGACCAGCGTGTGTACGTGTTGGGCGTTTCGCAGTTTGCGTCAAGTGACGGCGGCATTACCTTCCAATCCAACTTCGGCCGCGGTGTGCACGCCGACGCACACGATCTCTGGATCGATCCGAAAGACGGACGTCACATGGTGATCGGCGGCGATGGAGGCGTTTACGCTTCCTATGACCGTGGCCAAACTTGGAATCACTTCAACACCGCCGCGATCGGTCAATTTTATCACGTCGCGATCATTCCGGGCGAGCCCTACGGCGTTGTCGGTGGACTTCAGGACAACGGTAGCTGGGGTGGACCGGCGATCTCGAGAAGCGGTGGCACCATCAATGAAGACTGGATTCGCGTCGGTGGCGGGGACGGCTTTATCTGCCGCGTCGATCCGGAAGACCCCGACTTGATTTATTACGAGAGTCAAAACGGTTCGATCAGCCGTCGCCACTTGAAAACGGGCGAACGGGCCGGTATCAGGCCCCAGCGAGAGAGAGACAAGGAGTTTCGCTTCAATTGGGAAACGCCGTTCTTACTTTCTTCACACAACTCGCGATTGTTCTATTCCGCCGGAAGTTACGTTTTCCGATCTTTCGATCGCGGCAATGATCTTCAAGTCATCTCGCCCGAAATTACTCGGACGAAACGCGGTTCGGCTACCGAAATCAGCGAGTCTCCTCGCGATCCAAATGTCTTGTACGTCGGCACCGATGACGGCTACATCTGGGTGACGACCAATGGCGGGACCAAATGGACGCGAATCGATGAGAATTTGGATGCACCGGGACCTCGTTGGGTCGCATCCATCGAGGCATCGAGACATGCCGACGGCCGGGTCTACGTCACGCTGGATGGACATCGCAGCGACGACGACAATCCTTATGTCTACGTTTCAGAAGACTTCGGGAAGACGTTCCGCCCGCTGCATAAAGAACTGCCTCGCGGTTCCACGCGTTGCTTGAGGGAAGACCCAGAGAATCCGGATCTCTTGTATCTGGGAACCGAGTTTGCGTTTTGGGTTTCGCTCGATCGCGGCGAACACTGGGGCAAGGCAAATGGCGAGCTGCCAACCGTTGCCATTCATGATGTGGCTATTGTCCCCGGGGGAACGGAGATCGTCCTGGCGACCCACGGCCGATCACTTTGGGCCGCGGACGTTTCTGTGCTCCGATCACTCACTCCGAAAACGATGCAAGCCGTCGCGACGCTTTACCCGGTAGACGAAGTCACTCGATGGCGTCGCAATCCGGAACGTGGGCGAACGTCACCGCGCTACATCTCCGAAAACCCCGCACGCGGAGCTCAAGTTTGGTACTCGCTCGGTAAGCAAGCTGAGAAGGTGGAAGTTCAAATCAGCGACATCGCCGGGAGAACGATTCGGACGTTGGAAGGCAAAACTGAATCCGGTCTACACCGTTTGACTTGGGATTTGACGGCGAGACGGACGCGTCAGGGTGGTCGTGGGCCGCGCGGAGCAGGATTCAGAGGTGGGACTTTCTTTGTTCCGAGTGCGCCCTATCGAATCGCCCTGAGTGTGGACGGAAACGAAGTCAGTTCGCAAGTCGTTCAAGTCGAGAGTGATCCGTCGCTCCCGATCGGGGCGGTCGCGGATGAGGTCTATGAGCGTGAACTCTTGCGAGATGAGATCGCGAAGGAACTCAAAGACGCCGCGAAGGATGCGGGAGTCGAGGTCTATCGCGACAACTGACGCTCGCTAAACTCGCGGTGCAAATCCGCAATAGAGAGGCCGCGACGAAAAGCGGGATTCGGAGATGGGGAATACCGCTGACTGGATGGGAAGAATCGGGAATTGGTTTCGTCGAGAACCTTGGTTCAAAAAGGAGCCTTTTTCCGAGCCGGCTTTGATTCAGCGGTTTTTTCACCGCACTGGAATCCGGTGCGGCATCATGCTGGATGTCGGCGCTCACTTTGGCGAATCTTTGATCCCGTATGCCGAGAAGGGATGGAGCATTTTTGCTTTCGAGCCCGATCCAAATTCGGAAAAGCAAGCCGCACTGGCACGCCTGGGCAGCGAGAGTGTTCGAATTTTTCAAGTCGCGATCTGTGATCAGGGGGGCCAAACGCTCGACTTCTATTGCAGTGATGTGTCGACAGGAATTTCATCACTAGCTGCGTTTCATGAAAGTCATCAAAAGACTGCAAGCGTGCAGACAGAGACGCTGGCGAATGTGATCTCGAGGGAAGCAATCGCAGACGTTGACTTCTTGAAGATCGACGCCGAAGGACATGACCTCTTTGTCTTGAAAGGCTTCGATTGGCGAATTCGTCCCCGCGTGGTGTTGGCCGAATTCGAGGATTTGAAAACGGTAGCGCTCGGCTACTCGCACCAAGACCTATGCAACTTTCTCGTCGAGCGTGATTACGCGGTTTATCTTTCTGAGTGGTATCCGATCGTGCAATATGGAGTGACCCATCGCTGGCGATCCATCCGGCGCTGGCCCTGTGAACTCCAGGAGCCCGACGCATGGGGCAACGTCATTGCGGTTGAACAACAGAGAGCCAATGACTTGGAGCAGTTGCTTCCTCCGCATGAGAGTTAGGCGATTGATGATTGTCTCCGATCGGCTCCGTCCTCTCTTGTCTACAGTGATTTGCTGTCAAGTATTGAGTCAGGGCCACCGCATACTTTAGACGGGAATTCCCAGTACTTTGAGCAGGAAGTCCGCGTTCCAGCCAGCCATGCGTCGCTTCATCGCGATACTCTCTTTGCCATCGACCTGCTTCAAGAGGCTTATCGCGAAGCGTTTGA
>JBCCOI010000340.1:0-7922 GCA_039025515.1 Planctomycetota bacterium
GGGCTCGCGTTGCGGAACCGACCGGTTTTTAACAAGGCAAATCGACAAGTCGCACTGCCGGCGGGGAAGCCGACGGAAAACGAACGCCGAGTATAGTTCGGGCACTTTGACCCGCAAATCTTTGGGGCCGAGGTCGCACCAAACCGTCATAACCGCGCCTTGTCGGTTCCGATCATGACGGCACACGCGTCGCCTTTTCACCACGAAAAACCACTCGAATGGGCGGGGTGAAATCTCCGGCAAATCGACACGCTTCATTTCGCGTTCCGGTTGCAGGGGTCTTCACACTCGCCCGCCCGGTGGGCCGGGATTGCATGGCGACGTGGTCGTTTGACGACACTCGCGACGTGAAGTTCCGCAGATTCGGCCGAACCGGTGTCCAAATCGACACGCGGTCGTCCGATTCCCCGCAGCTTCCGTCGCTGAGGCATACACGGCCACTAGTGATGCACCAAGACTCTGGCTCACGGCAAGCGCCGGAGACGGTGAACCCTCAAAATTTTTGGGCCGCGGAGAGGGCAGAACGGCCCGGGAAAACTTGACCGATAAGGAGGACCCGGAGGTCAGCGGAGACGGACCTTCGACAACCGCTGGCTCACGAGCCAGTCGAAGGCCTTGGCGTCATCCCGCTAACGCGACCACCAGCGGCGTTTTGCCTGCGGACCTCGGTCGATCGCCGTTTGCAGAACCTCGCCGATCGCCGCTGCCGCATGATCGTCACGCGAGTCAATCGATGCGACCGAATGGGCGAACCACTCCGACCAAATGCTTTCATCCCCGCTCATCGTTGCATCAACGCAAACGCCCGCGACAAGTCGCTTGAGTGCATCGACGTCCGCGCGGCGTCGTTCACAGAGTGTCTTCGACAGGTCGTTGGACCAGATGGCGAGGTAGCGCGCCCAACCAGCCGAACTGGCGACGCAATCGACGAGATGCGGCTTTTGGTGGTGATCGACGAAGAGATTTCGAGAGCTGATTCCGCCATGGGTTGCCCCAACCCGATGTGCCGCCGCCGAAGCGAACGCGATGGCCACCAGCTGAACGAGGCCCCGCTCGGCCGATGTCGCTTCGTCTTTCGCATGACCCGTTGCCGCCCGAAAAACCCAAGGACGAATGACGGCGAGATGCCCGTTGTTGATCGCGGCGATTCTTGGCGTCACCCAAGCGGGATGGACAACATTGCTGGCAAGCTCGCAAAGGTCCAGCATTCTCGTGCGTTCGAGCTTTCCTAACGAAGCCGGGATCGGAATGATTTTCATCGCAACCGACTCGTCTCGTTGGACATC
The DNA here is from genome assembly GCA_039025515.1 of Planctomycetota bacterium. Lineage (GTDB taxonomy): Bacteria > Planctomycetota > Planctomycetia > Pirellulales > Pirellulaceae > Stieleria. The sequence goes on from JBCCOI010000340.1 coordinate 1,287, forward strand.
CTGCCCTTGCACCAACCAAACGCGACCTAGTTCAGAAATCTCCGTCGCCACGCATCTTGCCGACGTCATCCATTCGGGCGGTTGAATCGGAATCGGGGCATCAATCGAGTCCTTTCCGGGGTCGATGACCGGATCCGAGACAACCGCACCACCCGCGATGGTCTTGTCGGAATCGAATGTCCAATCACTTTCGTTTGTAACCCCCTGGTCGGTCAGCCCCTTGGCCGAAGCCTCCTCAATCAGCGCGTCGCCGGAAATTGACACTTGATCGAGTCTTTGTTGGTTTTCGGGTAAGCCCGCTGCAGCATCCAGAAAAACCAGTTGCGCGATTTCTTCGCTCAATGAGGGAAAGCGATCGGAGAAGAACTCGGCCGGTTGCGATTCACCCAACTCGCGCCGGACGCATATCTCGGCATCGATTAGATCGAGGATGTCGTCGTCATTACCAAGCGATGGGAACTGCGCCAGGAGATTTTCCACTCGCAGATCAGAACCGTTGCGCCGTTGTTCCATTAAGTCGACGCACGCGAGCTCAACGATGACGGAACGATCAATGCCATCCGGCAAGAGAAGGCGAAGTTCCGCATCGGGCAGCGCGGCGCGTTTCTTGTGAAGCCACTGAATGCGCGAATCGAGGTCGGATCGCGATGGAAACGAGTTGCTCAGAATCGGTCTCCCGGACAGAAGGCCTGCGACTCCGTACTCAGAGCAAGCTCAGCGGCTACGAACTCAGTTGGCCTTCGGCAACTTGATCGTGAAGGCGGTACCGACGCCGACACTACTTTCGACTTTGATTTTACCACGATGCGAGTCGATGATCTCTTTGCAAGCGGAAAGCCCAAGCCCGGTTCCGCCTTTACCCGATTCATCGGGACCGTTCTTGGTCGAGTAGAACGGATCGAAGATGTGACGAAGCGTTTCCGGCGGCATCCCACAACCCGAATCGCGAATCGCGAACTCGACAAATTCCGGTTCTTCGCTGTTCTGCACGCGAATCATCAAGTCGCCGCCTTCCGGCATGGCCTGACGGGCATTGATCAGAAGATTGAGCAACACACGCTGGATCTGGTTCCCGCTCGCGAGCGCCGGATGCGTCTCCGGGTCAAACTCACAAGAGACAGAGACTCGATACTTGTTCATCTCTCGTTCGAGCAGCACCAGCGTGTCCAGGATCAGCGAACCGAGTTCCGTGGGTTCCATCGCCGCGCTGCGGTTGCGGGCTTGCGCCAGAATGGTGCCCGTGATTTTTGCGGCCCGCTCGGAGGCTTCGAGGATTTTTGCGAGTGCTTTATCTCGCGAAGCTTCATCGCGATTACGAATCCCCAACTTTGCGTAATTGATCACCGTCATCAAAACATTGTTGAACTCATGAGTCGCGGTGCTGGTCAATTCACCGAGTGCTGCCATCGCCTGCGTTTGTTTGAGCTGCGCTTTGAGCTGGGCGACTGTTTCTTCGATTTCTTGGGGGCGTTCCGAAAGCGAGCTCGAAGCGGTATCGGCGGCGTGGCGACGAAGATTTGTATTGGGCGAAGGTGACGTTTGGGGATTCATTGAACACATCCGGAGTCTGATTGCGGCGATACCACGGCCTGGATGACCTATCGTCGACGGCACCGATTTTGCTACACCCAACCGCTCGGGGAGAGCACAGTTTGCCACCACGTCCAACCGCCGTCAGAACCCGCAAAGTCTTCGGAGTCGACGATGCCTTCCACACCCAGCACGCCTCACGTTGCCGAAAGGCTGCGGCAAGCCATCGAGAAGGCAAAATCGCTGGGGTTCGACGTCAGAAAGGTTCTTCTGAACGATGAGTCCGCAAACTGGTGCCAAGTCGGGTCCCGCAAACTCATCTTCTTGGACCTATCAGCGGCGGCCGGTGAACAGCTGCACCAACTGACCGACATCCTCGAGGCTTACCAACGCGTCCATCAGCTTTCGGTTAACGACCGTAGAGCTTCCGCATAACGAGTGCCGCATGAACATTTCTCGCTACAATGTGGCGGGAAACTTGTGGAACTTGGAGACGGTGGATGTTCTTTCAGAGAATGGGAATCGCGGCTGCTGGTGGCTTCTGCCGCCGCATGGGGATCGGATTGCGGGCCGGCGCCAACCTTCTCCACCTGCTCAATACCGAAGCCTCAAACGGCTCCAACCGTCAGCGACACGCCGTCGGGCAAGTGCTGGAAGCCGTCAAACAGGGGCACACCATTACGGAAGCCATGCAGCAGAACCAGCGGTTCTTTCCACGGCTGATGGTTTCACTCACCAACGTCGGAGAGCATTCCGGCAAACTCGAGCGAACATTTCTCACGCTTGCGGATCACTTTGAGAACCAAGTGAGACTACGAAGGCAGTTTCTTTCTTCGATCGCATGGCCTTCGATTCAATTGTTCGTCGGGCTGGGTGTGGTTTCGCTCTTCATCTATCTGCTCGGTGTGCTCACGCCTCCCACGGGTGGCGAGATGACGGACATGCTCGGGTTTGGGCTTCGCGGTGGAAGCGGCGTGCTGATCTTTTGGAGTTACCTCGCCTTCATCGCCGCGATCATTTGGGCAGTCATCTATGCCTACAGGAGCAACCTGGGTGGGGTGCAAAATATGGTTCCCATGTTCTACGCCATCCCGAAGCTCGGCCCGGCCATTCAAACCATCACGCTATCGCGATTCACGCGGATCCTTGCACTCACGCTCGGTGCCGGGCTCGATCCGATTCGCAGCGTGAGGCTAAGTCTTGATAGTACCGATAGCGACTATTACCGCAGCGGCGGCGATGAGTTTGAAGTCGCCGTGCGTGATCGCGGTGACACGCTCGCCGGTGGTCTTCGCAGCACCGATCTCTTTCCCGATCCGTTCTTGCACCTGGTGGAAGTCGCAGAACTCTCCGGCACGGAATCGGAATCGATCGACCATCTCGCCGACGAGTATGAAGCCCGCGCCGAGATGGCGATGAAAGCAATCTCTGGGGTCGCCGCCATGGCCGTCTGGCTGACCGTCGCCGGCACGTTGATTTTCTTCATCTTCCGATTAGCGATGGCGATCTTTAAGCCTTACAGTGAAGCTCTCGAAATGGTGCAGTGATGGATCGCTCTGCGGACAAGGTAAACTACACGCAATCGAGTATTTGGCTCCATCCAAACTCATGTCATCCGAAAAACGTCTCCAACGAATCGTCGATGCTTATGATCACAAAGACACCTGGCCCGAGTGGTACCGACTAACTCCGCTTCAGCGATGGGAAGAATCGAAGAAGTTATGGCAGTTCTATCTACAGGTGGGTGGTTCACTTGATCCCGAACCCGATAGTCAAAGTCCTTTCGACCCTTTCGTCCCACGGGGTGAAGCACCTGCTTATGGGCGGCCAGGCGTGCGTGTTTTACGGCGCGGCCGAGTTTAGTAGGGACTGTGACATCGTCATCGTTCCGGAACAAGGAAACTTGAAGCGCCTCGAATCCTCCCTTAAAGAACTAAAAGCAATCTGCATTGCAGTGCCTCCGATGGATTGGAAACATCTCAGGCGTGGTCACGCAATCCACTTTCGCTGCCATCATCCACATGCGGCGGGAATCAGGCTTGATATCATGACAAAGATGAGGGGTTGTGGAGAATTTGACTCGCTTTGGGATCAGCGGACGACGATTCAAGATGCCGATGGTATGACTTACGAACTACTCGGAATCGAAGATCTTGTTCGTGCCAAGAAGACCCAGCGGGACAAGGACTGGCCCATGATTCGGCGACTTGTCGACGCCCACTATGATCAAAACCGAGACGAACCAACAACTGACCGAGTATTTTTTTGGCTACGTGAGTCGAGAACTCCTGATGTTCTCATTAGGCTGGCTGTGGAACATCCAGAGTCGTTGCGGGAAATGATTGAGATCCGACCGCTTCTGGCCGAAGCCATGGCAGCAAACGACAACGCTCTAACGCAAGAATTGCAAAAAGAGCAAGCGGTAGAGCGTGAGGCTGATCGACAGTATTGGCGTCCGCTCGTCAAAGAACTCGAGGCAATGCGGCTGGCTAAGCGAAGACATCGAGAAGGATAGTTATGCGGTCTTGCCGGGCCGTTTTCGTTGATTCAATGCTCCCTCCCGCCACTACTCTCCAACCACTCCGCAATCTGATGCAACGGTCACAATCAGTCTCCAGCATTCCACTGACAACGCTGATCTACACACTCGCGGCCGTGTGTCTGTTATCGCAAGCCACGTCGGCACAGGGACCGACCAACCGACCCAATGTATTGTTCATCGCCGTTGACGATTTGCGGCCCGAGCTGAATTGCTACGGGACGAGTCACAGCCCCATCAAAGCGATCACTCCGAACCTCGATCGACTTGCCGCCACGGGGATTCGGTTCACCAACGCGTATTGCAATCAAGCCGTATGCGGTGCTTCAAGGCTATCACTGATGACCGGGCTCTACCCCGAGTTTACGAAAGAGCGGACCTATCACGTCACAGACTGGCGAAAGCGGTGGAGCAACGTTGTCACGCTGAATCAACATTTCACGGCGAACGGATACACAACCGTTGGGCTTGGCAAAATTTATCACAACACTTCTGGCGTGGCCGTGGATGAGGAAAATTGGTCGAAGTGGATCAAGGTAGTGGGAAAGGGCTACGCGAATCCGGACAGTCTCAAGAAGACTCGCGAAACAAAGAGTTCACTTCCTGGCACCAAGTCGAAGAAACGGGGGCCGAGCACGGAGTCTGCGAAGGACGCGGACTTCGTCTATGCCGACGGTCTCCGGGCCAAGCAAGGCGTTCGTCAAATCAAACGACTTGCGGATTCAAAAGAGCCGTTCTTCTTGGCAGTCGGATTCACGAAACCACATTTGCCGTTCAACGCACCGACGAAATACTGGGACCTTTACGATCGCGAGTCATTCTCGCTTCCTTCCAACCTTGGTTTTCCGCCCGGATACCCCCAGTGGGCTCGTAACCGACAAGCCGGTGAACTTCGTGCGTACTCCGACATTCCTCGTGACGGCACGCCGGTTGAGTTCCCCGACGAACTCAACAAACGTTTACTCCACGGATACCATGCTTGCGTCAGCTACACCGATCACAACGTCGGACTACTTCTCAGTGCACTTGAAGACAATGAGATCGCGGACAACACGATCGTTGTCTTTTGGGCCGACCATGGGTGGAAACTCGGGGATCATTCGTCATGGTGCAAACACACAAACTTTGAATGCGATACGCGAGTCCCGTTGCTTGTGCGGTGTCCTCGATCGATGACGGTCACCGGTGAATCCAATGCACTCGTCGAACTCATCGATCTTTATCCAACACTTTGTGATCTTTGCGGCCTGCATCAACCTCCTCACTTGCAAGGCAGGTCCTTCGCTACGGTGCTGGGGAATCCAGATTCAAAACACCGGGATTTCGCGTATTCTTCCTATCCCCATTCGGACTGGGAATCAAAGCGTCGAGTCATTGGTCATTCCATCCGAAGCGAACGCGTCCGGTATACCGAGTGGTGGGATGCTAAGAACGATGAAGTGATTGCGCGAGTCGCCACTGACATTGAAGCGGACCCGGGTGAAACCACCAATTTGCTGCCTGACCAGAAAGAGCTTGGCCGAGAGCTATCGAAGCAACTCAAACGACGTGTGCTTGCTGCGAGGGTCGCAGATTTGCCGCAATGAACGTTGGGATTTCGTTTGGCGGCGCTTGGGGGATCGCTTACACATTCAACATTTTGCCGAACCCACGTTGAAGTTCATGCTGAAGAATCTACTGCTTTTGACCTCGTGTTTTCTTGGTGTCAACGGTTCTCTAAGGGAGCTACGAGGACAAGAAAGCGTTCGCTCGGAGTATGCAGACCGCGGCATGGTGGTGAGCGATTCGTCGCACGCCAGTCGGATCGGTCGTGACATCATTGCCCGCGGCGGCAATGCGGTCGACGCCGCCGTGGCGACGGCATTTGCAATGACCGTTACCTGGCCGGAGGCCGGCAACATTGGTGGTGGAGGTTTCATGCTGATTCGCCCAGCAAACGGCATGCCCCCAGTTTGCATCGACTATCGCGAAACCGCTCCGATCGCGTCTCGGGGCGACATGTTTGAAATTGGCGAAAACAGGTACACGAGAAAGCTGGTCGGCGTGCCGGGCACAGTTCGTGGGCTCGAGTTGGCTCACGAAAGATACGGAAGCCTCCCCTGGAAAGATCTCGTCTTACCTGCGACCCGCCTCGCGACGGATGGATTCTCCGTCGATTCGTTTTTGGCTGATTCGACGAACCGAATCTTGGACGCGACGAAAGATGACCCGTTGTACAAAGAACTGCACCGCGTCTACGGGAAACCGAACGGCGCGAGATGGGCAGTCGGCGACGTGATGAAGCTTCCAGATCTCGGGCGAACGTTGGTCGTGATCGCGGAACAAGGGGCTGATGCGTTCTACGAAGGACGTCTTGCCGACCTATTGCTCGATGAAATGAATCGGTCCGGAGGCTTGATTCGCCGACAGGATCTTGTTTCATACAAAGCGGTGGTTCGCGAACCAATCATCGGGTCCTACCGCGACTACAAGATCATCGGCGCGCCGCCACCGTCATCAGGCGGCATTGCAATCGTTCAAGGGCTGAACATGGTGGAAGCCGTTGACCTTCCACGTGAAAAGTTCAC
>JBCCOI010000341.1:0-7885 GCA_039025515.1 Planctomycetota bacterium
GGCGTGATCGACTGGATTCTCAAAGCGTTGGTAGGTGGCGGGCTGCGGATGGCAGAGGCGTTGGTCGCTTGCGCACCAACACTGTTAGTCGGGCTCTTCATTGCCGGCGTGCTGCGTTATTACATCGGACGTGAAGGAACACGAAAGCTGTTCGGCGGCGACAGCCTTCGATGCCTTCCGCAGTCCTGGGCAATCGGAATGTTGCTGCCGGTTTGTAGCATCGGCGTGATTCCAATTTTGTTTGAAATGAAGCGAGCGAAGATGAAAACCGGCGCCATGTCGGCCTTCGCGCTCTCCGCGCCGCTGTTCAATCCCCTTTCGTTACTCTACGGCGTTACGCTCTCGCGCCCTTACATCATTTTGATGTTCGCGTTCGCCTCGCTTGCCGTTGTGACGCTAGTCGGGCTGATTTGGGATCGTTTTTCGCGCTCGAATGACTTGACGGAGACTGCTTCCGGCGACGATCGGGATAGCACTGCGATCGGCATTCATCGCATCGGACTTTTCTTTGTTTACGTCGCCCGACAGGTCGCGGGGCCGAGCGGCGGCTGGGCCCTCGTTGCTGGTCTTGGCGTAGCAGCCTTGGCCGCAGTGCTTCCATGGGGAGCCCTCGGTTCTGCGATGGGTCGCGACGATCCCACGGCACCGCTTTCAATGGCCGGCGTCGCTATCCCAGCCTACGCGCCACCGCTGATGGTGATGGGGCAACTCGGTTTGATGTTTCAGCACGCGAATTCGCCCGGCGCCGCTTTCGTTCTTCTGGTCATTGGTGCGGGTGTCAATGCCGCAACGATCGGATGGCTGATGCGCCAGTTCGGGATCCGCAGCGTTGCGATTTGGTTTGCGAGCCTGATGGTGATCGTGCTGAGCTTAGCCTATGCCGTGAATAAGCCACTGATTCCGCCGGGCGTCAACCCTTCGGGACACACGCATGCATTCGATGTTTACAGCAACCCCGTCCATCAACTTGACTCGAGCCTTGGGAATGTGATTCGCAAAGCGGTTGACGAAAAGTTTGATTTGGTAGCGCGGATTGCCACCGTCTTCTTTGGCGGGCTGATTTTGTTTGGTGTCGTCTTCCGAATCTTAGGAGTCAAGGACTTCGGGAAGCGACCAACAGGCGATTCCGACCTGAATTCCGACCCAACAGTATCAGGGGATGATTCGTCCGCTGTGCCTCAGTTGAAGGGCGATCGCATCGTCAGTCCTCAGGTGGTCGGGGGCACGCTCATTGCGGGCCTTGTAGCGATTAGCATCGTAATGTGCTACGCGTTCTATCCGTCGCCCGAGGAATGCTTGGAGGAGATCCGGTACATCCGAAGTGAGGTCATCTCATCGGTGCGAAGTGGTGATTCCGAACACGCAAAGTTTTGGATCCCGCGATGGGATGAATGGACGCGTCGCATGGAAGTTGGTGCGTTCCTTCGAAGCGGAGAGGTAACGCCGTACCAACGCATGCAGGGCTTTCTCTTGCGGCAGAAGCTGGACGTCTTGGAGCACGAGTTGGGTCATAAGGATCTAGAACTTTCCACTCGAAGCCGTCTGGCCGTAGAGCTGACACTCTCGGATTCTCGGTTTACGCGAGCTTACCGAAAGCCGTTCCGCCGTTCCAACTCGACCGAATGACAGATGGGTAGGTTAAACGCCGTTTCTCCGGACAACTGCAAAACGGAACATTGGGGCGGAAGTCACTGTCAGCAACAGTTTCCGTGGGTTAGACTTTTGGGTCTCTTCAGCTGCTTCTTCAAAGACGAAAGGCATTGGCATGGTGTGGGATAGAGTTCGGCGAAAGAATCATGCCGGATTCACGATCATCGAATTGCTTGTCGTGATGGGCCTGATTGCTGTGCTACTTGGTCTGTTGCTGCCCGCCGTTCAATCGGCGAGGGAGTCTGCCCGAAGTATGGAATGTGGAAATCGCGTACGGCAGCTCGCATTGGCGACCCAAATGCACCACAACACGTTCGGCTATTTCCCGGCGGCTCGCTACGAGTCTAGGCCCGACGATCGCCCCGAGGATCGATGCGGTCTGGAGACGCCGACTTGGCTGGCAAGGGTGATGCCGTTCATCGAGCAGAACAAGCTTGCGGAAGGCTGGGACTTTTCGAAACCTTGGCATGAGCATCCCAGCGATGTCCGATTGGTCGTGCCTGACATTTTCCTTTGCCCCACCCGTCGTACCGGCACAAACCCAATTGGTGAGCGAAATCTACGAACGACAACTGCCGGAGGTGACGGGCGACTGCCATGTGGCTGTCCGATTCCGGATCGACCTGACGACAGGGATATCAACGTGACCGGCGCTTTATGCGATTACGCGGGAAACCACGGAGATTTGACACCAGGTGCGATCGGTGACCCCACCGATTTTTATTTCGGCGGGAACGGCACAGGCGTCATCATCAGCGTGCGTCCCAAGTGCAAAGAGGGGGTCGCAATCCGTCCACGAGATCGAATCAGGATCGCATCCGTCTTAGACGGAACGTCGAACACGTTTCTGTTTGGTGAAAAGTTCATCCCCAGGCTTGGCCTCGGCGAATTCCCGATTGACTCTCCGGCCTACGACGGCGACCACCTACCCGCATCGTGTCGCTTGGCAGGACCCGGCCTGCGTCTCGCCAGCACTCCCGACGACGTACTTGCCGATATGTTTTCGTTTGGAAGTTGGCATCCCGGCGGCGTCCATTTCGCTCACGTGGACGGAAGCGTTCATTTCTACAGTCCGAGTACTGACACAAAGGTGCTCGGGTCGCTCGCCAATCGAGGCGACGCTCGAGTCGTGGTACTTATCGAGTAGCCCAGTTGTTGGAGCAATCGTGCGAACCTTATTGCTCTCAGTCTTTGCGTGCCTGCTGTTCAGCACTCCGGGCTGCAGCGGATCGACCGGGCCTACCACCGGTGTCGTCCGCTTTGTAAACGGTAGCCCAGTCCGTGCGGGAAGTATCGAGTTCCGTCGACTCTCTGACAGCGCCCGGTATGCAAGCCGAATCGCGTCGAATGGCAGCTTCCAACCGGAGAGTGAAAACGGAACTCTGGGACTGCCGCCCGGCGAGTACGAAGTCGTCGTCGTGCAGATCGTGTTGACGGAAGATCTCGCCAAAGTGGCTCATACGCACGGCTCGACGGTGCCACGCCGCTACGCGGACTATTACACCAGCGGGCTTCGCTACGAAGTGAAACCCGGGGACCAAGCGGAGATCTCGATCTCACTTGAGACCGAGTGAAGCCGAGTAGGCTGAATCGCTAATCACTCGGCCAGATCTTGCGGAAAAACAAATGTGCCGTTTTTCCAAGGCATCGGACACGCCCATTTTGCGAGTCCGACTCCTATCGAGCCGTAGACGTGGGGAAACATCGCGCCGCCGCGCGAAGCTTCCCATCGCAAGGCATCGCCAAGATCATCGGTATCAAATTCGATCAGTAGCAAGCCTTCTTGCCCCGCGAAATGCAGCGCCGCCGTTTCACGCACTTGTTCGGCCGATGAAAGATGAATAAATCCATCATCGAGATCAATTCCGCTGCCCCGAAACTCTCCCGAAGCAACCGCTTGGTCCCAAACATCACTTGGAACGATTTTGTAAACCCTCATCTCAAATCAATTCTTGCAGACCGGGGACGGCAAACGTCGACTCGGGGCGTTTCGCACTTGGATTCAGATCTTCCGGATAAAGATCCAACTGGGATTCGTTCGCCAGGAAGTCAAACGTCACGTTCTTGCCCGTATATCCCGCGACGCGTCCCAGCACCGCCGTTAACGAGCTGTCAGCGGTCTGTTTGAGTTCGACAATTGGACTTCCGGCGCGGATGGAATCAACCAGATCTTTATGCTCTTGTTTGTAAGCAGCCTGGATGTTGCCCTTCATGGACCAAACTTCGTTTCCGTTCTTATCGCGAATCGATGCTCCACCGTTGCTGCCCAGGATGGTTGCGACGCCATTTGTCCCGAAAATCTGATTGGAAACATCGCCTTGTGTTTTCGGGATCTGCCGGCACTTGAAGGACACGAATCGATCTCCGGGATATTGATAATCGACCGAAAGACTATCCCACATCTCGCTATCGTCTGGGCGAGTAAATCGCCCGCCGCTGGCGTACGCCGACTCGGGATTGGCCTGCATCACCCAATTCATCACATCGATGTTGTGAACGGCCTGTTCGGCGACCTGATCGCCCGATAGCCAAATAAAGTGCATCCAATTGAAGAGTTGATACTCCATCTCCGTCATCTCTTCATTTCGCGCCTTGTACCAAATTCCGGTACTGCAGTAGCGAGCCGTCATGCCAATGATGTCGCCGATTCCGCCGTCATGGATGCGACGAATTGCTTCGACGTAGTTTTGCTGACGACGATATTGCGTCCCGGTGACGATCGCCGTCCCGTTCTCCAGCGCTTTTTGGTGAGCTTCCAGGCAAATGCGATACCCGACGGGATCAACGCACGAAGGTTTCTCCGCAAAGACATGTTTTCCGGCATCGACAGCTTCCAGCAGGTGACGCGGTCTGAATCCCGGTGGCGTAGTCAAGATGACCAAATCCACATCCGGGTCGTCCAAGATCTTCTTGTAGGCATCCAAGCCGACGTAATTCTTGTCGGGATCGACGTTGACCTTTTCCCCGTGCTTTTTGAGTCGGTTAAGGACGCGATACTTGTTCGGGTCGATGTCCGCAGTCGCGATCAATTCGACGTTCTCATTGATCGTCAAACTGTCATTGATTGCGCCGGAGCCACGTCCTCCCAAACCGACGATCCCGATCCGGATCATCTCGTTGGTTTCGACTGGTTCGGCCCCCCTGACCGCTCTGTGCGAGAACGCCGCAGTCGCTGCGGCCCCAGCAGCGGATACCGAACCCGATTTGAGAAATGTGCGTCGATTGTTTGCCGGGCGGGTATCGTCGCCGCTTGGAGGAATTGGGCCCATAAGAGTTTCCGGTGCGGTGGAGGGGTGGGATCGATCGAAGAACCGCATTGTAGTCCGCGTCAGGTCCTCCGGTTCGCGGCGTGACAGCAAGATTAAAACTGATAAACTCTTTGCATGACAGATCCATCTTCCCCCGACGCATCCAACCCAATGGTTGCGCCGTCACGCTCCATCCGCCCCCATGGCACGGAGGCGAGCCGCCAAATTGCTGCCACCGCGGTTCAGGTTGCGTTGGATAACAACGGTCAAAATGTTGTGGCGCTCGACGTTTGCGGACAATCGGCTGAGTTCGATTTGTTTGTCCTGGTGACCGGACAGAGCAGGCGACAATTGCATGCCATCAGTGAACAAATTGATGACGCCCTCGAAAAAGGAATGGGTGAGAAAAGGTACGGAATCGAAGGATACGATGAGAGCCGCTGGATCGTGCTCGACTACGGCAGCGTGGTCGTTCATCTTTTCGATGATGAGACACGCGAGTTCTACGATCTCGAATCCTTATGGGCGGACGGCAAGCCGATCGCGTTGTCGGAATTGGGAATCAAGCTTCCGGAATAGGCCATGGTTGACCCCGCGCCCTCTTCGTGCGGCTGTCTCGGAGCTATCTTCTTCTGCCCTGCCCTCGAGTTCTCCTGCGGAGCCTGACCATTGGGCGGCGTTTTGGGCAAAGAAATCCAGATGATCCCTAATCATTCATCGTTATGCATCTTCCTCTGCTGTTGACTGAGCGATTGAAGGACGCGTTGCTGCGTTGTTCTTTCGCTGACGCACTCGCCGAAGACCAAATTGAGCAATTCGCTGCGCTGATTCGCCCCTCCGCGAATCCCCAGTTTGGCGATTATCAGGCAAACTGCGCGATGCCGATTGCAAAGGCCACGTCAACGAACCCGCGCGAGGTCGCCGCCGAAGTCATCGGCAAGCTAGACGTCCAGCCGTGGTTCCAGAGTCCTGAGATCGCGGGTCCAGGTTTTATCAACCTTCGATTCCACAGTGCCGCACTCGACTCTTTGGTCGGGGAGCTGTTCGAAGACGCGAGATGTTTGGTCAAAACCGCTGATGATCCCAAAAGGATCCTGATCGATTACTCAAGTCCGAACGTTGCAAAGCCCATGCACGTCGGTCATATCCGAACCACCGTGATTGGAAGTTGCTTGGCTAAAACGCTCAGGTTTCTTGGCCATCACGTGATCACCGACAACCACTTGGGAGACTGGGGAACGCAATTCGGAATCATCATCTACGGATACAAGCAGTTTGGTGACCCCGCCACCGTCATGAAGGATCCGGTGCCAGAATTGGCCAGCCTCTATCGAATCGTGCATCAGTTGATGGGATATCAGAAGGCCGTTCAGGATCTGCCAAAGCTTGAACAGGCAGTGGAAACACTTGACGCTCAAGTCGAAACTGCAAAGCAAAAATCCGCCTCCGCAGAAGGTAAAGAAGGCAAGAAACTGCGAAAGGCGTTAGAGGCGACGAAGAAGAAGTTGTCTGCAGCCGTCGCGTCATTGGAAGGGGCGCGACAGACGATTGCGGCGACCGAAAGCGACCCGACGATGAACGAACGGGCGGAGTCACACCCGGAGATTAACACTGCCGTCTTGAGCGAGACTTCGCTGCTGCATCAAGGCGATTCGGAAAACCGCGAGCTCTGGGAGAAGTTTCTTCCACACTGCAAAGACGAGATCAACCGCATTTATTCGCGACTCAATGTTTCCTTTGATCATACGCTGGGCGAATCCTTCTATCACGAAATGCTTGCCGGTGTCGTGGCAGGACTCAGAGAGCAAGGACTCGCAACCGAGAGTGATGGTGCAATCTGCATTTTCATGGAAGAGTTTGATGCTCCCATGATCATTCAAAAGCGGGATGGGGCATTTCTCTACGCGACGACTGATCTTGCGACACTGAAGTATCGACGAGACGAATTCGCACCCGATGAAATCCTCTATGTTGTGGACGCCAGGCAGTCTGAGCATTTCGATAAATTGTTTGCGGTCGCGAACAAAGTCGGACTCAGTGATTCGAAGCTGGTGCACGTGAAGTTTGGTACCGTTCTGGGGACAGACGGGCGACCAATGAAAACTCGGAGCGGATCTCTCATCGGGCTGGAGAGCTTACTTGATGATGCTGTCTCCGCCGCAAGGAAAATCGTCTGCGATCCGGAACGTGTTTCCCAGTTCGATCCCCCCATGGATCAGGCCGAGCAGGAACGAGTCGCTGAAGCGGTCGGCATCGGTGCGATTAAGTACGCGGACCTCTCGCACGATCGAACCAGTGACTACAAATTTAATCTTGACAAGATGGTTGCGCTGACCGGCAACACCTCCACCTACTGTCAGTACAGTTACGCCCGGACCGTTAGCATTCTCAATCGAGTGGGGGTAAATGGAGAGGAGGTTAGATCACGCATTGCAGAACATGGAATTCAGCTCACTCATGCTGCAGAGCGCGAACTCGCGATTGAACTGCTTCGATTTGAAGAGGCATTGCAGAGTGTTTACTCCGAATACGCCCCCAATCACCTCGTCGACTATGTGTATTCGGTTGCGGAAGCATTCGCCCGATTCAATACCCAATGCCATGTGCTAAAGGCGGATTCAGCAGAAATCCAAACGACTCGTCTTGCACTCGTCGTAACAGCAGGAAGAGTCATTCGTGAATCACTCTCTCTGCTTGGCATCGACGTCGTTGATCGCATGTAAGGATCCGTTCGGAATGAAGGAACGGTCACTCAATTTCTGGCGTAGTTGATGAGGCAACGAGTGGGATGGTGAAAAGTGAGCCGACGGCGCTAGCTGCGGGTGTTTGATGTAAACTTTTTCTAAGAACGGCCCACAAATTACTGGCGTGTTTGTGAAAGAGAGGGGTAGGAAAGCCCGGTTGAGCCGGGCTCCCCTCCCTCCGAACCGTGCGTGCGGTTCTCCCGCACACGGCTCTCCAGTTAGTGGACCCCGTGAAGGGATTGA
>JBCCOI010000342.1:0-7841 GCA_039025515.1 Planctomycetota bacterium
AACGTTCGATCGCAACGGATGATCCGACTTCAGCCGGCTCCGGCGGATACGATGTTTCAGAGGGCAACTGTCCTTCGAATACGACGCTTGCGACTCGTTGGCCAAGCCCTACAACATCAATCGCGCCCGAGTTCGCCATAATCACAATGGACGCCTCTAGAGACGGAAACCTCAGAGTGTAGGCGTTGTATCCGCCGGTACTTCCGATATGAAAGGTGGTCGCAAGCCCACGAAAATTACCGAACTCAAGCCCATACCCATAATCATCTGTCGCTGAAACGCCATCGATGGGTTGTTGGCTTCGTGCTATCAGGTCGCTCTGCAAAGTCGACTCACCACTCCACACTTGCGCTTCCCATGCGAGCTGGTCCTGAAGCGTTGTATACAAGAATCCATCCCCAAACGTGTTAGCAATAGACGGGTCTTCGAGCCAGCCCGACCATTTCCCATACGCACGGGCTACGTTCGGGACAACTTCACCATATCGACGGCGAACGACCGTGCCGTCCATTTCCAGTCGAGCAAAAAACGCATTGGCGTATTCATTGAAGCGCGTCTCTGATATCGCCTCAATGACCTCTGCCAGCAGAATGTAATTCGAGTTGCTGTACTGATACTCGCTCGCCACTGGAAAATTCAACTCGACCTGACGATTCAACAAGTCCATGGCATCGCCGTTGTCCAACGGCCGCTCATACCATGTCACTCCAGTCATCGCGATCAGATCATAGAGATCACGTACGCCACTCGTGTGCGTGAGCAAGCTCTTCACCGAAATGGGCTGAGTGATGCCGGGCATTGCCTCGGGCAGGTACTCGCGAAAATCCGCGTCAAGGTCGATCAACCCCTGTTCGACCAACTCCAGAATCATCAGCGCCGTAAATTGCTTCGCGTTAGAGGCAATATTGAATCTCGAGTTCGCATCAATGGGTGTGGACGATTCGAGATTCGCAAGACCCGCATAGTGCATGAAAGCAATGCGATCGTCCGTGAGCACACCGACAGCAACGCCGGGCGACTCGGGTTCAACGCCTGAATCAATGATTTCGATGAGCGCATTCTCGTATTTGAACTGCGCGTCTGCAGATACCGATACCAGAAGCAGCAAAGCTGTCAGTATTCTTGTCACCAATGCCATGCCTTCCCCCAGGCGGTTGTGTTTGTTCTATATCGTTTTTGCCTCGAGAAACGTCTCAGCCAGGCCGAATATATGTTCACGTCGATCATCCGAGATTCGATCGAGCGCGCGCGGCATTAGCGCGAGCCTCGGGTTTCCTGCGAAAAACTCTCGGTGCTTGTCGATAAAGCGCCAGTACAGCCCATCCACCACGTCGCACCATTCTCCTTTAGGGTAATCGCTCATCTTACGCAGGTAGTTGGAACCGCAGATGTAAGGCTTGGTTGCGAAGATGCCGCCGTCACTGAATAGCCCCATTCCGTATACGTTTGGCCCCATGACCCATTCGGACGAATCTACGAACATCTCCATAAACCATCGATGAGCACTCGTCGGTCGAATCTCGCATAGGGTCATGAGATTTCCAAGCACCATCAGACGCGGAATATGGTGTGCCCACCCAAGCGTCTGTGCGGTTCTAATCGCGTCGTCGAGCGGCACAATTCCGGTGCTCGCTTCGTACCAATCGTTAGTGAACTCACGCTCATGTGACCAAAAGTTACTGTGATCTTGCTGCTCGCTAAAATTCTGATAGATACCCCGGATGAACTCGCGCCAGCCGATGACCTGGCGGACAAATCCTTCAACACTCGGCAACGGCACCGACCCGGCTCTTTGGACAACGGCATCCACCACCTCATCAGGCAGGAGTAGTCCCATGTTGATCATCGGACTGAGCACACTGTGAAACACCGTCGATGAGCGCGTTGTCATAGCGTCCTCATAGGGTCCAAACGACTCAAGACGTTGTTCAACAAATTCCGTTAACCATGAACGCGCCTCTTCGCGCGTGGTTGGCCACCAAAACTCGTCGGCCGATCCCGGATGATCTGGAAACTGCTCTTTGACCAGTTTGATCACGCTGGTCACATGCGCATTTTGATTCGCAGCGTCGATCACGGGTGGCTCCACGTTCCGTGGTAGCTTTTTCCGGTTATCTGCATCGTAACTATATTGACCGCCTTCCGGTTCACCGTCGGCATCGATCAGAATATCTAGGCGATGACGCTGCTGTTTGTAGAAATCCCCCATCAGCAACCGCTTCTTGCCATCGATGAATTGCGCGAAACGCTCGCGATCGCACGAAAACATCGGAGAAGAGATAACGGTGTGAGTGAACCCCTCGGCGGTCGCCATCGCTTCCACTCTCGCTTCGAACGGCTTGTCCTCGATCTCGAAGTGGATCAGTTCCGTCGAGCCCGCTTCATGCATCGCACGCTTCAAGCGCGCCTCGTAGGTGTGTTTGCTGTTCACATCAAGCAATTCATAGTGAACCTCAAACCCCGCGGCTCGCAGTTCATCTGCGTAACTTCTCATCGCTGCGAGGAACAACACGATTTTTTGTTGATGATGCCGCTCGTAGGTGCAAAGGCCCATGTCCTCTGCCATGAACACTCGATGCCCTTGATATGCAGCTAAATATTCGGGTGGGAAAAGTTGATTGCCCAGAATCAAGATCATCGTTCAAAAGCTCCCTTCGACTTCCAGTCGAATCAGCAATCCGAAATCGCGAAAGCGCTCTTCCGTGAAAGCGATATCGTTGGCCGCGCGATCGTTGTAGATGGCTCGCGAAAAATCATTGCCCCGATCGTTCAGGTTCGCCACGCTTCCACGCATGGTCATACCGAATACGTCTTTGTGTTCCACGAACATGCGACTGAACCCACCGGTTGGTGTGAAAAGACTGATTTCATCGAGGCGAACTGAGGGGCGAGATTCGTCGTAGAAAAACTCAAGGCCAGCCCCCCATTGGGTGCCTGGAAAGTCCTGCCTAAGTACAAACTCGAAATCAAGATAATCGTCGTCTGAAATCGGCCGAGAGTTGCCCACCAGAGGGTCAATGACTGACGAGCGCGTTATTGCACCTTCAAAGTCAAGTCGAGCGCCGTTCCAACCCAGAGGGTCAAACAGGAAAGTCAGATTCGTCGAGATCCCGTATCGTTCGGCGGAATCAACATTTCCTGGTGCCTGCCCTCCTCCTTCGATCGGAATCTGATCGACGATGTCCGTAATGTCTTCATAGAATGCACTGACGGTAACCGAACCGTACTGACCCAGTGATTGCTGCGCCTGCAAGTCCAGAATCCAACTTTGCGGGGGCACCAGGTCCACATTGGAGACGTTCACTCGCTCCTGGTTGACGTTGACGGAAGCAATGAAGTCGAAGAATCGCAGCTGCCCAACACGACGCTCCAGTTGCATCGATACATCCAAGCCATCATTCGCGGCCCAATTGAGCGACACGAAACCCTTTGGCCGAATAAAGTCTCGTGTCTGACCGAACTCCCCGGACTGACTGATTTCGGAGTATTCGGCGCCCAACGAGACCTGCAACTGAAGATCAGCACTGAGCAGGCGGCTGTAACTCGCTGTGATCTCCGCGCGATCTTCCTCTACGCGCGAAGACACGCCTGGCAATTCGGCGGGCACGAGCACACCGGTATCGTCTCGAACCCGTAGGCTGCCATCGATATCCAGGAAGTTGTGAGTCCCTTCTACTGCCCACTGCCAATCTCCGCCCAGACCAACATGGGTGTACTCGCCACGCAGCACAGATTCCGCTTCTTCTGCCCGTCGCTTGAAGACCGATCCCGTCGGTGGTCGACCATCCTCAAAATCAAAGCGGACACTCGCCTCGGTCGGGCTATCTTCGTACCGATGCAGGCCGATCAGCTTCAGTCGACCCGGACCGAGCTTGAACTCGTAGTCGCCACCGACTTCGAAGTTGAACTCATCCTCAGACTCTCTGAGGTCCCGTATCTGAGGAACACCGTCCGCCGGATTTCTGCGAGAAATTTCCTCTGCCTCGAAAATGAACCAATTCACCTCCGCCGACAGGTTCATCACATTCCCAGATTCGAAAATGCGCGTCAGTGAACCTGCGATCCCAGGTTGATCAAAGTTATTCCCACCGAATTCATCACGTAGATCCAGTAAATCCCCATCGCCATCGCGAACAAACTCGGGACCGCCAGACCCCGTTGGGTTCTGCTCGTTGGCGACCTCTAACGTCCACTCCGTCGCATCGCTACCGCCGGAAAGCGACAGCGAACCATTGCGCCACCTCGACTCTACGCTATCTGTCCGGACTTGCGGTGCGTATGCAAAACGTCCGCTGATGCCGCCGCCGGATCGGGTCACGACGTTCAGGACCTGACCAGACAGCCCACCGATATCCAGGCTTGCGCCGTCAACAACTTCCAACCGCAGCACATCATCGACGGGAATCCTCCCGAGGACGGCTACTGGGCCGTTGGATTTTCCGGAAATACGGCGCCCATTGACCAGAATATTGGTGTCCGCTTGCCCGAACCCACGCTCTGAGTCTCCTTCTTCAATGGGAAAACCAGGCACTTGACGCGCCATATCCAACGCGGTCCGCGGGGCGAACCGGGCGAACGACTGCGGCTCAAAAACCTCACGCACCGATGGGTCATCTGCTGACTGTGCGATCGCGCTTCCAGCGCACAATAAGGTGCACAAAGTGCCGGCAACGCACGCGCGTCGCCTGAATTTCGAAGGCTGTCGGAGCATCCGGGTATTGTACCGTTTTCGACGCTCGATTCGCGCAACATCACCCCCCAATGACTTCCGAAAGCCGGTCCAGGAGACGACGGCGGAATGACTTACCAACCGGTATCTCGTCGCCGGTGGTCAAATG
Source organism: Planctomycetota bacterium (assembly GCA_039025515.1). GTDB lineage: Bacteria > Planctomycetota > Planctomycetia > Pirellulales > Pirellulaceae > Stieleria. Next base: position 4,839 of record JBCCOI010000342.1, read on the forward strand.
GATAACGCTACGATCCGGATCGATAGTTTGTAGCTGCTCGATCAAGGACTCACGAACAACGAACCCGCGGTGAACCTGCACAAATTCAGACTCTGGCAGTGATGCGAACAGTTGCTTCATCGAAGCACGGAGCAAGTGCTTTCCGCCGACGTGGTGGATATCCACATAGTTTCCATTGGCGGCAAGCCAGTGAATGCTCTCAACATCGACCACTCTGACTGAATTCACCGACTTGATCAGAACTCGGCGGATTGGTTTGGAATCCACCATCTCGGACTGAAGCCGTATCGCTTCGCCATGCGCAGTGCCATCGGCAATTAGACTCTCTACGCGATTGACGCAGATCGCCATCCTTTCGTCATCGAAAGGTTTCAAGAGGTAATCGATCGCGTAAATTTCGAATGCCGAAACCGCGAACTCAGAATACGCGGTCACAAATACAATTAGCGGGGGTGATTTCAGGGCCAGTAGTTGCCGCGCCAGGTCAAGACCACTCTCTCCTGGCATTTGGATATCCAGGAATACGACATCCGGCCGACCGTCCGCGACGCCAGCCACCAACCCGTCACCGGATGCGAAAGTGGCTTGAATCCGCCAGTGAGGAAATCGTTCAAGCGCAGACAAGAGATTGCCCCTCGCCATAGCTTCATCGTCAACGACAAAGGCATTAACCGTCATGTGTCACCATTCGTGCAGGAAAGGCGAGCGACACCTCGTAATGTGTTTCGGACGCTTCAGTTTCCAATTGAGTGTGATCGCCAAATCTGTGGCGCATTCTTGTTTCCAGGTTTTGCAAACCTGTTCCAGATTCTTCTGACCTTGTTACATCACCCTCTGGTCTTGAATTTCTGACTTTAAGCATCGCAACACTATCGGACACGACTGCTTCAATCACGATATCGACCACCTCTGGATGTGTGCCCTGATCAATCCCTGCGTGTTGCTCAATGACATGCCGAAAGACGTTCTCAACCAATGGTTGCAGCGTAAAAGGCAGGCAAACGGTGCCGGAAAGATCGCCTGAGAGATTCATGGTCGTCTTGAACCTGCCCTTAAAGCGAAGTGCTTGAAGCTCCAGATAGCTCTCAACAAACTCGACCTCTTCGGCGATGGTTACTGTATCTCGTGATGCATTCGCAATCGTGAATCTCAACAATGCACCAAGCTTTGCTACCGCTCGCACTATCGGAGCACCGTCGTCGCTCACTCGAGCGAGATAGCTGATCGATCCCAGGCTATTGAACAGGAAGTGCGGACTTAGTTGAGCTTGCATCAGCTGCATTTGCTGCTTGGACAAAGCAAGTGCGTCTTCCGCTTGCTGGCGTTGCAATTCGGAGTTTGCGCGCTGCGCTTCACGCGTTCTGTTGCCAAGCACAAGTCCGGCGCATAACGCAAAGGTCAACGCATAGACCACCGCGTAAAAGAAGACAACCGAGCCGCTCGTCGAGCGATATCTCGCCCACCAGTCTGCCCAGGTGCCACCCTCCACCAGAGTTCCGATGGCATAGTCGTAGGAGAAGTACATAGGCAACCATACAAAGACTCCGGTCAGGAACGTGAGACCGAGTGCCTTGGTTGTGAACGGGAAGCGTTGGCGACTGAGAGTCCGTAACAACGCGACCGTCACGACCACCCATGCCGAATAGGAAGCGACGTAGTAGCCGATATCGCTCAGGCTGAATTCGACATCGAGATCGTATTTCACGATATCCGCATAACGCGACAATCCATGGACCACACCGATCGTGATCCACATTCCCCCTATCCAGAAGATGCTCCTCCTGGTCATTGCTCTTCAGTACCTCTCCGACACGCACCGCCAACCGGTTCGCCGATGTCGATGGTAATGCCATTGGTGATGCACCGTCAGGACGTTCGTCCTCACCAGACGGCGGTTTGGTCACAAACCGGTTGTTCGCAGCTGTCAGGTCGGCACATTTCCCATGGTATTCCACAAATCGCCAACTAAAGGGGACAGAGCGATGAAAACACTCAAATGGACGGCGCCAGTACTGATGGCAATTGCAATATGCGTATCGAGTATGGCCCACGGAGGACAACCACTTGCGCTAAAAGTCTTCAACATGGATGGTCTGCATGTCGCCGACAACGGACTCATCTACGCGGCTGAAGGCTTCACGGGCGATCGCCTGTTCGTCATTACGCCAGATGGACAGGTGTTTATTCAGGCAAGCGACCTTGCAGGGCCTATCGATATTGCCAATGACAGCGAAGGAAATCTGTATGTCAGCAACTTTAATGATGCGACAGTCAGCAAGATTACCCCCGACGGAGAAGTCAGTAAGTTTGCCGATGTGCTGCCAGGGCCCGCTGGTCTCGTCGTCGACTCCAAGGACAACGTGATCGTTTCTCACTATGGCGTGGGGAACGGCGATGGAACCACCCTGCTGAGAATTGCACCGAACGGCGCGGTCGACACATTTTCGACTGGTGGTCTGCTTCTCGCACCCGTAGCAACGGCGATCGATGACGAAGACAACGTCTATGTCGCCAAGTCGACGTCGGTGACGAGCTGACAGCCGCGCAGGCCGAAGCGCTGGCTCTCCTCGACCATGTCGCCGTTCTCGGCAATCATCGCGTGGCCGTCCCAGGCGAGATCGGTCGTCGACTCGCCGTAGCCCGTGCCGGAGTAGGCGTAGGCGGCAACGGCCCGGCCGGACTGTGCCCGGCACAGGAGGTTTCGGTACTTCGCCTTGTCGATCGTGACGTTGCTCGCGGAGAGATTGCAGAGCACCGTCGCACCGGCCAGCGCCGCGAAGGTCGAGGGTGGAATGGGAGCCCAGAGGTCTTCGCAGATCTCGACGCCGACGACGAAGTCTCTGAGGTCGCTGGCGGAGAAGAGCAGGTGGCGATCGAGGGGAACCCTCTGTCCCGCCAGCTGGATCTCCCGGGAGACCAGGGCCTCGGCGGCACGGAACTGGCGTTTCTCGTAGTACTCGCGGTAGTTCGGGAGATAGGTCTTGGGCACGACACCGAGAATGC
>JBCCOI010000343.1:0-7831 GCA_039025515.1 Planctomycetota bacterium
GAGGGCATGAATTCGAAGGCAAAGCTCGCAATGAAAAAGGCATACGGTTTCAAATCCTACGAAACCATCGAGATCGCCCTGTATCACCAGCTCGGAAAGCTCCCCGAGCCAAAACTCACCCACCGTTTCTGCTGACGAGGCCAAGAGAAAGGCAACGAGTGTTATCGGTACATCGCTTAGACGCCTATTAAGGAAAAAGGTTCGTGGGGATCTAAACTAATATCCCGCTGTGTGGTTTCTCGCCTCACATTTCGGCCAACAGGTTGTTTCAAAATGGTTCTTCCGTGGCCAAGTCTTCGACGACCTTGAGCGACTGCTTTCGCCTCGATGGATCGAATCGACCATGGTCACTGGTCGTGCCGAACCATTTTATCGCGGTTCGACGTGAAGGATGGTTTTACAGGGGAGGTATTCATGGTGGGTCTCGCGGTTCCGATTTCCTGCTCTTTCTTGGTGTCCTCTGACGCTTTCTGCTCAGAGCAGAGGGAAGCGGCTGAGCGACATCTTCAAATCCGGGAACGAGGGCGCTGAGCTTGTTGACGGTCGTGGCGAATTCCGGGTGATCGATCTGGTTGGTCCATTCATGCGGATCATTGGTGGTATCGTAGAATTCCTCTTCATCGGAACCGTAGCGGGTGTAGCGTCCGAGTTCGTTTCGGATGCTGATGTAGGCAAGGTCAGTTTTGGTCTTATGGCACAATCCAGTGATGGCAGTGCTTTGCCAAGTAGCCTGCGGGTTTTTCAGCAACGGAACGAGTGAGCGCCCATCGACGGTCGCGGGCGCAGTCAGGCTGCAGAGTTCGGCGAGCGTTGGGTAGATGTCGATCAGCGAAACGAAACGTGGAGATACACCGCCGGCAGTCGTGACGCCAGGAGCGCGAAACATCAACAGCGTGTGCGTTCCTTCTTCCCACAACGTACTCTTTTGCCAGTGGTGTTTTTCACCAAGGTGGAAACCGTGATCAGTCAGGAAGACGACAACGGTGTTGTCCTTATAGGGACTGTTGTCGAGGGCATCCAGAACGCGGCCCATCTGTGTGTCGACGTAAGTGGTTGTGGCCAGGTACGCCTGGACGGCTTGCTTGAGTTTGCCAGCCTTGATGACTTTGTCGGCGAAGCTTCCGATTCCGTCACTGACTGCTTTGGCTAGCGGAGGAAGGTCGTCGAGGTCGTCTTCCTTTAGTTCGGGAAGGACGATTTGATCCAACGGGTACATGTCGAAGTACTTCTTCGGGACGTACCACGGCATGTGGGGATTGAACGAGCCGTAGGCGAGGAAGAACGGCTTGTCGTGTTCTTGCTCCAGTACAGCGATGGCTCTGTCGGCACCGAGAGTGTCGTTCATCTGTTCTTGGGTTAGATGAATGATTCCCCAGTCCTGCTCTCCTCCGCTGAGTTTTGCCAGGGGTGCTCCGGGCGGCGAGGGGTCTCGTTTATGGCCGACTTTGTCATTCCAGTGCTGTTTCTGGTCCCAGCCGTGGGTGATCTTTCCGTAACCGAATGTGCCGTAGCCGCCGTTTTTGAACAGCCCGGCCAGAGACAGGACGGCATCCTGATTGAGTGCCTCGCTTTCGTCGATGACTTGCGCATTGTTGTAGATTCCCGATTTCCATGGTGCGACACCGGAAAAGAACGCAGTGCGAGAAGGCGAACAAACCGGTGCGGCCGTGAAGGCGCGTGTGAAGTTGACTCCACTGGCAGCAAGTTTTCGCAGGTTGGGTGCAACGACTTTACCTGCGTACCGATCCGTGTCTTCGAGCAGCCAACTGTTCAAATCATCGGCAACCAGGAACAATACGTTCATTCGCTTTTCCGGCGGCGGTGTTGAATCGTTTGACCCGCAGGCGAGGATCTGCTGTGCGTAGAACGAAATCACCGCACAAGCGAAGATCAGTCGCGTCAGTCTGAGATGCATCTCTTGTTCCTATTCGTCAGTGGTCTCGCATCATAATCATCAAACCGCCGCTTCAGTTCCTGAGCGATTCGCTGGATGACATCTTCCGTATCATGATACCCGGCGACCGCATTGAACGACTAACGACGGCGTTTGTTAACAGGAATCCAGAAAAATCAATCATCTTCGATTCCATGCAGTCCACCGACCAACTTCCGGCCTCGTTGGCCGACTAGCTGGCGGTCGGAACGTCTTGAATCCATTCCAACAAATGAGTCCCGTTCAGTGATGCGGCGAAATAGGAACGGCTTGGTCGAGCGGTTTGCCAACCTCGTTGAGTTCCTCAGCAAGCCAACTCGCATCGGTGTTTTTGCCGCAGCGATTTCACGACTAAGTTCTTAGCCATTGGGCTTGTCCGATCGCAGGGCAATGTGTTTTCCGACAAGTAGGCCGACGACAACAGCGACGAAGACTTGGCCAATGACGGCCTCGAACGCGGCGAGCATGCGTGTTGCATTCGAAAGCGGCACAAGGTCCCCGTATCCAACTGTTGTGAGCGTGATGATGCTGAAGTAGGTGAGTTGGTAAATCGGCTCGCCGCCATCTTCTGCCAAGTTAAAACACTCCGGATCGAGTTGAAGCAGAATTACATTGGCGGACGCGAAGAGCATGCCAATCAAAATGTAAGTGCAGGCGGCGCCCAATAGCGTGTCGCCGTTGACATGGCCTTCGCTAAGCAAATCTCGAAAATGGATCAAAACGCTCAAAGCAAAGAAAACGGTGTAGAGGCTTGGCAAGAATGGTTTGACCGCTGGTGTGAATGAAGAGACGCACGTCGCGATCGTTGCTATCACTCCAATGGCGACATAGGCCGAACGGAAAATGCGCTGGGAGCGGCCACGACGGTAGAGCGAAAATACAATTGACAGACTAATCAGGCAGTCGAGACCGGCCTTTGCATAGGCTGTTTGAACGAAGTGCGGATAGACTAGAAATATGCTGCTGAGACAGACAAACAGTCCGAGATGGCTGTCGCGGAAACGTAGATTCTCTACGCTCCTCATGGTGCCTTGAGCGTCTTGACGGCAGACCCGTTCGCTTCGGCAACGGGCTTGATATGGAACGTCTCGGCGATGATCGCATATAACGCCGGAACGATGTAGAGAGTCAAGAGCGTGGCAACGAGCAGACCGTAGATCATCAGCCAAGCCATGCCTTCCCAAAGTGGCCCGCCACCGGTTGCAAGCGGCAGCAGCCCTCCAACCGTCGTCGCAGTTGTCAGGAAAATCGGCAGCATTCTCTGTTTCCCGGCAGCGACCAAGCATTCGCGGAACTCGCGTTTGGTCAAACCAACGATGGGTCCATCGGCTGAACCAGCCTCATGTACTGAATCGCGACGTTGCGCAATCAAGATGTCCGCGAACTCAATAAAAATGATTCCAGTGTTGAGAACGATACCGAACAGGGAAAGGAGTCCAAGCTGCGGCATAAATCCAAGCGGGTTGTCGGTCAACCAAAGTCCAAACCACGCGCCGATGACAGCCAGCGGTAGCGTCATCAAGATCACAAGTGTTTTGGACCAGCCGTTGTATTGAATCACAAGAATCAAGATAATTGCCAGGAAGGAGATCCCGAAGGACAACGTCATCTGGCTCGCGGCGTCTTGGCTCTCTTCTAGAGAACCCCCGATCTCGATCTTGTAGCCGACCGGCAACGTCGACTGGAGTGCTTGCATCGCGTCAGAATTCCAAACGGCGAGAACGACGTCGTTCCCCGAGATGCCGTCTTCCACTTCGGCGAAAACTTCGATCGTTCGGTTTTGGTCACGCCGTTCGATTTTGCCTGGTTGCCAACTTGGACGGACTCGGGCGATGGAGTTGAGGGGTAGCTTTCCGTTTTTCCCTTCGACATAAGCAGTCTCGATTCCAAGTAGATCGCCACGGTCTTCGGGCCGCAGCCGAAAGTACACGGGGACAACATGATCACCCTCGCGAAAATCGGTGAGCTTCATGCCGGAATAGTACGCGTTGAGCGTATCGGCAACTGTTTCGTTAGTGACGCCCGATAAGTTTGCCTTTTCATCATCGACTTCGATGTCCAACTGAAAACCGTCGATGCCCCATGAATCAGAAATATCCCAGGTGCCGGGTTGGTCACGGAGCATGAGTTTGATTTCGTCCGCGATCCGTCGCATCTCATCAACGTCGGCGAACCCATCGCCGGAAACACGCAGTTCGACGGGATTGGCGGGCGGTCCCATTTGGACTCGCTTGGTCGTCACGCGAGCACCGGCGATTGGCTGAATATTGCGATCAACATCACCAACATCCACGGCACGGCGAAGGTCGGCGATCATTGACTCGGTCCAGTCGCTGCTGGTGGTGCGGACCAGAATCTCCGAAGTGTTGGACGCGGGTGAGAGCGGATTGACTGACAGTGACCAGCGTGCTCCACCACTGGCCGTCATGCTGCGCATCGTTCGCAACCGCTCAATCGGATTTCCGTCGGCGTCCACGCTCGGACTCAGCTTCTTAAGCGTCTCTTCGACTTCCTTGACCACCTGATTGGTCTGCTCGACAGTTGCCGTGTCCGGCAAAGTGATTGTGACGTAGAACTGGTCGCGTTTGTCGAGCGGAAAATACTCGCTGCTAACCGGCAATTGCAACACAGCACCCAGCAACATCACCGATGCGATGACGGTGACCCACTTGAAATTGAGCGCCGCCATCGCCGTCCATCCATAGAATGTCAAAAAGATGTTCCCCTCGGACTGCTTCGCACGAGGGTAAGTCTCGACCTTCTTCGACTTCGGACCACGTCGTGACAAACGAGTTCGGATCGACTCGAAATAGTAGTTCAACAGCGGCAGAGGCGCGCTGGGTCGATCCACGTTCTTTGGTGCTCGAATGATGCCAGAAGCCAAAACCACGCAAATCGTCATCGCATAGAACCAACTCAGTAGCAAGGTCGTCGATAGCGTGACCGGCAAGCTATAGATGTACTCGGCGGCTCCGCCGGTCAGTGCAATCAACATTGGAAAGAATGCAGCGACAGTTGTCAGCGTTCCGCTCAGCATTGGAAACAACAGCGTGTTGGCTCCTTCAACGGCGGCGTCCTCCGGTGACATTCCCCGACTAATGTTCGTCTGCGTTTGAGTGCAGACCTGCACCGCGTTGTCGACCAGCAATCCGAGTGCGATGATGATTGACGCCAGCGAAATCTGTTCCAACTCGACCCCGAATTGGCTGATGATCGCAATCGAGCCAACGACGACAAACGGAATGTTCGCGGCCATCACCAGAGACGTCCGCAATCCGACAAATAAATAGACTACGACAATCACGATCAGAATTGCCGAGATAACGTTGCTGATCACTTCGTCAATCTTGGCGTTGACATTGTCGGAGAGCTTTGAAACGGGTCGCACCGTGATGTCGCGTGGCAGCGCCTGCTCGATATCGATCAAACGTTCCACGCGAGCCACAGCCGCGTCGCAGATTTCGATAATGTTGCTGCCCGATTTCATCGTGATTCCCAGCATCACCGACTCGAACGTTCCACGCGGCTCGGTGAACCGGCAGATCACTTGAGGTGGGTCGACAAAGTCACGCTTGACGGACAACCCGAGATCTTGCAAACGGACTTGGTTGAAAGACTCACCTGTTTGAACCGCCGCAACGCTGACGGTTTCGATCTGGCGCATTGCGTCGAATTCACCGCCCGGCTTGATGTTGAATCTGCCAGCTTTGGTATCAATATTTCCGCCCGCAGAAACGATATTGCGACTCGCGATCAGGTCTTTTAATTCGGAAGTCGTGAGGGCCACTTGCGACCAATTTCCAAGTTCGGTTTCGACGTAGATGGCTTCGTCTTGAACCCCATACTTTTCAACCTTCGCGACCCCGGGTAGCAACCGCACCGCGTCGCGGACCGTATCGGCGTAAATCTCGAGCTCGCGTGGTGAGTAGCGAATTTGTTCGGAGGGGTCTTCGCCGTCATCGAGCGGAGTCTGATAAACCCCCAGCAGCAAGACAGTCGTGTCGCCGAACTCGTCGTTGACCATCGGGCGGACATCTTGAGCCGGCATCGGAACATTGTTGACTTTCGCGCGAACCTTATCCCAAACCTGTTGGATGTTTTCTGGTTCGACGTTGTCATCCAGGTTCACGTAGATGATCGACTGACCCGTGGTGGTTTCGGAATTCAGATAGTCAACTTCGTCAATCGTGTCGAGTTCCTCTTCAAGTTTGTCGGTGATCAGTTCCTCGACTTTTACCGTCGGCGTTCCAGTCCACCGGGTCGAAACAACGCAGGTGCGGATCGTGAACTCGGGGTCTTCACGGCGCGGCATTGTGAAAAACGTGTAGACGCCCCATGCGGTCATCATACTGACCAAGGTATAGACAACGGAGCGGCGACTCATTGCGAGTTTCGACAGGTTCATTCGTCGGCCTCCGAATCTGCAACGACGCTGACGGTTTCGCCGTCAATCAAAAAGTGAGCTCCTTTCGTTACGTATTGCACGCCTTCCAGTGCGACATCACCGATCGGTTCGATCCGGCGTAGGCTCGATGCCGTCGATTCCATGTCACCACTCGCGACATTGATCGGAACCCGCCTTGCGACCGAAGTTTCGCCGCTGGAATCGATGACGAAGATCGAGGTCTGGCCGGATTTCCGCGAAATCGCGTCCATCGGCACAAAAAGGCCACTGGGGGCTGCGCCGCCGGACAAGTCAACCTTGACCAGGTCACCTGGTCGCAACATCCAACGATTGAGCGAATCGAGCAGGACTTGATCGCCTTCCCATTGGTTCGGATTCATCCCATCGATATAAAGCTTGCCAATGACTATGTTTTTTGCGGCATCAAACTGCTCGTCTTCGACCTGGATTTGTTGAAAAACCAACTCACCCAAATAAGGCACTTTTGCATCGCCAGGTCTGATGCGGAGTTTTCGAACATCGAAAACATTGCTCTCTGGCGATCGACTTTGGATGGTCACGTTGGTGATTTGCCAAAGGTAGGCGCCTTGATCGTCAGTCAAGATCGAGCTCTCTTCGACATACAAATCACCGGGCTGCGCACCGGGGATGAACGGCAAGTCCAGTCGCCAAACATCTCGAGTTTTCGCCACACTTGAGGTCGTCGTGTTGGTCAAGGGCTGATTCAAGACCAAGATCGTCAACGTGAAGGTTCGCGTCAGCTCATCGGCACTCGGGTCAATCTGATGGAGGAACCCTTCGGTCACCTGAACACCTCCGTCCGGCATGGTCACATAGACGGGTAACGCCTGGGTGCGTTGCAGTTTCCGCGACTGCTCACCGGACACCTCCAGTTCGACCTTGATCGGATCCATCATTTGCAACCTGACAACGGGTGCTCCAGCAGAAACTAGACTGCCGGGAACGACAAGTGTTTCGGCGACTTTGCCACGAAACGATGAATACAGGGTGCAGTCTTCCAAATCCCGCTCGGCATCACGCAAGTTTTGTTGGGCTTGCAGGACAGCGCTGGTGTAGGACTCGATTTGGGCCTTTTGTGATTTCTCCGAAGCAATCAGCTGCTTGAGTTCGGCCGCTGCGTTTTGAAAGTTTGCTTTCGCGGTGTCGAGGTCGCCTTGCGAGCCCGCATTCTGGGCTCTCAGCCGTTTGCTGCGATCGTATTCGACTCGCGCGAGTTCGATCGAGGCATTGGCGGCCTCGATTTGTGCGGGAATGGTTTCGTCTAGATCCGTTTGAGCAACGACGAGATCTTGTTCGGCTCGCGCGACTGCGGCTTTCGCATTCGCAACTGCCAACTCGTAGCGTTCGCTTTCGATCCGAGCGATCGGAGTTCCGGCAATGATCAGTTTGCCCGAGGCATCGGAAGTTCGGCCTTCGATCTCCGCGTTTTGATCGACGACAAACTCCACGCGTCCGGATACTTCGAAGCCCAA
>JBCCOI010000344.1:0-7818 GCA_039025515.1 Planctomycetota bacterium
CGGAAGTGCCGCTTTCCGGAAAGCTCAAGTGACTCGTTGAACCGATTGTTCGTTCGCCGGCGTAGTACTCAACCAAAGTCGATGGGTTTGGCCCGGCGAGATCGTTCGGATCATCGCGAAGGATACCGGAGTGTCCTACGGGGGTCTGCTGTTCCCGCCAAATTTTGGAGCGGGAGCAATCTCAATCCATCGCGATGATCCGAACGATCTCGCCGGGCCAAACCCATCGACTTTGGTTGAGTACTACGCCGGCGAACGAACAATCGGTTCAACGAGTCACTTGAGCTTTCCGGAAAGCGGCACTTCCGGGGGGTGTCAAAACGTGCGGCGAGCTATCGACTGCTTCGTCGCGCCGCTAAAATGGCGGACGCCGCGACTCCCCACCTCTTGGACCCGAATGCCTCGCGACCGGATCGAACATTGCCGTTGAACGAATCAAGCTCACCCAGCCCCTCGCCGATCCTGCCGAATCGCTTGGTCGGCTGTCGACTGCTCGCAGCTACACTCGCCTTTGCCTTCTTGACGGCTTCGGCGAGTTCTCCGTTAGCTACCGCTGCCGACTCGACCGAAGAGTCAATCGCGCTCTATGCGGATGCTGCGAATTTCCAAACCAGCGGTGCGATCGATCTTGCGATCCAAAACTGGAAGCAGTTCCTGGATGAATACCCGGACGATGACTTGGCGTCCAAGGCGGCGCACTATCTTGGCGTCTGCTACATGCAAAGCGAGCGTCCTGATTACGCAGCCGCCGCCGATGCATTCGCGCTTGCGTTGAAAGACAAGGAGTATGACCTGCGGGAGGAAAGCCTTGCGAATCAAGGATGGTGCTACTACGCGGCTGCGGGTGATGGTCCCGATCGTGACGAGTCGCGTCTTCGTCAGACCATGAAGGCTTTCGAACAGCTTCGAAAGGAGAACCCACGTAGCGACTACATCGATCGAGCGTACTTCTACAGCGGTGAAGCTGCCTACGGATTGGGTGATCGCAAACAAGCGATCTCGCTTTACAACAAGTTTTTAAAATTACCGATTGCCGCGAAGTCGCCGCTGCGATGCGATGCGATCTACGCGCGAGGCATCGCACAGGAGGAACTCAAACAGGTCGGCGCCGCCATCGATTCCTACGAAGAATTGCTCAGTTCCTGCGGCGATTCACCACTCGCGACCGACGTGAATCTTCGACTCGGCGATCTGCGGATCATGGAAGGCGACTTCAAGAGAGCCATCACGGCTTTCGGGCGAGTCCTTGACATGGCCGATGACGAAAAGATGACCAGCGATGACGATGTCAGCTACGCCATTTTCCGGCAAGCATATGCGTTGGTGCAGTCAGGCGATCCGGGACAAGCCGCAATCCGCTACGACCGCTTGCAGCGTGAGTTTCCGCAGTCACCCTATGCCGCCGGAGCAACGCTCGCGTCCGGCCAGAGTCTCTATCGCGATGGAAAAATCGATGAAGCCGCCAAACGCTTCGAACGAGTGCTTCAGCAAAACGATGCTGCGTCTGCAACGGAAGCGGCGCACTGGCTCGTGCGGATTGCGTTAAGCAAGGGCGACGCGGAATCCGCCGCAACGATCGCACGACAACAGTTGGCTCGCGACGTCGCCGGAGATTACGCGATCGATCTCAAAGTCGATTTGGCGGAAGCGCTTTCGCTGAATCCCAAAACGATCGCCGAATCGATTGAGATCGGTGAAGCCGCCTTCAAAGAAGCTCCTGAAGACGCACTTGCACCTCGAGCCCTCTACAACGCCGCATTCTCTGCGCTCCAGCTCGGTCAAAACGAAAAGGCCGGCGAGCTTGCCACGACGTTCCTTAGCCGGTTTCGCTCCGACCCGCTTGCCGCGGACGTGCAGTTCATCGAAGCCGAAAGCCAGCTGATGCGGGGACAGGTGGAAGCCGCTTCCAAGATCTATCAAAGCCTGCTTCGCTCCGCAGATCGTGATGCATTGCAACGTCCACTCTGGGCGTTGCGCGCAGCGCTCACGCTGAATCGGCTGAGAAAACCGGAAGACGCGATCCGAGTGTTGAAATCCGAATACAAGAGTTTTGCCCAACCGGCCCAGCGTGCCGAAGCACAGTTTTTAGTCGGCCAAGCTCATTTACAAGCGTCGCGTGCGGGTGATGCCGCCGTCTCGTTCGGCCGCGCAGTTTCCGCGGATCCGAATTGGCCGAGGAGAAGTGAAGCGATGCTCTTGCGTGGAACGGCGGCCCTTGCCGATGGGCAAACGGACGTCGCAAAAGAAACATGGACACAGATGCTGTCTTCTAAAGCCGATGAGGCGATGGCGGACCAAGCGAGATACAAGCTCGCTCAACTGGCCAGTTCAAACGGCCAACATGCTGATGCTGTAAGGTACTACGAACAGATCCTTTCCTCACGCCGTGATCCCGGCCTCCGACCTTACGCGTTGTACGGACGTGGCTGGTCGTTGATGCAGCAGGAGAATCACGAAGCCGCGATCGAACCACTCTCAACGCTGCTCAGCGAAACGCCCGATCATCCACTCGCCGACGACGCGCTGGTCGCTCGCGGAGTCTCGAAACGCGCAACGGGAGATCTCAAGTCAGCGCGGAGCGACTTGGAGGCTTTCGTGAAAGGTGACGTTACCGGAATCAACCTCGGACACGCGCTCTACGAGCTCGCTTTGATCGACCAGAAAGAGGACGATCCCACGCAAGCAGCAAAGCGGCTCAAACAGTTAATTCGTGACGTTCCCGGTTATCCGGCGATGGATAAGGTCCGCTATGAACTTGGGTGGTCGCTTCGGGCCGCCGGTGACGCCGGCGCGGCATCAAAAGAGTTTGAGATGCTGCTCGCAGAGAACCCGGACGCCAACTACGCCGGCGATTCCGCTTACTTCGTCGGTCAAGAAGCCTATCAACGCGAAGACTGGACGACGGCCGCAAAGTACTTCCGGCTGGCCGCCGACACCACCGGCGACGACGCACTGAGTGAAAAGTCACTCTATCGACTCGGCTGGTCCCACTACAAAACGGGCGAACTTGAGCGGGCGGAGAATGCATTTGCGGAACAGTCTCGCAAGCACCCCGACCGAAAGCTCGCGATCGATGCCAGGATGATGGTGGGCGAATGCTTGTTCAAGCAAGCCGAATACGAACAAGCGTTAGCGGCGTATTCGGTTGGTCGCCGGCAAATTCAACGCCGAAACGAGGACTCCAAGTCGATTCGAGATGCCGCGGAGCGACAAGTGCGCGAGTTGATTCTGCTGCACGGCGGACAGTCGGCCGCACAGCTCAAGCGATGGGACGAGGCAATCGGCTGGTACGAAGAGCTTAAGGACCGGTTTCCGGCGACGGCTTATCGGCCGCAAGTCTTTTACGAAACCGGCTTCGCCTATCAACAGAAAGGTGATCAAGAATCGGCCATTCAGTATTTCAACCAAGTTGCCGAGAACTATCTCCGCCGTGAGATCGGTGCACGTGCACGCTTCATGATGGGTGAAATCTTTTTCGGACAGAAGCAATTCGACAAGGCGATCCCCGAATTCAAAAGAGTCATGTTCGGTTTTGGAAGCGAGAAAGCTCCCGAACCGATCAAGAACTGGCAAGCGAAGAGCGGTTTTGAGGCGGGCCGATGCAGCGAACTCCTCGTTGAATCCGCCAAGACACCGAGTGCGAAGAATCAAGCCCGCGAGATAGCCAAACAGTTCTACGAATACGTCGTGCAGAAACACCCGAAACACGAGTTGGCAGGAAAGGCGGCCGAGCGGCTCAAAGCCCTTTAGTTGTTGATCGTTCTTGAGCCATCAGCGACCCATTCAATTCTTCCGTGGAGCGAAAAATCGCCTTGATGAGATCCACTCAGTCCCAGCGCATTTGCATCTTGCCAGTGCAGTCTCGTCTGCATTTGGCAGCCGCGATCATTGCCGTCTCGATGGCCTTACTTTCGGCTGACGTTTTGCTCGCGCAAGGCGAGTCCGCTGACGTCTCGGAAATCGACGCGGCAGCGATCCAGTCGATCATGAACGCGGGCGAAGAAGCCGAGCAGGCGACACCGCCGGCCGAACCCTCCGGGATCGACATGCTTTCGTTGATCCTCAGCGGCGGTCGATTCATGATCCCGATCGGATTGATGAGCCTGCTGGTGGTCACGTTGGCGGTCGAACGCTTCTTGAGCCTGCGCCGAAATAAGATTCTTCCCAAACGTCTGGTGCGCGAGCTTCGCCGCCAAGCAGACCCCATCGAACACTTCGATCCCGAAGAAGCTTACCGAGCTTGCTTGGAAACACCCTCCCCAACTTCAAGCGTCGTTGCCGCGATGATCCTCCGCACCGGCCAACCGCTGGGAGACATTGAACGCGTTGCGACGGAGACCATTGGCAGGGAAGCGGATCGATACGCATCTCCCGTTCGATGGCTCTCGCTGGCCGCGGCGGCGACTCCCTTAATGGGGCTGCTCGGTACCGTGTGGGGAATGATCGTCGCCTTTCACGAATCCACGACGCTTGCGGCAGGACGGTCGCGAAGTGAACAACTTTCCGAGGGGATCTACACGGCACTCGTGACGACGCTTGCCGGGCTCGCCGTGGCGATTCCTGCTGCAATCTTCGCGCAGTTTTTGGAAAACCGAATCGCGAAGCTTTTTCATCAGATGGAACAGCTTGCCTTCGACTTGGCTCCGGGCCTGGCGCGATTTGCCGGACAACGTCGCATGCGCAGTGATGGCGTGTTGATCAAGATCGATCCCCGCGAAGCCCGGTTGGCCGCCGCCGATACCGAGACACCCAAGCCTCCACCACCGGATCGGGTTGCCCCAAAAGGCCCGCCCAAAGGCAAGACGCCCAAAGGCAACGCGGCGAAGGTGAGCTGAAATGGCGGTTCAGATCAAACGCTCCAGCGTCGCCGGAACGCTAAGCTTGACGCCCCTGATCGACGTCGTCTTTCTTTTGCTGATTTTCTTTCTCGTCACCAGCGAGTTCGAAGAAGAAGAACGCCGACTCGATATCGTTCTGCCGACCGCGACCAGCGCCGTTCCGATGATCGGCAAACCTCGTGAGATTGTCATCGACATCGATTCGGAAGGCGTCGTTTATCTTCGCGGACAAGAAACATCAATCGAGGACTTGGAGCAACAACTCAAAGCGAGCGTCGCCTCCAACCCGACCAATCAGTCTGCCGTAATCCGCGCCGATCGACAGGCAACCTTTCAACCGGTCGTGAACGTGATGGACGTTTGCAATCGCAGCGGCATCGCCGACTACTCCGTGACCACGCAGGAAGGACCCGAGTAATTGAGATACCCACCGCCGACACCGCCGCCTCGCGTCGAAAGCACGCCCGCCGATTCGGGCAGAATGTGGCCGCTGGATTTGTCCTCCATCGCACTCGGCGGCTTGGTCCTGTTTTTGATCGTCAACCAATTTGGTTTTGACGACCCACGTCTGCTTTACAACGCCAAGACGTATCTGATTGCGGTTCCGTGCATTTCGCTGGTGCTCGCTCTGATCCTGCGGCAGATTACGAGTCGGTTCTTTCAAAAATCGATTCAATTGGGATTTCTTTTCAGCGTTTGTGTTCACCTGCTGTTGTTGATCGTCGCAGTCAACTACGTCGTGTTCTCGGCTTTTCAGCCGATCGCGAGCAAAGGTGAACAACGAAAGCGGACACCGATTCGCAAAACGGTTCCAGAGCACCTCTTCCAAGCCAAGGAAGAGACCGCGAAGACGCCTGACTGGTCCAAACCGGTCGAAGCGGAATCAACCTCACGCGTCATCCCGAAAGAGCAGCGCCGCCTACCTCCCGTCGAACGTTCGCAACCGAGGTTAGAGGTGCCCAAACCAAAGCAGCTGGAAAATCAGCCGATGCAAAAATCGCTGATGGAGCGACAAGAGATGAGCGAGTCACAGCCGATGCCGGCGGACGATCCCAGCAAGCTCGCGAGACAGCCGACGCAGCAGCAAACTCCCAAGCCGAACTCACCCAGCGAAATACCCGACTCCGCGCAAGCATCGGACATCAGCCGGCCCGCCGAGGCCAACGCGAACGAGCGGGCACTCACGCAGCCCGATCGTTCCGAACGTCAGCGTCAAGAGACTCGGCAGTCGACCGCCGCATCGCTGGCCGCCGCGACACCGGAGCTCGCGACTCCCGCTTCGTCGGTTCGACTTCCCAATCCAGTCACTCAAACACCGAGCGCGAGTTCTCAAAGCGCGACACGTGATTTACCCAAAATCGGAGACGCCGGACTCTCGCGTACGCGGCGAGCTCAAACGATCTCACGTCCCGCGGCAATTGCCGGTTCCGCGCCGGCTCCCATCAATGTCGCAGTCGCTCGCGAAAGTGACGACGCGCCGCGAATGCTGACGCCGATCGAAGTCCCGACGCAGCGATCCGGCAAGACTTCCGGCGCTCAAATCGCAAGCGGTGCGGCACCCAGCTTCATGGCGGACTCGTCAAGCAGCGAACCGGCAGGCGGAACACAGCTCTCGCGGAACGCGTTGCTTGCGGCTTCGGGAGCTCCTCGGATCAATGCCGGTCAAGCCGCACGTGCACCCGGCCGATCGCGTCGCATGAATGTCGCCGGCGGCGCGTCGCCGGTGGGCTCCATCGATCCCTCGCAGTCCTTACCCGAATCGAGCGGTGGCGGTGGCGAGACGTCGATCGGAAGCCGCCAAATCGCCGATCGCCTGGGAGATTCGGAGCCGATGCGAAGACTCTCCGGCGGTTCCAGTTCACCGAGCCTATCCGGGGCACCTATTCGATCCGCGCCGGGTCTGGCGGCGGCGGCACCTGGGTCGATGTCCTTGGAAATGCCGCTGCGGATGGAGATTGGTCCGGTCGGAATGGGACGCACATCGAGTGAATCGGCGGGCTTGATGCCGAGCGATTCGATGCCGGAGATCGCCGCACTGGATCTACCGCGCGTCGCGCGGCCCAAACGCGAAACGGGCAGTCCCGCGACGCCTGCCGGAACCGAGATCGCGGCCGTCGAGTCGTTTTCCAGACGAGTCATGCGGACCAGCGGTGGTGCCTCTTCATCGGCTCCCGGCATGGGCGGACCGGCGACCGAAGAAGCGATCGAACGCGGGCTCGCTTATCTCGCGAGCGTTCAAAACGAGAACGGTAGTTGGTCACTTCAAGGCCACGGCGATCGCGTCTTGTTGAGAAGCGATACAGCAGCAACCGGTCTGTGCCTGCTGGCGTTTCAGGGTGCGGGCTACACGCACAAGCAACACCAGTACGCTCCGACGGTCGCCAAGGCGCTGAAGTTTTTGCTCGATAACCAGCGAACCAACGGCAATCTTTATCGCAACGAAAACCCGACTAGCGATCGCAATGTGATGTTCTACAGTCACGGAATCGCCGCGCTCGCGCTTTGCGAAGCCTACGGGATGACGCAAGATCGAGAGTTGCGCGCCGCCGCGCAGGCTTCGCTCGATTACATCATGGCGACGCAGCATCGCGAGCGTGGCGGTTGGCGTTACACACCTCAAGTCAGCAGCGATACCAGCGTGACCGGGTGGATGATGATGGCTCTCAAAAGCGGAGAGCTTTCCGGTCTTTCGGTGACCGAGAACGTTTACGATGGCATCGACCGATGGCTGACGCTCTCCAGCCAATCGGATGACCGCCTAGACCGCTATCGTTACAACCCCTTCGCCCCCGATACGCCCCAGCAGCGTCACGGCCGACTACCGACACCGACGATGACGGCCGTCGGCATGTTGATGCGGATGTACAACGGCTGGCGACGGGACCAGCCGGAAATGCAATCGGCAGCCGAGTACCTGCTGCGTAGTCCACCCCAACTTGGCGATCGGCGGAGACCGCTTCGCGATGGCTATTACTGGTAC
>JBCCOI010000345.1:0-7802 GCA_039025515.1 Planctomycetota bacterium
CAGCCAGTGAGCCCTTGCTGAAGAGTTTGACGAATCTCGACATCGATTCTCGTGGGCGAGTCTGGGTCTGTGACGTCATGAACTATCGCCGCAATCAAGGTTCACGCCCGGAGGGTGATCGTATTTTGATTCTGGAAGACACCGACGGAGACGGCGTGACGGACACGTCAAAGACTTTCTATCAGGGCCGCGACATCGATTCCGCGATGGGTCTTTGCGTGCTCGATCATGAAGCGGGATGTGATGTGATCGTGACCGCGTCTCCAAATGTCTGGAAATTCTCCGATCACGATGGAGATGGAGTCCCGGAATCCAAGGTTGCTCTATTCACAGGCGTCGGCGATCCACAACACGACCACTCGGGGCATTCCTTTCTATTCGGACCAGACGGCAAGCTGTATTGGAACTTCGGCAATACCGGGAAACGCGTCAACGATGCAGACGGCAATCCCGTGGTCGATATTCACGGGCGCATCGTCGTTGACAATGGGAAGCCGTTCTATGGCGGCATGCCGTTTCGATGTGATCTTGACGGCTCCAATTTCGAAGTCCTCGCACACAACTTTCGCAACAACTGGGAAACGACAGTCGATTCGTTCGGCACGCTTTGGCAAAGCGACAACGACGATGATGGCAACAAAGGAACACGGATCAATTTTGTGATGGAACATGGTAACTACGGTTACCTTGATGAAATGACCGGCAAGGGTTGGCGTGAAGACCGTATCAACCTGGAGCCCGAGATCATGCATCGTCACTGGCACCTTCACGATCCCGGTGTGGTTCCCAACCTGCTGCAAACCGGTGCGGGTTCTCCCAGTGGAATTTGCTTTTATGAAGGTCGATTGCTTCCCGAACGATTTTGGGACCAAATGATCCATTGCGATCCTGGCCCGAACATGGTCCGCGCTTATCCGACCAGGTCCGCCGGTGCCGGATACACCGCTGTGATCGAACCCTTATTGACCGGCATCGAGGATCGTTGGTTCCGACCAGCGGATGTATGCGTCGCGCCGGACGGTTCACTGTTTGTGTCCGATTGGTACGACCCGGGCGTTGGCGGACACCGGCAAGGAGACTCGGACCGAGGACGCTTGTTCCGAATCGCACCACCGGGCGTCGGATACACGCTTCCGGATTACGACTACTCATCGGCCGAAGGTGCAACGGAGGCATTGAGAAACCCGAACGTAGCGATTCGTGCGAGGGCTTGGCGCTCATTGAATGCGATGGGAGCCGAC
This sequence comes from Planctomycetota bacterium, assembly GCA_039025515.1. Lineage (GTDB taxonomy): Bacteria > Planctomycetota > Planctomycetia > Pirellulales > Pirellulaceae > Stieleria. The sequence continues at coordinate 1,242 of JBCCOI010000345.1, forward strand.
GCGAAGCCTGCATTGGAGAAGATGGCTGATGACCCGAATCCGCGAATGGCCGCGCGGGCGCTGTGGTTGCTCGGAAAGATCGAAGGCGAATCGAATCCAACGGTCGAACGTGCGATGCGTCATCCCGATCCCGACGTTCGCATCATGGCGATTCGGCTGGCCAAACAGCACACAAAGCAACCTTCGCAGTGGTTGACCGACGCTGTCGATGACGAGTCACCAGCTGTGCGACGAGAGCTGGCGGTGGCGCTGCGTTTTGATGAAAGCGAAACGATGCCGGTCGTTTGGGCGCGGCTCGCCGCCAAGCACGACGGCCAAGATCGTTGGTATCTCGAAGCCCTTGGAATCGGAAGCGATCTTCGAGCCGCGGAGTGCTTGGATGCCTACATGAAACTTGTGGACGGCCAATGGGACACACCCGGCGGACGTGACATCGTCTGGCGAGTTCGAGCTCCGAAGGCTGCCGACGCGATCGTCTCCCTGCTTGCCGATCCAAAGCTCTCCGCGAAAGCCACCGAGCGATACTTTCGGAGCCTCGAATTTCATTCGGCGGAAGTTCGCAATGTGGCATTGATGAAGCTGATCCCGTCGGACTCCGGTGGTGATCCAAGGAGCGACATCGTTGCCATCCGTGCCGCCGAACGCATGAGTGATCCCTCGTTGCTACAGCGCCCCGAAGTCATGGCGGCGGTCGACCGGCAACTCGATCGTGCTCAGGGCACACCGGACTTCATTCGCATCATCAAACGGTTTCAACCAAAAGGCATCGAAAAACGACTTCTTACTGTGCTGGACGGCGAAGATGCTTCGGCGGGCGTCGAAGCTGCCGAATCGCTGCTGGAACTCGAAGCCGGCCGCGCGGCACTGCGCAAGCGACTGCAAAGCGGAGACGTTCGTGCGACCGAGTATGTCGGATTTGTCGGGAACGCGAGGGCGAATCACTTCCTTGCGGAGTTGATCGTCGACGCAGAACGTTCGTACGACCAGCGGCGCGTCGCAATCGAAGCTCTCGCAAAAACACGCGACGGCGCGAATCGTTTGCTCGCCGCAGCCGAACAGAAGAAGCTGCTTGGTGACTCCGTGCTGGTCGCAGGAGCGATGCTTTCGAGGAACAGTTCGCAGGGGATTCGGATTCGCGCCGGGCAATTGCTGCCGACGCCTTCGCAGAAAGACGACAAGCCGCTTCCTCCGATTGATCAGCTGGCCAAAATGAATGGAGACCTCGAACGCGGACGCAAGCTCTTTGAGGGAACGGCGACTTGTTCGAAGTGTCACGTTGTGGGAGGTAAGGGGAAGGAAGTCGGCCCCAATCTTTCTGAAATCGGAAACAAGCTTTCCCGCGAAGCGATGCTCACCGCGATCCTCGCACCCAGCGCTGGCATCAGCCATAACTACGAGGGCTACACCGTTCTCACTGACGAGGGTCAGGTGATCGCGGGCCTCAAACTGTCGGAGTCCGATAAAGAAATTGTGATTCGAACGGCGGACGCCATCGACCGTAAGATTCCGAGCGAGGAGATCGAGGCGTTGAAGAAAAATGAGAAGTCGCTGATGCCGGAGAATCTTCATCACCTCACAGGACAGCAAGGCCTGATCGATCTCGTTGAGTACATGACTTCTTTGAAGAAAAAAGAACAACGCACTCGCCAACAAACCACGCAATGAAAAACGTCTCTCGCTGGACAGCGGCACTTTCGTCGAGAGTGCCGCAGAATCCTAACCAGAAGCGTAAGCGAGGCGATTCCCATAACTCGTTTACTCGCTCACGCTTCGGGTTACGTTTGAGTGTGGAGTGGCGTGGTCCAGCTAAAGCGAATGCGCTGCCTTATCAGCGAATGGTTGCTTGGATAGTGCTCGCTATTTTGAGTGCGAGTTCCGTTGCTGCGGACGACAGCGTTTTGAAGCAGTCTGCTCAACCGAACATCGCGGATCTCGCGGAGATGCGACGTTGGCCGGCTCTCGCAGAAGCGTTGATCGAACCGAATTTAGATCCCGCTGATCATGTCCAAGCCGACGGCATGACCGCATTGCATTGGGCTTCGCGTTGGAATCATCCCGTCGCAATCTCGAGCTTGGTTTCGTTCGGTTTTCGTGTGGATGCGAAAACCGGTTACGGCGTGACACCGCTCGGGCTCGCCTCCAGGTGGGGGCATCTCAACGCCGCGATTGCGTTGTTAGATGAAGGCGCCGATCCGAATCTTGCAGTCAACGGAAATGAAACTCCGTTGATGCTGGCCGCACGCGTCGGCAACACTGCGATCTGTCGACACCTGATCAAACATGGTGCGGAAGTCAACGCGTCACAACAGCAGAAGCAGACCGCGTTGATGTGGGCTGCCGCCGAAGGTCACTGGAGCGTCGTCGATTTACTGCTGGACGCCGGGGCTGAGTATCGAACCAAGCTGCGATCCGGTTTTACCGCGATGCACTTTGCTGCACGACATGGTCACGGCCGAGTGGTTCGAAGGCTGCTCCACGCCGGTGCGGACATCAATCAGACCATGTCTCCACAAACGAGCTCGGGCCGAAATCCGCGAAAAGGAACTTCGCCGTTGATGCTCGCCGTTGAAAGTGGGCACTTTGAAACGGCGATTGATTTGGTCGATTGGGGTGCCGACCCGAACGACGAACGCAGCGGTTTTGCTCCGCTTCACGCGTTGTCCTGGGTCCGTCGACCACCACGTGGTGACAATCCCGATGGTGACCCGCCGCCGGTCGGATCGGGCGAGATGGGGAGTTTGCAGTTCGCCGTAGCGTTGATCGAGCGCGGGGCCGATGTGAACTTGCGTCTCTTGAAAGGGAAGCACGCTGCGGCACGTTTGAATGCCAAAGGCGCTACGCCGATGCTTTATGCCGCATACACGTCCGATCTTGAGTACGCCCGACTTCTATTTGACAACGGCGCGAGTATCGAAATCGCGAATGACGATGGAACGACGCCGATCCTCGCTGCCGCCGGTGTTGGCATTTTCGTGGCTGATGAGTTTCCGGGTACGGAACCCGAGGCGGTCGCGATGGTGCGTCAGTTGATCGATTGGGGTGCGAATGTCAACGACGTCAATCAAGACAACGAAACCACGATGCACGGAGCAGCGTATCGCAGCTTCCCAAAGGTTGTTGAGGTATTGGCTGCCGCCGGCGCCGACCCACAAGTCTGGCATCGCAAGAACGCCCTCAAGGCGACTCCGCGACAGGTCGCCGAAGGAAAACGGCCAGGGTCTTTCAAGCCGAACGCGGCAACCATCGCCGCGATCGACCAAGCACTAGCGGCGGCTGGTATGAAAGCCGACGACTGGGTGCGCGAAGCCAAGATTCCTGATTGGCCAAAAGCTGATCCGAAGAGTAAGCCTCCATCAACCGAGCAGTAGCAAATCAATCATTCGCGAAATGCCAGGTATCCCCAAACGTAAACATTGGGTGCCCATGCATCGACGGTGAACTCCTCCATCATCGGCCAACCGCCCAAATCCCAATACGCTTCGTGCGTCGGCCACTCGTAAGGATTTGGTTCGGAGGGTTTTCCCAGAATCCAGCGGATGGGCCAAACCACGAATTCTTCATTCCACTGCGTGAAATCAATGTTGCCGTATGGCGTGAGCCCGGCCGGTACGGATTGGCCGGTGCGACGGGCATCGAGTTTGAAAACGTGCTTCAAGGGATTCGCGCCCAGCCCACTGATCATCACGTAATTGTTGGGATTGCATCCGCTTTGGAACTGTGTCGACTGGACGGCACCGGCTAAATACTCTTGATAACCGGTCAGGTAATGAGCACGCGTCATGTCCTTCGCCTCAGGCTGCGTGTAGAAACCGACGAATTGGGGCTTCCCTCTGTCAACGCTGGTGAGATTGAAAGCGTTTCCTTCTGCGTACTCCAAACCACGCATGGCAAGCCGCTCGATCGCCTGAACCGCTGTGCGTTTGAGCGCATCATCGCCCAGTGATGCGGGCAGCGTTGCGTACGCGAACGCTTGATCTCGTTGGACGCCCTTGCCCCATTGGAACAGATCGGGCTCATCATCCGTCAGTAATGTGTCTTCCAGAAGGATGTCGTGGTAGCGTTCCTCGGATGTCGTGCGATAAAGTTCGATGGCTGCCAGGTTTCGGTGATCCATCGATTTCCAAACTTCGGAATGAGTCTTGATTGCTCCCGATTCCGAGTCTCTGGCATAGTCCTTTTCCGCGAACTCAAACGCGCGACGACCGCTTGCAAGAATCTCGTCGGACAGGTCTCGGTCGTACGCGGCCAACAGTCTGGAAAGTCTTGCGGCGGCGGCCGAATAAAACCAACTCGAACTGTAGTCTGGGGCGTATGCATACGACGCAAAACTGTTGTGCCAACTTACTTCGCCGGGCAAAGGATCTCCCTTGCTTTCCAAGCCCAGGCCGACGCCGCCGTTTGGCATTTGCAGCCGCTGAAACGCTGAGAACTCGAAGACAGCTTCGGCAAGGATGTCGGGAAGTGACTCGCGATTGGGAAGGTTGAGTGAAAAGTCTTTGAGCTTGTCTTCAAACATTTCAAAGACTTCCAACATCGCCATCGTGACTTTCATGTGGGTCACGCGGCGAGGATTCCAATCTCCCGCGTCATGGTAGCCACCCCAGCCACCGGGAATTTCTTCGCCGGTATCACCGGCCACAAGCTGATCCATCGTAGACGCGCCAGCTTCGACGGAGCGATAGGTGGATCGTGTCACTCGATATCCGTCGGCTGGATGCATGTCTCGCGGTTTGCGGAAGTCGCTATGGGGAGGGCCAAGTTCAATCCCCGTGCGGTTATGGAAGAGACCTCGGAGCTGGGTGTGCCAAGCCTTCGACCAAACGTCCTCATTGATTGGAAATGGATAGGAAGTCCCGACGCCACGAATGCAAACTCGATATCGTCCCGGCTTTTGGAAGTCGCTGAAATCAAGACGCGCGACATCGGTCCCGTTGAAGTTATGTTCGCGAGCCATCTTCTCGGGTCGCGTCGCCGGGAAATGACGTTCGCCCACTCCGCGATAGACCACCTTGCCACTCTGATCGTCGACAATGGCGAAGGGAAGTTCGTTCGGCTGTTTGTAAGAACCTCCGTTGCCCAACCAGATCGATACAAACGCCCGCTTCACTGGATCGTCGCTTCGGTAGCCGATTTGATTGACGTGGATCGCGTCGCTTCGTGTCGAAATCGGATCGAATCGAAACTCGGTGGACGTCGACTGCGTATTCAGCTCACCGTGCTCGACGGTCACTGTCTTTCCGGCGGCAACCGCATCACGAATGCGCTGGGGCAAAACTAGGTAGAGCGTGTGTCTCACACCCGTCGTCGCAGGTCCTTGGGCCCAAGCGACGACGCTGGACTTTCGGTGGACCTTTAGCGGTGCAACGGGCTTGATTCCGGTCGTTCGCAGCCGGAAGGTCTTGGCTTCGTCGGCGACGAAAGCGAGTAGCGGATCGCCAACAATCTGCTCCCAGGTCACCAAGTACTCTCGGTTTTCTCCGATCAGCCATCCGATCGTCTTGTCGTCGCGAACGAGGAGGACCTCCGTTACCTCGCCTTTTTCATCGCGTTTGGTCTCACGCTTGTCACCTTCGGCGGGTTCATAACGCAGGTACTCGGCCGGTTTCAGTTTTCCGGCGTTGATTTCAATCGCAAGTATCTCGGGTGCGACCAAACTGATCCGCGAGACCACGGGCGATCGCTCCGTCCGCTGCCCGTACCACTCGCGAAGGTTATTGCGTCGTCGTTCTTCGGCTTTGATCGCCTTCTGACGTGTCTGCTCTTGCTGATCCATCGCCGCCCGGCGCTCAGCGATTTGCTTGTCGGTCGCGGGCCTGACGACCACGGAGTCGATTTCAAAGTTGGCCGCCACACCGCCGGCCCAATCACCAATGATCTGCCACTGCCGGACATCGCTTATGTCGAAATCGGAGCTTATGTCGGAATCGGAGGACGAATCTGATTCGAATTCGCGTGGCGTCTTTAAGGTCGCTGCAGCCTCAGCGGACACCCAATGCCACTTGCCATCGGAAGCCGGCATCCGAAACCTCCAAAGCGGCTTGCCTTCTTCGCCGGCTAAGAGCATCAGTCGCAAAACCTTCATCTCGTTGCCTTGCAATGCACGCACCTTGATCGCGGGGATGCCGTCTGCGACCGCCGATAGGTTCAATCGCAAGTTCACGCCAGCACCACCTTGATTTGTGGCTCCGCTGATTCTCGCGATTCCGTTTTCACAAACGGCATGACCCTCCCATGAGCCGTAAGCGAACAGAAACGGCCGATCGAAATCGGTGATCGTTGCGGACGTTTGCGTGTCTTGTGAACGAGTTTGTCCAGCGCAGAAAAGCAACACAAAAAGTAAGGTGAATAGGCGCATGTGCTGTACCGGATAGAGAAGAGTCATCGCAGTAGCCATCAAATATATCTCTGCCGGCGGGGTCAGCCCTCGTTGTTATACACAAGTCAACAAGCCCTTAATTTAGATTTTGGCCCAAATGTTTGCCAACAGACGCTGATGTCGTGCAGGCGTTCCATGCCTCGCATCACTGTGTCGGTCCCCGGCTCATCATCACGTACTCGGTC
>JBCCOI010000346.1:0-7789 GCA_039025515.1 Planctomycetota bacterium
AAATGGGTAAACAGGCTGGACGGTCAGACGATTCTGCTCGCTCGCCAGTTCGATCGGGTCTTGGGTTTCATCAGCGTGACCGAAAGCGGCTACATCGATCTCGCGTTCGTTCGCCCCCAATCGCAACGGAAGGGGATCCTTCGATCGTTGTATGAGGAACTGGAAAACATCACGGTGCGGTCCGGTCTCGTGCGTTTGAGTGTCCACGCCAGCCTGATGGCGGAACCCGCATTCACAAGGATGGGCTTCATGATTGTGGGGGAGGAGACCGTGGAGGTTGGCGGTCAAACACTGTCGCGATTCGAGATGGCGAAGGACATCGTTTAGGATTTCCGAAGCGGACCATTTAGGAACGGCCCATCATTAACTGGCGTGTTTTTGAAAGTCGCCCATCGGCTCCGCCCGATGGAAACGTGTCAAAATCGATCGGACGGAGCCGATTGGCGACAATAATTGATCGCCCGTTCCTTACAGGTGGAAACTAGCGATTCATCACTCATGTAAAAGTAATGAATGCGATAAACGAGCGACGGCGGTTTCGGCTTCTTGACGCCATGTTGTTGACGGCTGCAATCGCCATCGGCTTGGCTTTCAACGGGATGTTGGAATCCGTCTCACCGTTCACGGAACCGCTTCGCGACGCACGCGTCCTTCAAGCGGTCGGCCTCAGCGAAGTTTAAGGGAGCGTTCGAGTTGGATTCCATTGATCTGATCCATGAGAACCTGCGCCGCAGCGAGTCCATCGTGCTGTCAAGAGTTGAGGACATGCGAGATCACTGTTTCGTTTCCCCGACTTCGCGCGGCGGTTGTCACACGCTCTGGATCCTCGGGCATCTCGCCTTCATCGAAGGGCTGGTCATCTTCGATTTCATGCGTGGAGAACCAAATCCACTTTCGCACTGGCAAGGTTCCTTTGACGGCGAAGATTTGCCAGTCGAAAAGGCAATCGATGTGACGTTCGATCAAGCGATCATCGCATGCCGTGATATGCGTTCGAAAACAATCTCGTTATTGGAGACACTTGAGGAACCGCATCTTGATCGCTCTGGGACAGAAGTCCCGGAGGGTGCGGAGCACCTTTTTGGCACGTATCGCAGGTGCTTTCAATATGTCGCTGACCACTGGTTGATGCATCGTGGCCAACTGGCCGATGCACGCCGCGCCGCGGGCATTTCGAAGATGTGGTACTAGGCGCAAATCACTCTAGCTCGAGTTGCTCACGAATCACATTTGCAACATGCCGTGCGAGAGCCTTCGAGCCTTCTGGAAAGAAATGCACGTTGGCCTTCCGCTGGATTTTTTCCAGCCTCTCGGCCGCAAAAGAATGGAGATCATTCGTTGGTATCTCAAACTCGCTCATAACCTCAGCCGCAACCCGATTGTATTCACCAACGTAGTGCGGCAGTCTACCTTTGGCACCTTCAGGTACCGGCGTCGTGTTGCACCAAACGAGCTTGGCATTGGTTTTCTTTAAGCGGCTGGCGATCTCCGACATGTGCTTGCGATATTCATCTAACTCGACCTGGCGGTGGCTCTTCGGATTGTCCACGTCGACCAATTGTTGTGAATTTCCGATCACGTGCTTCAGATCATGCAGGCCAAAATTGAAGTGAATCAAATCCCACCGCTCGTCACCTAACCACTTGTCGAGTTTTTCGGCACCCGTTCGTGATGACGAACAGTTTTCTGGAGGACGGTGAACGTTGGCCACTCCGGCGAGAGCTTCGCGCACGGGGACCGTGTAACCAATCGAAATCGAATCTCCAAGAATCAACACGCGTGGAAGGCCATCGACATCTTCGACGGGTTCAAACGCTGGATTTTTTCGCTTCGATTGGGCGGTGGCCGGAATCAGTTCGGCTGGAGCAGCGAAGCAGCTGATCAGCAATGCGAGTAGTGAAAGAAGGTTGACTCGGTACATAACGGCTCTGATCAGGTGGTGGGGAAAGCGGAGGGCCTCACAGCTTACCAACAAACCGGAGCGAGAGGACCAAATTTGCAATCGCGGAATTGAAACAGCGTGTACGCTACGTCGTGAACCATGCATCCCATCTGCCTCGCTTGTGAGGGAATGTCAGAATGAAACTCGATCGCGTCACACAACCAATGCTTCGCGTTTTGACCCTTGGGTTGGCAGGTGTTTGCTTCGTGGACACTGCAGATGCTGCCGACGAATCTGATAAACGCCCCAATGTGATTCTCGTCATGGCGGATGATCAGGGCTGGGGGGAAACCGGCTATGCCGGACATCCACGTCTGAAGACGCCCGCGCTTGATGCGATGGCGGCCAACGGTCTTCGGTTCAATCGCTTTTACGCCGGTTCCGCCGTTTGCTCCCCGACGAGAGCCGCTGTGCTGACCGGGCGATCACCTGTTCGAACGGGTGTACCCAGCCATGGCTTTGCTTTGCGACATCAAGAGATCACGCTGTCGCAACTCCTCTCGGATGCAGGTTATCAAACGGCACACTTCGGGAAATGGCATCTCAATGGGCTGCGAGGTCCAGGTGTTCCGATCTTTCTCGAGGACCGATTTCATCCGGGACGATTCGGTTTTCAATTGTGGCTTTCGGTCACAAACTACTTTGACCGCGATCCGTTGCTCGGACGAATGGGTGTCGTCGAAGACTACGAAGGTGATTCATCGGAGGTCGTCGTCGATGAAGCTCTAAAGTTCTTAGGATCTCGAGTAAACAAAGGTCGGCCGTTCTTCACGGTCATTTGGTATGGAACGCCACATTCGCCTTTTAAAGCTTCGTCCGCTGATGTGGCCGCGTTTGAAGACCTGGATCAAACTTCGAAGCATCACTATGGCGAGTTGGTCGCGCTTGACCGCAGTATGGCGTCGCTTCGAGATGGGCTTCGAGATCTGAAGATCGAACGCGAAACGTTGTTGTGGTACTGCAGCGATAACGGTGGTCTGCCTCGTATTCATCCTCCCACGGTGGGTGGGCTGCGCGGGAACAAGGGAACGCTTTACGAGGGCGGTTTACGAGTGCCCGGTCTGATGGAGTGGCCTGGTAAGATCGTGCCGGGGCAAACGGACTATCCGGCTTGTGTCATGGACATTCTTCCAACCGTGCTTGAATTGGCAGGTATTCAATATTCCGGCACACGTATCCTTGATGGTGTAAGCCTAACGGGCTTGTTTGAGGGTGCGAGGTCAGGCCAAAGACAGAAGGCGATCGGATTTCGATACAAAGAAGGCGCTGCGATCGTGGACAACCGGTGGAAAATCTTGGCGACAAAGCTTCGAGACAAAAAAAGCATCGCCCTTTTCGATCTCGAAAGCGATCCGAAAGAGTCAACCAACGTTGCGAAGAAGTATCCTGAGCAGTTCAGCGTGCTGAAACAAAGTCTTGATGAGTTTGTTCGGTCGACCGACAGAAGCATTGCGGGTAAAGACTACCCTTCCGGCCGCGTAGACTCTGATCATCCGGAACCGCAGTTCTGGAATGAGAGAAATGATTACCGACCGTATCTGGATCAATGGCAATCGCGATGGCAATACGCCGATTGGCTCAAGAAACGAAGGTAGTTTCGCTCTGTCGTTGATCATGCCACCCGTCCTGATCACCACTTAGCAGTTCGGTAGATCGATTCGAGTAGGCGATTGGTTTGCATTCCTCGTTCACCGGTCACTGTCGGATCTGAACCCGTGGTTAGGGCGGCGGTGAAGTCAGCGATGAGCGGTGCATGGAAATTGGTCGCCGGCGGATGGGACTCATGATGAGTCCCATTGGAGTCATGGAGTAAGAGCTCGCCTCCGTTGAGGTCTTCGATCTGAACCCGACCATCGGTCGCAATGATCTCCAGCCGATCTGGCGTGTTGGTCGTTCCAAAGTAGCATTGAAGCGTACCGATACACTGTGACTCGAATTTCATCACGGCGGTCGCGGCTTGTTCGCTTTCAAAGGTGGGGGAGGAAGTGGTCAGTCCTGCCACTTCCGTCGGGTATCCGAAGAGATCGATGAGAAGATCCAAACGATGGCTTCCGATGTCCATCAATGGGCCGCCGCCTCCGCGTGACCGCACAACTCGCCAGTCATCGGGCGGGAATCGATTTGGGTTACCGGTGGTCACAAGGGCCGAAAGGGGCCGTCCAAGCGTGCCGCTCAGGAGTATTTCACGGATTCGCCTGATGGCGGGGTAGAACGGTCGATAATACGCGACACCCAATGTCGTTTTTGACGCGCGACAAGCACCCACCATCTGTTCGCATTGGTCCGCATCGAGTGCCATCGGTTTTTCGACCAGCACGTGTTTTCCCGCGTTTGCGGCGGCAATCGTCTGTTCACAATGAAGATGAACGGGCGTTGCGATGTAGACGGCATCGATCTCTGGGTGTGTGACTAACTCTGATGCATCGGAGGTCACAAACATGACATCGAATTGCTGTGCGAACGTTTTCAGGAGATTTGTGTCGCGGCGGCACGCTCCGAGCAACGTTGATCGGCTATCCTCAAGGATGGCTCCTGCCACCCGCTTTTGCGCAATGTCACCACAGCCAAGGATTCCCCAACGAAACATGACGGTTGACTCCGCGTTTAAAAAGCATCCGAAAGCGTTCACCGACTATCACGTGTTGTGATTCGGCTCGACAAGGTTCTAACGATAGGGAAGCAATCATGCATACGGGTTCTCCATTCGACCGCCGTCGCTTTCTCCAGTCCGCAACGGTCGCAGCTGCGGGTTCCCTCGTTGCGGGCGGCGTCCACGCGGGCGATCTCGTTGCCGACGGGACCCAAGCGGTCTCGGCAGAAAGTTTGGTCGCGCGTCTCTACGGCACGCTCTCGGATCGGCAAAGGCGAGAGATTTGCTTTGGTTGGAACCACCAAGACCCGCGACGAGGATTGTTGCGAACTTTCGTCGCCAATAATTGGCAAGTGACACGGCCGGAGGTCAACGACGACTTTTATTCGGATGAGCAACGAGAACTGATTCGATCCGTCTTTGAATCTATCGTAAGTCCGGAGTGGCACGAACGCTATTATCGACAGCTCGAGGACGATGCGGGCGGCTTTGGCAATGAGCAATCGATTGCCATTTTCGGAAAGCCCGGTGACGGTAAGTTTGAGCTGGTGCTGACCGGACGTCATATGACGTTGCGATGCGATGGCAACTCGGCCGATCACGTTGCCTTTGGCGGGCCGATCTTTTACGGACACGCGCCCGATTTCAATGAAGGTCCGAAGCACCACGACAATGTCTTCTGGCATCAAGCAGTCGCCGCAAACAACCTGTACCAAGTCCTTGATGGGAAACAGCAAGCTGCCGCACTCAGGCGCCGTACGCCACGCGAAAGAGATGTCGCATTCAAGGGAAACCGGGAGATTCCCGGCCTGCCCGTTTCCGAACTTTCGCAGGATCAGAAATCAAAGCTCCAGGAAACGCTCGGGCTTCTGGTGGAAATGTACCGCGAAAGCGATCGCCAAGAAGCACTCGCATGCTTGAAGAAGCAAGGCGGCTTGGACGCTTGTTCGTTGGCCTTCTATTCGGATGCCGACCTCGGCAACGACCAAGTCTGGGACAACTGGCGTTTGGAAGGTCCTTCATTTGTATGGCATTACCGCGGGGCTCCGCACGTGCACGTATGGGTCAACGTCGCGGACAGCCCGGATGTGAAGCTCAATGCTTGAGAATCACTCGAACAGCAGTGGCTGACTCTCGGTCGGCGCCTCTTGGTAGGGCCGACGGTCGATCGTGTAGTGCCGGAGCACCGAACCGGCAATCGCCATGCCGCTCAGAAACGCAGCTTCGACCTGCGTTCCGCAACACCAGTCGCCGAAGGCCCCCAGGCCGGTGACCGAATCAAACAGTGCTTCGCAGTCAAGTGATCGGTCGGCGTAAGCGTACATCCAGCGATGCGCCGTTTGATGGCTGAGCTCGTCCACGTTGATCTTCAGTAACTGTTGAAGCGAGCCCAGCAGTTGTGTTTGTACGTCTTCCGATGAGTCCTCGATGTGCTGTTCCGTCCATTGCGGCGTGGCTTGAACTACCAACGACGGCGTGCTGTCGCGTTTGGGCTTTCGGAAGTTGGCGGCGATCCAGCCGAGGGGACTATCCTGCACAAAGGCTCCATCGAACGGAAGTTCCGCAAAGGCGTCGCCAGCCAGCATCAGGGTCCAACAGGGTTGCATCCGGACCGACCTTACTTGTTCCGAGATGGTTGTGTGACCGGCGAAGAGTTCCGCTGTCTGAGTTGCCGGGCAGGATGCGAGTACCAAATCAAAATCGCCTACATCGGATGATTCGGAAATCAATTTCCATCTGTCATTGGAGATCGGCTGTAGTTTGGTGATTCGAGTCGAAACACGGACGTCCAGATCGCGCGCCAAATGCTTGGCGATCGCATTCATGCCCGGTGTGCCGACGTAACGCGGCGAAGCGTTTTTTTCTGACAGTAGCTTCCCTGCAGAATCCAAGTTCACGAGCTTACCCAGCCAGGGTGCGACGACGCCGTCATGAATCCAGGACTGAACGTAACGGCAGAATCGAGGATCTCGGGCCGCGAAGTACTGCGCACCGTGGTCAAAGAAGATGTCTTTGCCGTCTTCTAACTGAATCCGACGGGTCGACGTTCGTCCGCCGACGCCACGCGCCTTGTCAAAGACGCTGACCTGCAGGCCGTGGTCTTGAAGCGTCCGCGCCGCGATCAGTCCGCTAATGCCTCCACCAACGATCGCAACGGAGGGCAGACGATCAGCGATGGGGCGGTCAACGCGCTTGATGAACTGTTTGAGATCGAGTTTCTTTGTGTGGCTCTCGATGTCTCGCGTTTTGAGCCGTCCGTACACCGGCTGTTCCCGATCGGCTGGACGGTCAAACTGCCCATAGCACCAAAGGATGCCTCCGTACGAAGCGGGATTGCGTCCATCGAGCGAATAACGGTGATTGAGGTCGAACGTCACTTGCAAGGCACGAAGGGGACTGCTCAGCCAAGGAAGCATCGCTTTTCCCCACGTCATGCGGACGTTATTGTGGAGTTCACCATGCTTGAGCAAGCTTCTCTGAGCCGCGTCCCAGAGTCTGTGTTCTGAACCGCCGCGGGCGAGCTTTTCCCAGCTGCAGTTTTTCAGCCGCGCGTCCTCAGCGTGCTCGATCAACGTTTCCTTTGCCCAAGCCGGAACGGCATCCAGTGAGTCGAGTGACTCGCGATGATGAAAACAAAAATGAAAGGTGAGTTCCCGCCAAACTAAAAGCTCATCGATGAACTTTTCGGCACCGATCGCTGCAGCCTCTCGCGCGATTCGAAACGGGCTCACCATCCCGTAGTGCAAGTAGGCGCTCATCCGGCTCGAACCACCGGCCGCCGTGGGATTCACGCGTGCTTGCCGATACTTCATCAGGCCATTTTGTCGAAACGTTTCCCATCGCAGATAACCGGCGCGGGAGCCTCCGGGTGTGTCGGCGACCGGGGCGATCGAGTGATCAATCTTGCAAAGGTGCAGTAGGTCCGCGAGATTTGCGGTCGACAGATTAATCGTCTTGAGTTTGAAGCGATGTTCGATCCACTCCGGGTCGCACATCGCGCAATCGACCGGCTGTTCGTCGTAGCGCTTCGCAAGCTGTTGTTGATGGAGCGCAGCCGCATCGCGCCGAAACGAACTGGCGGTCTCGTAGAGTTTTCCAAGTGCCGTCACGGGCGCCAGACAGCTGCAATCGACTGCCGCGATGGGCGTTTGCGACGTGTGGGTCAACCGTTCGATCCAGCCGACCAGCGGTTGCACCGGCATTTCTTCGGTGACCAAGACTGCAGCCGCCCGCGTCAGGTCCCGCAAGTATGGGCC
>JBCCOI010000347.1:0-7782 GCA_039025515.1 Planctomycetota bacterium
CGTCTGGGGCGATTGGATGCAGAGCGCTGCTTCACAAAGTGCCCAATTCGAGGGTGGAGATGGGCTGCAACCGGGAGGAAAACTTGTCAACTCTGATGGCCTCGTGTCCGATGGACCCTACGTTGAATCGAAGGAGGTGGTTGGCGGTTACAACGTTCTTCATGCCGAAAGCTATGAGGTGGCCGTTGAAGTCGCCAAGGGTTGTCCGATTTTGAAGATGGGCGGCAATGTTGAGGTCCGCGAATTTGCCGGACTCGAGTAGCCGGTTTGTTGATGGAAGAACCACATCGCCTGGTCGAGCACTTTTGCCGTCACGAATCGGCAAGGTTGGTGGCAACACTGACCGGCCGCTTCGGCGTGCGTTATCTCGATCTGGTCGAAGATGTGGTTCAGGGGGCATTGATTCGCGCTCTGCGGTCCTGGCCACACACTGGCGTGCCTGATCAACCGAGTGCCTGGCTCTACCGCGTCGCATACAACTCCGCGATGGATCAATTGCGACGTGATATGCGATGGAACCCGTTGACGGCAGTGGAGGGGGCCAGCGAGTCGGTAAGTTCCCGGGATTCTGCCACGGTTGATGAGCATGAGGTATCGGATAGCCAGTTGCGAATGATCTTCGCATGTTGTGCCGCGGAAATCCCTCCGGAGTCTCAGGTCGCGTTGGCGCTCAAGACTCTGTGTGGATTTGGAAATTCAGAAATCGCGCGTGCATTATTGATTTCAGAGTCAAACGTCGCCAAGAAGCTCGTTCGCGCGAAACAGAAACTTCGATCTTTGAATTTCGATCCGTATCAACTGAGCCCCCATGATATTCGAGGCCGCTTGCCGTCGGTTCAATCCGTTGCTTATCTGTTGTTCAACGAAGGCTACTACTCAAGCGGCGACCACAAGTTGATTCGCGAAGAGCTGTGCCAAGAAGCCGTACGGTTGGCGCTACTGCTTGCGGAGCATCCGCTCACCTCCGGTGCAGGGAGTTCTGCTCTGGTCGCATTGATGCTATTTCACGCGTCACGGCTCGACTCGAGACTGAACGATCAGGGGCTGATGCTTCAACTGGAGGATCAAGATCGTTCAAAGTGGGATTATCGCATGGTTAGCGAAGCGAGTCGGTGGATGAAGCACGCGTGTGGCGGCGAGATCTGTCGGTATCACGTCGAAGCCTGGATCGCATCCGAACACTGCATCGCTACCAGCTACGATTCAACCGATTGGCGGCGAATTGCGTCCGCGTATGACCTACTTCAGCAATTTGATGACTCACCGACCATTCAGTTGAATCGCGCGATCGCGTTCTCTTACGCTGAGGGTGTAGCGACGGGTTGGAGATTGCTGCACGAGATCGATGGTACGTTTAAGTCTCGTTCGCACCTGTGGGCTGCAGCGGCAGCCAATCTCAGCAGGCGTCAAGGTGACCATGAAAATGCAGTACGTTACTTGAAGGAGGCGTTAGAGCTGGCGCCGTCGACTGCAGAGAAGGCATTTCTCGAAACAAAGTTGAATCGGTAAACGAAGAGTCATAGCGGCAGCCGCCAAAGCTACCGGTTCTCTCTGGTGGAAAAGTCGGCGTTTGCTCGGGATGTCGGATTTATTACTGCGGGTTTTCGGTTGGTCCACTTTGAGCCGCAGGGCGATAGCCCCGGTTCTGTTAGCAACCTCGCCAGCAACCGGGGCTATCGCCCTGCGGCTCAGTAATAAATCCGACGTCCCCCGCAAACGCTATCGAAAGAACAATACCCCGGGCTAGACCTCCTTCTGAACAATCAGGATCTCTGCGTGCAGCGTAACGTCGGCTTGCTCGAGTTCCGCTAGCCTTTCACGTTCCGAACGACGGAATGCTCGATAGCTCATCGACAGCACATCTGAGATTGCGTCTCGGTTCAAATGGCAGCGCTCCTGCCAAGTCATTCGATCGATGAGAACGAGACGACTTCGTTCACAATCCTCAACGATCGACGTAACTCTGTCTCGTTTCTCACCCTTGGATTGAACGTGTTCGCGGAGTTCGATGAGATCGCATTCTCCCGGAACAGCAAACAAGGCAATCCCTTCGGCACGAAGCACGCGACGTATTTCGGAAAGCGGTCGGCGGCCAAAAAGCGAAACGACCAGACCGATCGAGTCATCCGGAATCGGCAACGTCCGATCCGCGTTCGCGAGAATCCACGAAGCTTCGTTCCAATGCCGGGCGGACAGGCGAATCGCACGCTTCGAAAGATCAACCCCGCAGAATCCTGCGGCTGGATCTGATTGACCGTGTCCAGCAAAAATTTGTTTGCTAAGCGATCCTTCGCCGCATCCGAGTTCCAAAACTGGTCGGGCATTCTGAAATTTTGCGTTGAGCTTTTCGGCAATCAGCTCTGCCATCGAATTCATGTGGCCACGCTCAAGCCATCGGCGTCTCGCCAGGACCGCCGCATCGCTATCGCCGGGAGTCTTGCTTTTTCGGTCTTGCGGCTGAGCCAACGAATAATAGCCTTCGCGGGCACGATCGAAGCTGTGGCCCCGTTCGCAGCGAAGCGTCGAACCCTCGACCGCAAGCGGCAAACAGCAATTCCGAACGGGGCACCGAAGCGGGAACATCAACTGGCGGAACGCAGCGAAGTCTCGGAAGCTGGCAGTGCACCTTCGCGTGCGGTCCGCTCCCATTCAGGTGACAGATCCAACAGACTTCGCAGGTCCATCATCAGCACGAAGAAGACTGGCACCAGAACCAGCGTGAAACTGGTGGAGACAACCATGCCACCGAGAAAGACAACTCCAAGCCCGCGATACAGCTCGCTGCCCGCACCGGGAAACAGCACGAGCGGAAGGAGTCCGAGCACGGTCGTGAGTGTGGTAATGCAGATCGGGCGAATTCGTGTCTGGACGCTTCTTGGAACGGCTTCCAGTGGGGCGAGGCCTTCTTCACGCATGTGGACCAAGGACTGATGCACGATCAGGATCGCGTTATTGACGACGGTTCCGATCAGAATGATGAAACCCAACATGGTTAAAACGTCGAGAGATTGATTGACGAAGAAATTCAGTAACCACAATCCCGCAATTCCGCCAACCGCACCCAGAGGGACGCTCAGGATCACCACGAACGGGTACAGCCATGACTCGAACAACGCCGCCATCAGCAAATAGGTGATCACTAGGGCCAAGACGAAGTTGAAACGCAGCGCGTCCCAGGCTTCTCGAAGCTTGTCGGCCGTTCCCGAGAGAGCCACAAAGTACTCATTTCCGATTCGACCGTCTTCGATACGGGGTCCAAGGATTTCGTTGTTCACGAGGTCCATCGCCGCTTCAAGTGGCATCGTATCGGGCGGGCTTACTTGCACCGTGATGGATCGAAGCCTTTCTCGCCGCTGAATTTTCTCCGGACCGCTGGCGTATTGCATTTCAGCGACCGCAAGCAGCGGAATGATCTGTCCGTACGGTGTCGCCAGCGGAAGCGACATGATGTCACTCGGGATCTCGGCGTCGTCTTCACTACGAATCGTCAAGTCAATTTTGTCGCCGCCGATGTAGTAGTCTCCGGCGTATGCGCCATCGACCAAGGCGTTCACCGCGTATCCAAGTTCGGTCGCGTCGATTCCCATTTCGGCAGCAGCGACCAGCTTGGGACGCAAGTGAACTTCGGGGCTCGAGAGTTCCAGGCTGGGCTCCGCCGAGGCCTGTGCTTCAGGCATCAGACGATCCACTTCCGCGAGGACGTCAGAGGCGATTTCGACGAGCTGGTTCAAGTCTGGCCCGGAGATTTCGATGTCGATCGTGCGTCCGCTGGTGAGGCCTCTTCCGAAAAGACTGGACTGTGATGCCAGCACTCGAATGCCGGGCAGTCCCTCTCCGGCATCGCGAATCATCGGAATGAGCTCGCTTGCTCGCTCTTCGTCGCGGGCTCGAAAACCCATGAAGAGACTCCCGTCTCGGACGACGCAAAAGTAATAGTCCAGCACCGGCTTATCCGATCCGTCGGTTGCGCTTTCGAGTGCATCGATATCCCAGTACGGACGAAGACGATCTTCCATCGTCGCACCCACGTCGGACAGTTCATTGATGTTGTATCCAGGCGGGAGCGAAAATCGCGCGAACGCAAAGTTTCGATTTCCGGTCGGCAGGTATTCGACTTTCGGCCAAAGCAGCCAACTGATCCCAACGGAACTGCCAACCATCAACATGACCACCAAGACGGATCGCAGTCGTGATCCTAGGATCCAACGATTGAATCCGACGACTGTTTGAACGGCGGTTGCAGCGGCACGCTGAATCAGCCCCGTAAAGCCACGGTTCGGCATCGGGACCGTGACGGAAGATTCCTGTCCGTTTCCTCTTAGCAACGCCGATGCGGATGTCGGAATGACGGTGAACGAGACCAACATCGAGAAAGCGATGCCGCAGCTGATCGCCAAGGCAATGTCGCGAAAAAGTTGCCCCGCAGTCGCCTCGACAAAGATCACCGGAACAAAGACGGCAATGGTTGTCAGGGTTGATGCAAGAATTGCCCCGGAAACCTCAGACGCTCCGTTGGCTGCGGCTTGCCACGCCGACTCGCCCATCTGTCGTCGACGCGTGATGTTTTCCAAAACCACAACCGCATTGTCGACCAACATTCCGACGGCGAATGCCATTCCGGCGAGCGAAATGACGTTCAACGAACGACCGAGCAGCGTCAAACAGAGGAACGCGCCACAAATGCTGATCGGGATCGCGACAGCAGCGACCAAGGCCCCGCGCGCCAGTCGATAACCCGCAAAGGCGATCAAGAAAAGCGTCAGTCCATAAAACCAAGGTGACCAGTAAACCGAGGCGATAGCCGACAGAGCGATCGCAATGGAGGCAATGATCGTTTCGCGGCCGAAATGCAGGAAAAGCATCAGGATGGCGATCGTTGCCGCGCTACCGACCAACATGTTACGAACCACCAACCGGATCGAAGACTCGATGTATTCGGTTTCGTCGTAGTATTGGAAGATTTCTAAACCCTCTCGCGCCAACACACCCTCGTTGAGCTCACGCTCGGCTTCGCGGAGGCCACGCATCACGTTCAAGACGTTCGCGCCGGTGACTCGGCTGATGCTAAGGCCGGTGCTTGCCGTTCCATAGCGTCGGGAAATGCTATCCAGTTTCTTGTATCCATGGCGAACCTCGGCAACGTCACCCAAGTAGACTCGCGAATCTTGATCGGAGACCAGCAACTGTTGCTCGATTTGCTCGGGGCTTCGAAATCTTCCGAGCGTCCGAATGATCCAGCTGCGTTTGCCTTGCGCGACGTCGCCGGCAGTCGAGTCGCTGTTTTGGCGGCTGAGTGCATCGCGGACTTGTGCAATCGTGATTTGACGCGCGGCCAATTTTGCCGGATCAACGATCACCTGCATCTCTTCATCTCGGCCCCCATACGTTCGCGCATCGGAGACCCCCGCAACGCGTTCCAAGCGGGGCTCAATGAAGTCGATCGAGAACTTGCGAAGCCGTTCGAGACTGATCTTGATCGGTCTCAACTGCTCGAGTTCCGGGAACAGTTCCGCGTTTTCTTCGAGACACAGCTGCAACCAATAAACACGCAGCGCAGAGTTCGCGGCCGTTTTTGATGGCTCGAGAAGTTCCGCGCACTCGGGATGCTCTTTTTGAAACGCGGTAATCTGTTCGACGGTCGGTGGACGCGGCGTCAAACCGTATCGGGCGATGGGTCGGTCCGCGACGTTCGAAGCTTCGATGATTGGTTCTTGTGCATCGATCGGATACTCGCGGACTTGTTGCAGCCGAGAGTTGACGCGGCCCAGCGCGTCGTCGATCTCCGTTCCCAGCTCGAACTCGAGCGTGATTTCGGAGGAACCGACTTTGCAACTTGACGAGAGTTTGACCAGACCCTCGACGCCCTGCAGTTGTTCTTCTTGCTCGATAACGATCTCACGTTCGATTTCCTGTGGGCTCGCACCCGGCCACTCGGTTTCAATCGTGAGGACTGGGTTTTCAACTTCAGGAACAAGTTGCTTTGGAATGACGCCAACGGACAGTCCGCCGAACAACGCGGCAAGGATTGCACCGACATAGACTTTGACCGGATTGCTGATCAGCCACTGAAACATTGGCTTAGCCGTCGACCGTAGTCGCCTCCACCGTCTGTCCGGCGATCAATCTCTCGTTACCTCGGGTGACGACCAAATCTCCTTCAGAGAGCTCACCCTCCACAGCGACCCAGTCTCCATTGGCTACGCCCAAACGGACATTGACTTTGCGTACACGTCCGCTGTTTGATGTTGTGGATTTTGTTTCGTTCGTCTCGATCACAAAGACGGACTGTGAGTCTCCTTCTAAGACAACCGAGTCCGTGGGAACGAACAGTGATTGGGAAGGAGGCCCGATGGGCATTTCCGCACGAACCAGCATCCCGTTCAAAAGTGAAGGAAGGCCGGTCTCCGTCGGGTTCTGCAAACGAATCAGCACGGGATAGGTTCGCGAACGAGAATCCGCCGAAGGCACGATGCGATCGATGTGCCCGATCAACAAGTCCCGCTCAGTCTCGTTGCCCGGCGACATTGCCGTCGGCGAGTTGAGTCCCTTCGTTGCTCTGTTCGATTGAAGGCGAATGGCTTGTCCGATTTTTAGGTTGCCGAGTTCGGAGGCCGGCACGGGGACTTCGACATCAATCGTATCGAGCTCGATCAATTCGATGACCGGATCACCGGCGCTTACCCAAGAACCGGCTTCGGAGAACTTCTCGACGACGTATCCCGCGAACGGTGCCCGCAACGAGTGTTTTCCCAAACGATCTTCCAGCAGCTTGACTTGCTCCCGCTGCAGGTCGACTCGCGCACGTGCTTGAGCCACTTGTTCGATTCTTGGTCCCGCAAGCAGACGTTGGTGAACAATCTTTGCGGCCTCGAACAATCGATCCGTCGAATCAGCTTCGGCTGTGGCGACGTCGACTTCATCCACCGAAGCCGCTTTGGATTTTGCGAGTCGGAGGATGCGCGTGAGTTGGCTTTTTGCTTGCCTCGCAAGAGCCGCCGCCGCGTCCATGCGAGCCTGTGCTTCGGCGATGTCCTCGCTACGTGAACCGGCTTCCAGTTCGGAGAGCTGTTCTTCGGCGAGCCGTAGTTGTGCTTTCGCGGCCGCGATTTCGATTCGAATGACTTGTGTTTGCAACTCGCAGACGATCTCGCCATCACCGACACGCCGTCCTCGTTCTGCGGACAGTGACTTCACGCGTCCCGCGACCGCAAAACCGATCGTCGCCTTTCGCCTGGGGATCACCGTCCCGAGCATCTCGTAAGAGGTCCCCGTTGTGTCCACACGCACCCGAGTGGCGGTGACGGGAAGTGCTTCCGTGGTTTCCTTAGCAACGACATAACTCGCGTCAACAAACGCGATGTGAAGGCTGGCAACGCCGCAAGCGAGCAAACAGAGCATCCTGCGAAAAGGATGCGTCGAACAGCGAACGGTGAGCATGGAGGATCCGCGTGGAGGGAACTGCGGAGGCGGGAGGTAGGGTCAGGAAAGCATAGTCGCGAAGCCAACCGCTCTGCTTCACAGGGCCGCGAATTGCGTCGTTTTCACGTTCATCGCAACGAAAACGCACGAAGACTGGGATTAGGCAAAGCCTGCAGCCCAATAAGTCTAGTCGTGAAGGTCTCCGACCTCGGAATTGGCTCCCTGATAGGGGTAGGGAAGTCCGGTTTTGCCGGACTCCCCTCCCTCCGAACCGTGCGTGCGGTTCTCCCGCACACGGCTCTCCGGTTAGCAGGTCCCCGAGAGGGAGTTGCCGAAACGGGCGTGGGCCTGTTGCAGACTGTA
>JBCCOI010000348.1:0-7748 GCA_039025515.1 Planctomycetota bacterium
CGTTCGTATCCCTTGGTTGCATCCCAAATCTTCACCATGGAATCGAGGCTGCCGGAGACCAGCTGTCTGCCATCGGGACTCCAATCGATGCTGGTTACCGTTCGATCGTGAGCTCGAAACGCCAACGTTTGCACGCCCCGCTGCGTATCCCAAATGCGGATGGTTAAGTCATTACCTCCCGTCGCGAGTCGAGTTCCAGAAGGATTCCATGCGAGGCATTCAACGCTGCTCGTGTGATCGTTCAACTTATGAGTTGTCCGTCGATCAGCCATGTCCCAGAGATGCACCTCCCCGTCGTCGCTACAGGCTGCCAACTGCATACCATTCGGGCTCCAACGTACCATTCGGACCGGACGTTGGAATCGAGCGATCGTTTCTGGAGGATCATCACCTTCGAAATGCCAAAGCTTGACCGTGTGATCGTTGGAACAACCGATCGCAATGAGCGGCTCCGTTGGATGCCAATCAACAGAACTCGCGAACCATGGTTCTCGATGCTCCGCAACAACGTCACCCGTCTCACCATTCCAAACATAGACGTCACCTCTGTGACAACTCGAGACGAGATAATCACCATCAGGTTTCCAGCTTAAAGCGTGGACTTTATCGCTCCGTTCGCCCAAGGAATGTCGATCAAACGTAAAGATGACCTTCCCGGTCGCGGCATCCAAAATTCTCACCAGTTTGTGAAGTCCGCAGGATGCGATCCGCTCGCCGTTTGGGCTCCATCTGGCAGATGCGGATCGACCGGGGCCCGGTAAGATTTTCTTTAGAACCGAAAGATCCGACGGGCGTAGTAAGTACTTCGTATTTGCACCGCCAAAGACGGCAATCCTGTCGCCCGACGGATGCCAGTCGACGGATTGAATCGGACTCATTGAGTCTCGGGGATTGGTGCGGATGACGCGGTCACGCTGCTCCGCATTCGCCTTCCAAAGACGGATGGTTCGATCGATGCCCGAAGTGACAAGCATTGAACCGTCGGGACTCCAATCGAGCCCCCAAATGCCGTTCTCGTGCCCGTCAAACCTCGCCTTCAAGATGCCTTGATCGCTAAAGACACGTACGACGCGATCCGAGCCGACACTCGCGAAGTGCCGACCGTCTGGGCTCCATCTCACGCTCGAGAACATCCTCTCCGTATCGATTGACCAAACGTGACGGTCGAGTTCGCGGTCAAACAGCGAAAGGCGGCCCCTGACGTCGCAGGCCGCGACAAGCGACCCGTTCGGTTGTAACGAAGCTCCGAAGACGGAGGCTTCGAACCCTTCGAAGCGATCCACGACTTGTTTGGTTTTCACGTTCCAGATTTGAGCCATCCGTTGATGGCATGCCGCGACAATCTCATCCCCATCCTTAGTCCAATGAATAGATTGAATTCCGGTAGCCGTTTCCCACTTGGCAACTTCATTATCTTCTAAGGCATCCCAAACGAACATCAAATTTTGCGTGTCGGCAAAAGCCAAACGGTGCGGATCACTCGGATGCCAGTCCAACGTGATTACGTTGATGTCATTCTGGACGCGGACGACCTCTTCACGATCGCAAACACGCCAAGCAACGACTTGAGCAGACGGACAGGTCGCTGCAATCATGCTTCCATCACAATTCCAGGCGACACTGCGGACTTGATTTCCCACTCTTCCGAACCAGTTGGGCTCTTCGCCGGGACGCCAAGTCCAAACAGAACCTTCCTCATCACCAAACACAAACTCCATTCGTTCGGGATGCCAGTCCACGCACCAAATCCCATGCGAATGCTCAAGGATCTCCGACTCGCGATCGCATTTTGACTGCAAGAAGTACCACTCCCAGTCGCGTACATCCTTCTCTAACTTCGAATCGACCCAATTGTCGGTTAGCTGTTTGACTCGCTTGATGCCGCCGGTCTTTTCCAGGTTTTGTCCCGCCAAGTTCATTTCGGCAACATAGAGCTGAGCCAAACCTTCATCCCGAAGGTTTGTCGCTTCATCACGCTGCGATTGGTAAAGGTTTGCGTTACGGTCGGCTCGGTCACGGGCTTTGCTAGCGGCTAGGAACAGCCCAAACGAAACAACCGACGAAGCCAAGATCACTGCCAGGAACGCTGCGGAAGCAAGCGCCGTTTTGTAGTTGCGCTTTAGAACTTTACGGATGACATAGAGCGAACTATCCCTCTTGGCCTCGATGGGTGCACCGCACAGAAAGCGTGAAATATCTTCGCCCATCGCCCCCGCAGACCCATATCGGCGATCCTTCTCTTTCTGCAGTGCCTTCATCAGAATCGTTGAAACTTCCCCACCGATACGATTCCTCCTCAGCGGCACAGAATTGGGCTGTGAATGTGAGATGGCGGAGAGGTTCTCGGCGAGCGAGAAATCGAGGGCGTAGGGAAGCTCTTCCGTTAGCAGTTCGTAAAGCACGACCCCCAAAGCGTACACGTCCGTCCTGGTATCGATCTCGTCGTTCGCTCCCGATGCCTGTTCGGGGCTCATGTATGCCAGCGTTCCCATGACCTGCCCGGTCATGGAAACCGTTTGCAAAGACTGCATCTCTCCGGAGAGTGATTTGGCCAAGCCAAAATCGAGAATCCGCGGCCGACCATTCCCGTCGATCAAGATATTCGAGGGCTTCAGATCTCGGTGCACTACGCCACGTTGCTGCGCATGATTGACGGCGTCACAGATCTCGACGAACAGTTCAAGAATCTGACGCGTGTCGAGCGACCGTTTCTTGACGTAGTCGTCGAGATGATCGCCATCGACGTACTCCATCGCATAAAAGTATTGATCGGTGACGAGACCACTATCGAAGACCGGTACGATCCCTGGGTGACGCAATCCACCAACGAACTCCACTTCACGCTCGAATCGACGTTTCGCCATATCACCAGCGAATTGCCCCGCGTGCATCAACTTGACGGCGACTTCACGTTTCGTGCTTAGTTGAATGGCGCGGAGTACGGTTCCTTGTCCACCACGGTGGATTTCCGAAATGATTTCGTAGCCATCCAGGCTCGGGCGTTCGTGCAAACTGGTCGTATTCGCGGGGCGGTCAAAGGGACTTTGCTCCAGCTCATCGCATCCTTCTTGAAAAACCTCAACTAACCCGCGAACCTCTTCCCTGAGAGAGTGGTTGTCGCCGCAAGCTTCTGTCAAGAAAGGATCGACCTGATCATCGGAAAGCTCAACAGCCTTCTCGAACAACTCCTGAAGCAGAGCCCAGTCTTGCTGCTCGGTCGTCATGGCAAATCACCAATCATCGATGTCGATGCTTCGGTGGTTTCGGTTCGCACGTCGGTCGGGTAGCGAGTTGCGGCGGGAGTCTTAATCGCCATTTCGAGGATCTCGACCATGAGGTCATTCACCAACCCGGAAGACTCGACTCGTCCACCAGGCGCCTGATCGTCGAAACGCGATTGCCATCTCTCGAGATAGTCCTTCAACGCGTTGGTATCCGGCTGACCTTCGATGAAGGCAGCCAGATCCTTCATCGCCGCAAGATCCGCAGACTGTTTTGGCTCAAGAGAATCCACGAAGTCCCCCGCTTCGATGCTGCCAAACCGAACGACCAACTCTGCCAACGTTGAGTTTGCCGGGCGGCCTTGATCAACCATCGACCGGAGCGTCATGGATTGGCCATCGAGATCAGCGGACGTGTAAAACTCGCCCGTGCCAAGTTCGACGAGTGGTGGTTCGAAGTATCGACTTCCGCCTTGGTTCATCCAAGCGCCGATAACGATGCCGGCCGCCAACACTCCGGTAACGGCAAATGCGAGCCGATGCCGAAACGCCGTCTTTCTCAAGACATAGACGGCGCTGTCGCGTCTTGCGTCGATGGCGTCACCGCTCAGATAACGCCGAATGTCTTGACCCATCTGATTGGCATCCGCGTAACGTCTTTCCTTCTCTTTCGACAACGCTTTGAGGATGATTGTAGAAACATCAGCGGCGACACCCGTTTTGCGAAGTATCGATTGACGTGGCGGCTCGGTCTGAATGGCTTGGAGCTTGTTTGAGAGTGAGTCACCGAGTTCGTATGGTAAGCATCGCGTCAACGACTCAAACAGTATCACGCCAAGTGAATAAACGTCACTGCGTGCATCCGCGTCGCCCGGCCGTCCCGAAGCTTGTTCGGGACTCATGTAGGCTGGTGTTCCCATCACTTGCCCCGTAATTGAAAGCGTCATGGTTTCACGGTCGGCCAACTGGCTCTTCGCTAGCCCGAAATCCAAGACCCGCGGACGTTTGTCTTTACCGATCAAGATATTGGACGGCGTGAGATCGCGGTGCACAATACCTTGGGAATGAGCATGCCCGACCGCATCGCAGACTTCCGCGAAAACTGAGAGGACGTACTCCGGCATCTTCCACGATCGCTTGAGTGAATCCAGTGGTTCACCTTCAACATACTCCATCGCGAAGAAATACTGGTCGCGAGTCAGCCCGCTATCAAAAATTGGAACGATCCCGGGGTGGGACAAGTTGCTGACCAGCTCGACTTCGCGCTGGAAACGGCGCCGGTTTGCTTCTCCCGCAAGCGATCCCGCCAGCAAGAACTTCAGGGCAACCTCGCGTTTCGTGCTTTGTTGGATCGCGCGGTAAACGACACCTTGTCCGCCACGATGGACCTCGGAAAGTATCTCGTAGCCGGCCAACGACTGAACGGACGTGGGGGGATCAAGCGATCTGCACAACGCCGTTTCGAACTCAAGTTCGGCTGGGTCGTGAGAAGCCAATAAACACTCGACTTCCGTGCGGATTTCCTCTCTGCCCGCGCATTCCGTTTCAAGATACGCTGCCCTTTCAGATTCCGACAGCGTGATCGCGTGTGCGAACAAATCCTGAATCCGCTCCCAATCAGCTCCTTGCTTCGGCAGCAGACGTGTTCTTGTTTTCTGATCGTCGGACATCGGTGCGTTGTAAAAACTCCAAAATGTTCCCGGTCGATTCGTACTTGAATCTATGCAAGAATCGATCTCGGAAGAGCTCATTTTTCCGCAAAAGCCTCCATCTTTGCAGTGCGAGATCGCATTCTTGGCCGATTCAAGTCGCAATCGAATTACGCAGCTTCTCTTTGAAGCGGAGACGAACGCCGACAGCGTCTTAACAGAAGAACTGTTGCCGCTCGTCTACGACGAACTGAAGCGACTGGCGGGCCAGCAAATGGCCCAGGAAAAACCCGGACAAACGCTTCAGCCGACTGCGTTGGTCCACGAGGCATACCTACGTCTGGTGGGCAATCCTGAGCTACGTTGGGAGAGCCGTGGACACTTTTTTGCCGCCGCCGCACGCTCCATGCGGCAGATCTTGATCAACCGCGCGAATCGCAAGAAAGCCATCAAACACGGAGGCGATCGGAAACGCGTCGAACTTGATGATGTTGTTTGTTTGGACGAACCGGAACCAGAACGGATGATCGCCCTGGATTCCGTTCTTAAGAAGCTGGAAGAGATCGATCCCCGAAAAGGCGAAATCGTCAACCTCCGATACTTCGCAGGATTGACCATTGAGGAAACGGCAAGTGCGCTCGGAATGTCACCGGCTACCGTCAAGCGAGACTGGCAGTTTGCCCGAACATGGCTCCATCGCGAAATGGGTCGCGATTCATAGCGTTGACTCCATGCGCAATGATCGTCTCCTCATGAGTTGTTAGCTTCGGCAAGTCTGTGCTTCTCAACGGTCCTGCGACGCGCTGCGGCGATACCGCAATGCCGGTATCGGCTAATTCAGATGGACCGCTTGGCGGCCAGCCTACAGTCTGGGACTGAAAACTCTCAAATGACCGTCGGCACTGGTGCTTCCGTGATTCTGCTTGTATTCCCGCATCAACTCTTTGCAAAACATCCAGGACTTCAACAACGAAAAGGCGATGAGGTACCTGAGCGAATCATCCTGATCGAAGACTCCTTGTTCTTCGGAGATGCGCATCACCCTGCAAAATTTCATAAGCAGAAACTCTGGCTGCATCGTTCCACCATGAAACGCTATGGGGAAATGCTCTCGAAAAAGGGGCATGACGTTAAGTACGTCAAATTCGACTCAGAAAAATCGCTGACGGAGCAACTCGAAAAGAACGTCCCAAAGTCAAAGCGAAAGACGCACGATTTGGCGGCGGCGGACCCGGTCGATTTTCTTTTGGAGAAGCGGCTGAAGCGTGCCGCCAAGTCACTCGGAATGGATCTTCGACTTCTTCCTACCCCCGGCTTCCTCAACACTCGGCAAGAAAACGCCGAGTACCGAAAGGGAAAAAAACGCTGGTTCATGGCGGACTTCTACAAGTGGCAGCGAACGCGCTTCGACATCCTGATGGACGGCGATGAGCCAGTCGGTGGGCAATGGAGTTTTGATGAATCAAATCGCAAGAAGGTACCGAAGAAGTTACTCGGCTCGATTCCCAAACTTGAGTTCCCACAGAAACGAAATGAAATCGAAACCGGTGCGGTTGAATCCGTCGAAAATGATTTCGCTGACAATCCCGGTAAACTCGACACGCTTCTTTACCCGACCGACCACGTATCGGCGAAAAAATGGTTGAAGTGTTTTTTGTCCCAACGCTTCGGACTGTTTGGTGATTACGAAGACGCAATCGTCGAAGGTCAAAGTTGGCTTTGGCACAGTGTTCTCACACCAATGATGAACACCGGGTTACTCACCCCGAAGGAGGTGATCAAGGCGACGACCGATTTCATTGACGATCACGATGTGCCGCTCAACTCGGCGGAGGGATTCATTCGGCAGGTGATCGGCTGGCGCGAGTTCATGCGTGCGACGTACGAAGATCTGGGCGTCAAGATGCGGACGACCAATCATTGGAAACATCATCGAGCCATGCCGCAGTGTTTCTACGACGGCAGCTCCGGCATCGAACCCGTTGACGACGCAATTCAACGAGCTCTTGAAACGGGATACTGCCACCATATCGAGAGACTCATGGTGCTGGGAGGATTCTTCTTCCTCTGTGAGATTGATCCCGATGACATCTACCGATGGTTTATGGAGATGTTCGTCGATAGCTACGACTGGGTAATGGTGCCGAATGCCTATGCGATGAGCCAGAACGCTGATGGCGGATTGATCACCACGAAGCCATATTTCTCAGGGTCGTCTTACGTGAAGAAGATGAGCAATCACAAGTCCGGGCCGTGGTGCGACGTTTGGGACGGCCTTTATTGGCGATGGATCTGGAATCACCATGACGAATTAGCGAGAAACCCGCGTTGGGCGATGATGTGCAGTATGGCCAAAAAAATGGAGACCCGAAAGCGAAATCAGCACATCAAGAATGCCGAAGAGTTTCTCAGGCGGCTCGACGGCAACTAAAATGCTGGGCCGCATCGTTCATGGCCACCGTATTTGTGGTAAAGATTGGAGATGCACTGACTCGGTGATTTTGCAACGAATGCAGACGTAATGAATCTTGGCAACCTAACGGAATCGCTTTCTGCAGCCGTCATCCGCTCTTGGAAGAGCATCGCATTCATTTGGCTCCTCATCACCATTGCGTTTTACGTCGTTTCGCCGAGTTGGAGCGAGATCGCGCAGGACGGTGACTTCGAGTACATGCCGTCCAGGATGAACACGGTATCGGCGGCGAAGGTTCTCGATGAGGCTTTCCCATCCGATAGAGCGCGAAGCGAGATTGTTCTTGTTTTGGCAAATGATGAGGAGGAGCTGGACGATGTCGACTTGATGGTCGGCAACGATCTACTCCGCAGGCTGTACCATCGGTTCGCGCTCGTTTGCTGGAGACGGGCCATATCGCTCGGC
>JBCCOI010000349.1:0-7748 GCA_039025515.1 Planctomycetota bacterium
CCAAACGCCATCAATCGCGAGAATGCACGCCGGCGAGTGGTGATCCGATGCAACGCCGACGGCCGTGACTTGGCGGGGGCGGTTGCCGCGATCCGGCAACGAATCGAAGCCGAAGTCGATCTTCCCATCGGATACGTTGTGGAATACGGAGGCCAACATGAAAGTCAGCAAAATGCGACGCGACAGATTCTGCTTCTGTCCGTGGTGGCCGTGGTCGGTATGTTTTCAGTACTGATCGTCTTATTCCCTTCGATACGAATCGTGCTGCAGATTCTCAACGCACTTCCGACGGCGTTTATCGGCGGCCTACTGGCACTCGTTTTGACACAACAAACTTTGACGGTGGCCAGCCTGGTCGGATTTATCTCGCTCGGTGGGATTGCGGTTCGCAACGGCATCCTGCTGGTATCGCACTACGTGCATTTGATGCGAGAAGAAGGAGAGTCATTTGATGAAGCAATGATTCTTCGCGGCAGCTTGGAACGGCTCGCGCCAGTATTGATGACGGCGCTCACCGCGGGGATCGCACTTTTTCCCTTGGTGCTGGGTGGACAAGCACCGGGACGCGAAATCCTCTACCCGGTCGCCACAGTCATCTTGGGCGGACTGATCACGTCGACGCTTTGCGAATTCCTGATCCACCCGGGTTTGTTTTTTCAATTCAGCGGTCAGGACGCCATCCGAATGGAGCGGTCTGATCGAAATACAATCGATGGAGACTCATCGCGATGAGATACGTTTACTTAGTAAGTTCCTATTTGCTCGCTGCTGCGATCGCCGGATGCGGATCGGCAACTTCAACACCGAACGAAGCTTCATCGGGGTCAAGTTCGCACGGTGACCACGGCCACGATCATGCGCACGGACATGACCATCCAAGTGGTGAGGGGCACAGTCACGGGGACGCCTCAGGAACCAACCTCGGCGATAGCGGTCATACCCACGGGATCGGTCCACACGGGGGAACGATCGCTGATTGGGGCGGTGGGAAATTCCACGTTGAATTGACAATCGACCACGACCAACAACAAGCAACCGTTCACGTTTTGATGGGCGACGAAAAGACGGCCTCTCCGATTTCTGCTGAAACGATTGAGCTCGCGATCCGCGAACCGAAAATGCTGGTAACGCTCCAGGCAAATCCGCTCGATTCCGATCCGTCAGGAAAAGCGTCGCGGTTTGTCGGCCAAACCGAAATGCTTTCGGTCGTCGGCGAATACTCAGGTACGATCACGGGTATTGTCGACGACACGCCATATAGCGGTGACTTCCAGGAGCAACATTCGCACTGAACAGGTAGTGTCTTTCTGGCCGGTTTGGACGGAGCGAAGGTGGCTACCAGCGGTACAACCGCTACCACCTGCCCCTACGCTGTCCCAATCTTCTGCCACAGCCGGTTCGATTGAATCGGTCAGTTATGACGGTCGATTGCTCTGAAGTCGTCTTGACGATGTTCCGAATTCGATTGCCGCCAGAATTGGAATGAAACCAGCGCATTCGTCGATCCCCGCCCCCGAACGCAATGCAGCGCTCCTTGTGAGTGTTGTTTGTGTTGCGTTGGTTGGATGGATCTCGGGATGCCGATCGACAGAACTCACTACTCGCCATGATCTTGAGACTCCGGTCGTCCGTTTATCAAGTGATCGTCGGGACATCAGTCCGATCCGGCCTTGTTCAACGGATGAAGCGATATCGATCGACGAAGAGCTTTCGTCGGTGCGCGGCCTTTTGAACACCCCGCAGCAAGCGACTGCTTGGTCTCTACAAGACGCCGAAGCGGTCGCATTGCAAACCCATCCCGCGATTCGTAAACAGCGGTCCACGCTGCAGGCTGCACGCGGGCAGTTTGTTCAAGCGGGTCTGCCATTCAATCCTGTGGCCCAGTACCTGTCCGAGGAAATCGGCAACGATGACTCAACCGGACTTCACTCGCTAACGATCTCACGACAATTCGCGACCGCAAATAGACTTGGTATCGCTCAACAGGTCCAAGTCCGCGAGTACCAAAAACAGCAAGCCCGACTGAGATCCGCCGAACTGCGTGTCACCAATGACGTTCGGACTGCGTTTGCCTTGGCACTGGTTGCACAGCAACGGACGGAGTTGTCTCGCGAGATTTTGAAGCTTGCTGCGAAGTCCGAAGCCGCCGTCAAAGACTTGGTTGACGCGGAGGAGGCCTCAAAATTGTCGTTGTTGCAAGCGAAGGTCGAGACCGAGCAGACTCGAATCGACTTTGAGAATGCCGCCGCCCGGCATCGCGCAGCGCTACGCGTCTTGGCTGCAGCGGTGGGCGATCCTTCGATCGAAGAGAGCCGGCTTTTGGGTGAATTGCAAACACCGGATAGCGACCAACCTTGGGCACCATTGCTTCAGCAGCTGTCGGCAAACAGCCCTGAACTCTCCTTGGCGACTGCCGAGCTCGATCGTGCACGCTGTGCTTTGCAGTTGGCCTGTGCGCAAGTTGTCCCGAACATTACCGGACAGGCCGGCGTGGGCTATGATTCGATGACGGACGACACTTTTGCAGTCGTCGGCGTCAGCGTTCCGATTCCGATTCGTAATCGAAATCAGGGAAACATCCAATCGGCAAGAGCGCGGATTTCGGCGGCTGCCGATGCGATTGACGAAACTCAACTGAGCCTGGAACGTCGACTCGCATCTTCGGTGGGTCAATACGAGATCGCCAAGCAACAGTACGAAAGACTGTCCGATTCTGTGATTCCGGCCGCGGAAGAAGCCTACGAACTGGCAGTTCAGGCGTACGAAGTTGGAGAAGCCGATTACTTGCAACTGTTGACGGCGCAACGAACTTTGTTCGAAAAACGCTTGCGTCAACTCGATGCGAGCGGACGGGCAGCGGCAGCGGCAAACCAGATCGACACATGGCTGGTCGGTTTGCCGTTCTGACTTTTTCGATAGTGTTACGTGTCGCGGGATCAATCACTGTCGCATTTTCAACGTAGCCATCACGCCCCGTCGTGATGAGATGAAAAACAACAGGCCAGCTATTGATCTCGTGATCCTACGCTTCTTGCAAGGCCTTTACGATCGGAACGGTCGCGGCTTGTACCGCCGGCGCTAAGCCTGCGACGCATCCGACCAAGATTGAAACACCGACACCCGTCGAAAACAAAGCCAACGAAGGCCGAAAGGCAATGGTTGCACCCTCCGCGCCGATGCCGAACCCTCCCAAAGCGAGTGCGATCATCGCTGTGGACGTCCCGAACATTCCGCCGATGACGGAAAGGAGGGTGCTTTCCGTGATCACCAATCGCATAGCGCGACCGGGACGCACACCGATTGTTTGCAGCACGGCATACTCTTTGATGCGGTCCTGAACGCTCATCACGGTGGTTGTCGCAACCAACGATAAAACGAGCCCAAGACACGCGTAGCCCAACCAGTGAGCGAAACCAATCACGTCGACCAAATCTGACAGAGTCCCCGCTTGAAACGCGCCTTTGCGCCGCGTGGTCGTGGCGACCGGTCCCGAACTCAGCGTTTGGTCAATTTGCGTCGCCACGACATCTGGGTCGGCTGATGAAGTCAGATGAACTTCGTGCTGTGTTACCAAGCCTGCGGCGTCAATGCCACGAGTCAACTGCAGAAATTGCAAGCTCGTGTAGATCAGGTTTTCCTCCGAAGGAACGTTTGATGAAAAAATCCCCGCGACGCTCACGGACAGATTTCCGATCGAAAACTGTTCTCCGACACGAAGTCCACGACGCAACGCTACACTTCGTCCAATGATCGCTGCATCTTGGCGATCACGAAAGTCAGACCAACTTCCGTTCACCAGCGACAACGGTCGCAGCTGCTGAATCTGGCCCGGATCCGCACCATTAAAGACGACGATATCAAGGCTTGCCCGGCAGTTGTTGGTCCAAACCTGAATCGGCATGACTTCGCGAACACCCGGCAACTCTCGAATCTTGGTTGCGTAGTCCTCGGGCAAACGACTGCTGGTCGGACAGAAACGGTTCTCCTGAAAGACGATCAAGCTGCGATCGCCGTCGTCACCGGATGTCAGCTTTTCTAAGCCTTCTTGGACGGAGCCAACAAGACAAAACACGATCATCGCGACGGCCGTCCCCGATACCGTTAAGAAACTGCGAACGCGATGCCTCCACAGGACTTTGAGGGTGTACTTCAACATGGCATGTTCTCGATCAATTTTCCACGATCCAAGACCAAGCGTCTCGAGGCGATGCCGGCAACTTCGCGGTCATGCGTCACCATCAAGAGCGTGATGTTGAGTTCCTTGTTGAGTCGTTGTAGTAGAAGTTGAACTTGCTCGCTGGTCTCGGTATCCAAACTTCCCGTCGGCTCATCGGCAACTACGACTTGCGGGTGCGCGACGATGGCTCGCGCGATTCCAATCCGTTGCTCCTGACCCCCAGACAGTTGTCGCGGGTAGTGTCCGGCACGATCGGACAAGCCCACGGCAGCCAGCGCCAGTTCGACGCGTTCACGTCTTTGACGAGAAGTGAGTTTCAGCAGAAGTGTTGGCAGTTCGACGTTCTCGTAGGCCGTCAGTACCGGAATCAGGTTGTGTGTTTGAAAGATGTAGCCAAGATTCGCCGCTCGCCAATCCGCAAGCTTGCTTCGCGACAGCTTCGTGACGTCCGTTTCGCCGACCAAAATCTGCCCCGAATCTGGACGATCGATGCCGCTTACGACGTTCAGCAGCGTGCTCTTGCCGGTACCGCTCGGCCCCATCATGGAGACGAACTCTCCCGCCTCGATCTGCAGACTCACCTCATCCAAAGGTTTGATCGTTTCATCACCTTTTGTGAAAGACTTCGTCACTTGCGTTAATTCAACCAACGCCATCACCTATCTCCCCACGCCCAACGAGTCATCATCGCCGGTGATCGCGAGCCGATCACCTTCTTCCAAATCACTTGTGTCGGATGCAATGAGTTTGTCTGTCGCTTCGAGTCCCCGAGTAACCTCGACCAGACCGCCGGCCTGCATCAAACCAAGATGGATGGTTCGGCGTGACGCACGTTGCTCGGGATCGACGATCCACGTTGTGGCCACGACTGAAGTCCCCGCATCGCTTTCGTCTACTTCGCGATTCACCAGTTGACCGGGTATCAGAATCCGCATCGTTTCTTTTTCCTTGCGAGGCTCGACGGCTATTTGCGGGGCGAGAAACGTTGCCGTCACCAGCATGTCGGGTCGAACGGTATCCGGAGCATCGCTCAGTGCGACTTTGACTTCCAAAGTGTTCTTTTGGATATTCGCTTTACTCGTGGGCTGTAGTACAACCGCCTTCAACACTTGATTCGAAGACGCCGTCTTGATTTGCACCGGAGCGCCAGAAGTTACAAGGGGTACGTCTTCGAGACGAACGTCGGCGCGAATCTGGAGTGTCGCGGGATCATACATTTCCACGACCGCACCGGCATTCTGGCCCGTCGTGCCCGCCTCCCCAATCACACGTGTACCGGGCGTGGCAATCACACGCAAGATACGCCCGTCCATCGGAGCGGTCACTTGCATGCGCTGCAGATCAAGCTCGGCACGTTTCAAACCCAATTCGGCTTGCGAACATTTTGCCGCCGCAGCATTCAGTTTTGCTTCAGCTTCGCCCACCGCGCCATGATCGTCGATTTGGAGTTTAAGTTGCTCCTCGAGGACGAGCACCTTTTCCTCGAGCGCCTCAATTTCTCGTCGGAGATTGGGGCGACGAGCCCTTAGTTCACTAAGTTTCGCCTCATCGGCAGACAATTCTCCTTCGGCTTGACGCAAAACCAGTCCGGACACGGCTTCACCAGCGCGGCGTTTACCCTCATAGTTTCGTTGGCTGATTTGCAGCTTCGTTTCAGCCGCCTGAATCAGAAACGGCAATCGTTCGCTCTCCGTGAGGGACCTCGCTAGCAATCCCCGTGCCTCCGCCAAGGGAAGTTTCAAATGCAACGGATGGTCTAGTCGCGACTTTGCTGCCTTCAATTCGGCTCGAACTCGATCTCTTCCGCTTTCAGTCTTAGCGAGAGTTGCCCGAGCTTGCCCGACGGCAAGCTCGGCATCGACCGCGATCAAGCGTGCAATCACGTCACCCTTGCGGACATTCTGTCCTTCGACAACCAACAATTCCTCGATCACACCCGGTGACAAGGCCGCGACGGCGATCGCGTTTGGACGAGGTTCGATCCAACCCGCTGCCTGAAACAGGGGAGTTCCCGCCCGTTGAACGACGCCGCGTTTGATGATCACCGGGCAAACAGTCACCTTCTTTTTCGGCGACAGCTGCCGTCCAGCGGCAACGCCCAACAATGCAAGGAAGCCGAGCATGATCGCTGCAGGCAACGCGTAGCGGACGAGCCAACGACCACGACGGCGCGATGAGCCGGTTGGATTCGCAGCCGGCCTCCGGTAGGCAAGCTGTTTGAGATCGAGCTGAGTATCAGACATTTGTTAAGAACCAGGACGAACGAAGACCTTGGTGGCCGCAACCGTCAGATTCCCAGCATCGTCGCGAATCGCTTTGCCTTGCACGACGACTTGGGAAAGTTCCTTCACACCCAGCAGTTGCATTGCGTCAGCTTCGATCGGAACTCCCGAGTCATCCACGACCTTCACCGTGGCGATATTGTTCTTTACTTGATTCTGTTTGCAGCAGTAGTCCCAAGGCGTCGGGCAACCCTCTTCGTCAGCGCAGTAAGGCACCGAAGCGTCCACGATCGTGAAAGCGGCGACTCCGTCGACGAACGGTTTACTCGATCCGCCAATCAGACCCACTAAAGTGACTTCTTCGTCGGATTCAACTGTCTGTCTTGCTTCACCGACAGGTACAGCTCCCGCCGGTTCTGTTTTCAAGACATACCGCTCTGCGGAGATGGTTTGCCGCGTTGATGATGACTCGGAAGTTCCACATCCGACAGCGATCAAAATGAGTCCCACGACCAGCCATTGAAAACGTTTCATTTCAAATTTCCTCAGTTTGCTTTGAGAGAGATCGCCACCGGTGCACGCAGAGCTTTGAACGCCGGTGGCATCGCGCCCAAAACTCCCAATAAGATTCCTACTCCACCGCCGATCAGAATGGCGACGCTATCAACCCGCAGCGTGAACGCTCCCATCGTGAATCGCACCGCCGTTCCGTTGATCACCAGCAGTGCGAGGGCGCTGGACAACAAAGAAGCGGCCGCTGCCAATAGAACGCCCTCTTGCACCAAACTCAGCAGGATCGCGCGTCGCCGATATCCAATTGCTCTCAGCGTCGCGAGTTCACGGGTTCGTCCGGCAACGGCCCCGTACATCATGTTCAGTCCTGCAAAGACTCCCGCACCTGCGACCAGCACAACGATGGTCCAACCCAACAGGCGGACCGGCTGGTAATGCTTTTGCAGCAGCTCGTAGTATTCCGTTTCTTGAATCGATCGCAGCTCCAAGTCCGTGCGTTCTTTGCAGAATAATGAGACCTCGGCAGCAGACGCGTTTGGGGCAAGCAACAGCGCGGCCATACTGATGTCCTGTCTTATCGCGGCGTTCTGCAAATCCGGCAAGTGACACCAGATTTCAGATTCATAGGCACCGCCATCGGCTACGAACTGTCCACTTATGCTCCACGTTCGACCTTCAAAACGAAGTTGCTGTCCAATTTCGGTCGAGGATTCCGGCAGCCCGAGTTTCGCTGCCGCAAGTTTCCCAACCATGATCTCGCCATCACTCGGCCAATGACCGGATGTTAAGCGAACGCCTCGACGCACCAGTGGTGTATTGAAGGTGACGCCGCGAAC
>JBCCOI010000350.1:0-7737 GCA_039025515.1 Planctomycetota bacterium
AACGGAAGGTTTTTACGACACCGCCCTAAACGAGGCGAGCGATGTATGAACTACATGACATTGTACCAAGGCCAGCCCGCGTTGACAAAGTTGGAAGGTGTGCCGCAGGCCTAGCGTAAAAACCATGTTGTGCGACCGGTGGACTACACTAGGTGTTGCCAATCGTGACGTCGTTGAACCATTCGTTCATCGCATTAACGACCGTTTGTCGGCAACGAGATCGTAATTCGCGGAGCAGTTTGCCGTGAAAATCACCCGCGTAGAGAACAAGTCCAAATTCGCCATCGGAAAAGTCGAACTCAGGATACCAACCAAGGTCAATCAGGCGGTCGAACCGGTCGTGACGTGCTTGGAACAGGTCCTCTTTGAACCACCAAGGGATGACGTCTTCAGTCGAGTGCGAAGGAGGGTCAACCGCGAGGAACTGGTGGTAGCCAACGGACCAGCCGGGAGTAACGATTAGGGTTTGCAGCGGCGGATTCAATATACGGTAGGTCGCACAACGGAAGGTTTTTACGACACCGCCCTGAACGAAGCGAACGATGCCTGAACTACGAGAAATTGTACCAAGGCCATGGCCCGTTGCCAAAGAGCCAAGGTGTGCCGCAGGCCTAGCGTAAAAACCATGTTGTACGCCACGACGCGCCTCGATCACAGTCCAGCGCTGTATTCCGGAGATTCGCCAACGAACGGCTTGGTTTCACCATCAAAACACATGGTGAGAATGTGGTTTACATGTTGGCCGATTACCGGCGTGGGTGACAACGGCGGAACCCAAAGGCGCAGCGGACGTTCTGAGTTCTGTGTGCCGGGGAACTCAGGTCCGTGTACAACCAGCAGACTGGAGTCACCGATCAATAGGTAGCCAACGATAAACTGCTTGTCGGCAGAGGCGATCCGAAGGTGGACATCACCCTCGATCCACCAAACGAAGGGGCGTCCATTGAAATCGAACTGTGCTCGCCCTTTTTTGCGGATGCCCATTTTGTCTGTGGCGTACAACGGAAGGTTTTTACGACACCGCCCTGAACGAAGCGAACGATGTCTGAATTACGAAAATTGTACCAATGCCAGCGATCGTTGCCAAAGGACGAAGGTGTGCCGAAGGCCTAGCGTAAAAACCATGTTGTCGGTCACGCGGGTTCAGCTCGCCATTCGTCGAGTCCGTGCGGCGCAAGACGAGACTCGGCACGTTGAATCGCGGCTGGCAGCGGCCATTCAGCGGTTTGGGGCCACGAAGCCATTACAGCGTAATAGTCGACGTCAAACGCAAACTCCATTGCCGTGGCAACCGCGCGATGCGAGCATCCCTCCGAGTCGAGAAAGGCAAAGACGTCAACGTAGTCCGGCGTGTCGATCTCGATTCCGTCCGGGTATGCAGCACGCAAAATTCGTACGGTGGAAATCAGATAGTTCGGAATACCGTCGGTACACGGCACAGTCTGAACGAGTTCGTGTTTGTGTCGTTTGCGAGACAACGTTCTGTGACCGACAACGGAGGGTTTTTACGACACCGCCCTAAACGAAGCGGACGATGTCTGAACTACTAAGAATTGTACCAAAGCCAGCCCGTGTTGACATAGTTGGAAGGTGTGCCGCAGGCCTAGCGTAAAAACCATGTTGGGCGACTCTGAACCGCTATTCGCCCCACCATTTGATTGCGGCCGCAAGTTGACCGGAGGCATGATCGGAAAAGCTCAGATTGCCAAACGCATCCAACAGTTCGCGAATCAATCCTATTTGTTGGGATGACAGTTGTGGTTTAATTTGCTGGGAAATCG
The DNA here is from genome assembly GCA_039025515.1 of Planctomycetota bacterium. Lineage (GTDB taxonomy): Bacteria > Planctomycetota > Planctomycetia > Pirellulales > Pirellulaceae > Stieleria. The sequence goes on from JBCCOI010000350.1 coordinate 1,782, forward strand.
TCAAATCGGTATCCCATTCGTCAGCACCGAGAATCCACACGACAGTCTGGGCAACAGGCAAGCCATCGGTGCCAAAGGATTCGCGTGCGATTGCTGGTAGGTAGTGGAGGAATGCATCTGCGGACATGCAATCCATGGGGAAGGTGGAGAAGAACCGGCCAACGGATTTCATCGTGGATGCACAATCTGTCCCGTGGAGGATTTCAGCGACGTCAGGGCAATCGAAGCAATCGTCGCCAGCATGAATCACGACACAGTCAGGACGCCGGAAGCAGAGTGCATTGTTGATGCGCGAAACAAGAGTATCCATCTGGTTAGTCTGAGTCGCCCAACGGAAGGTTTTTACGACACCGCCCCAAAACGAAGCGAGCGATGCCTGAACTACCAGAAATTGTACCAAGGTCATGGCCCGTTGCCAAAGAGCTAAGGTGTGCCCGAAGGGCCTCAGCGTAAAAACCATGTTAGCGGACGCGGGCCATCAGGAACCCGGTGTGTAGTAGGTGTCATGGCCGAATGCGTCCCAGTCGCAATGTCGCAGCCCGGCAGCAACCAAATCGCGAATGGATGCATCATTGTCGTCCACGAACCAGCAAAGGTGCAGCCACGATCCGTAGCTGTCAGGGTCGTGAAGTGGTGTCGAATTGAATCCCGCAACGCAGATGAATTCGAGCCAAGTATCGCCCACGAGTTGGAAATCACCGGACGGGAATACGCGGCGAACGACAAGCAGCACCTTGTCGGCGAGTGCGTCCTGTTGGTGGTCGACCCAAGTGTTCGTGGCACCAGTGAAGAACCCAGTCAGCGAGACCTCATGACCAGTTGAAAGTTTGAACTCCAAATGACTAGCGTCCGCTAACGGAAGGTTTTTACGACACCGCCCTGAACGAAACGAACGACGTCCGAATTATGGGAGATTGTACTAACGCGTTGGCCCGTTGCCAAAGAGCCAAGGTGTGCCGAAGGCCTAGCGTAAAAACCATGTTGTGTGACCGTCAGGCTTGAATCACCAGTCGATCAATTGGGTGTCAATCTCGACAGGCGTTTTAACGGTCGCTGGGCAGTCGATGCCACAAACGATTCCATCAACAAATGAGGCGAGTTCAAGCACCACAAATTTGCGGCCAACGGGGCGAAACGCGTTGCGTTCAATGGAAATGACAACAATGCGTTGACTATGGCCATTGTCGTAAGGTTGCCATTGCGGAACAGCCAAATAGCGAGAATCGTGAGACCAAACGATTGACGGGCCGCAGTCGAGTATCGTGAGGCCGGTAGAAATGACGAGGTCACCGCGAGTTGGCGCGCCCATTCCGATCTCCATGGCGTCGTCGATTGTGGCATTCAGTGAACCGTCGGGCGAGTCGAGAGACACCGACCTGTTCCAAGCTGAAATCACCATGGCGGTTTAATCTCGGTAGGTCACACAACGGGAGGTTTTTACGACACCGCCATGAACGAAGCGGGCGACGCCTGAATTACGGAAATTGTACCAAGGCCAGCCAGCGCTGCAAAAGTTGGAAGGTGTGCCGAAGGCCCCAGCGTAAAAACCATGTTGTCGGACAATACGCGTTACTCTACGGTTGCCTTTAGTGCACCGATCACGCCGAGAAATGCTGAAATCCCAGCACCCCACTGAGCCGCGAAGAACGATTGAAAAACCAGCCAGCAAACACCGCCAACGATCAAGGATAGAGTTAGCGTTCCAAGGAGTGAGAAGCCGAGGATTTCCCAGCGATTTGAAGGTCGGTCGTCATCTGGAACTGGCTGGCCGTTCTCGTCAAGTTTTGGGTTGGAGAATGCAGCACGAAACACACCGGCGATCATCGCAGCGAGAATCTCGCCAACGATCTGAAAAGGGATCGACAACAGTTCAACAATCGCAGCGAGAAGTTCAGCCAATTGAGGTTGTCCGACAACGAGAAGATTTTACGACACCGCCCCTGACATCAGGAAACGGCCTGAACTACGGATGAGTTTACCAAAGCCGTAGCCCGTTGCCAAAGAGGCAAGGTGTGCCCGAAGGTCCTCAGCGTAAAAACCATGTTGGGTGACATGTGATAGATTAGATGCCCAAGTGCAACAACCAGCGGTCGGGGTCCGTGGCCTGAACTGCCAATTTCGCGATCGCCCGACACTTTGAAACAATTTCGGATCGCTCGATTGCGATTTCGTCATACGAGCCAGAATCTGGCGATTCGCCTTCAGTCCACGAGAAATACCCTGTCAGTACTATGTTCGGTGGGCCGATCGAAAACATCTCAGCCCAAGCCTCGAAAACGAGTGATGCGACGCGAGCACCGTCACCCGAAATTGCGGTGGGGCCGTACCAGTTTAGGCCACGGCCACACCAATCTGTTGCGTTTGCGGGATTCTCAGAAGGAATCCATCTGAGCGTGTCCTTGAAGTAACCAAGAATGTCGTCGTAAAGAGTGATCGCGTCAAGATCGTTGATGTGAGCTTGGTACTGTTGCCGGCGATCGCCGACATCGGGCAGAAGAAGAAAGTTGTGATTCAAGCCTGCCATGGAATTATCTCTGTCACCCAACGGTAGGTTTTTACGACACCGCCCTAAACGACGCGAGCGATGCCCGAACTACAGCAGATTGTACCAAGGCCAGCCCGCGTTGCCAAAGTGGGAAGGTGTGCCGAAGGCCTAGCGTAAAAACCATGTTAGGCGTCCCGGTTGCGGAGGTGATCGGTTCCGGTTTCGAGGTAATGCTTCCATTTGGCGACATGATCGGCGTCAATCGGAAAGTTTATTTCGGGGGTCGACCAGTCAATAGCGACGTCCGCAACACGTGTGCCATCATCACAGTCAGTGTCATAGTCGAAGTTGTCGGATGCGACGATGCAGAATCCGATTGCGCAAAGGTCGTCGTGATTGAGCGTGCCATCGAGAAATGCGTCGCAAATGCGGGCAAGATGGGATGATTGAACAGCAAATTCAGTGTCCATATCAATTATCGCGTGCCGCATGACATCACTGCCGTGAGAAATCGTACCCCGTAAATCCGCGACCAATTCGCTAAGTGTTGCATCACCGACGAAGAAATCACGAAGTGTCGCTTCGTTCATCTAGGGACGCCTAACGGAAGGTTTTTACGACACCGCCCTAAACGAAGCGAACGATGCCTGAACTACGGAAATTGTACCAAGGCCAGCCCGCGTTGCCAAAGGCGGAAGGTGTGCCGTAGGCCTAGCGTAAAAACCATGTTAGGCGACCGGTGCGTTACGAGAATTCGCAGGACGATTGGTCAAATCGGTAAACCGTGCCCAGTCGTTCGAGGGCCTCGCCGTCGAACAGGTAGTCGTTGAAGTGCATCATGTCCGCGTCATCGTCGCCGGACGTGGCAAAACGGCATTTGCATTGCGCGATCCGGTCTTTGGCAGGGAGTGAACCAGCGAATAGTTCGGCAATCTCGGTTCATTCCACAACTACGTGTGGCAGATCCTCGCGCGCAACCTGAAGCACGTATCCGTCCCATCGAAGGGTGATTGTCTGGGATACCGCAGAAATTTCCAACGGCGCGTGCTTGTCGTCGGCGTAGAACCGTTGAAGTTCGGCCAGCAATGCGTCGGTTGTGATGGTGGAATCGTTGTCCACGAGGATGAGAGATTCGTACATCTGTTATCGGTAGGTCGCCTAACGGAAGGTTTTTACGACATCGCCCTGAACGAAGCGAACGATGTCTGAACTACGGAAATTGTACCAAAGCTAGCGATCGTTGCCAAAGAACGAAGGTGTGCCCGAAGGGCCCCAGCGTAAAAACCATGTTGGCAGACGCGATGCTTGACGTAGACATCCTGTTGTTGTATTATATGTCAACTCCACGAAAGGGAGCGATGGTATATCTGGAAGTCATCTGGGATGACGAGCCCAGTGGAAACGTCGAACATATAGCTGAGCACGACCTGACACCTGAAGATGTTGAGGCAGTGTTATTCCATCCGTTGGATCACGATATCAGTCGATCTTTTGGCTTGCCAATCGTGTTCAGATTCACCCCGGATGGACGGTACATTTTGGTTGTGTCCGAAAGGCTCAGCGACGTGAAGGTATATCCCATAACCGCCTATGATGTGGAGGAATAAGACGATGACGCAAGAAAGAGGCAAGCGAATCTACCGCAAGGCAACAGCCGAAGAGCGAGTGAAACATACGAAAGTGCGTGAGCAAATTGCTGGTGAGTTGCCTGCCATTCGTCGACGAGCGAAGGAGCGTTTGGCGCTTCTGAAGAAAGAAGGAACACCACTACGTCAAGTGCTCTCAGCACTTCGAGCCGAACGTGAGAGGCAAGGTTTAAGCCTCGCGGACATACACGAACGTACTGGAATCGACCGAGCAGCTCTATCGAGACTGGAGAACAACGAGGAAGCGAATCCAACGCTGGCAACGCTTGAGCGATATGCCGAAGCGGTTGGTCGTCAGATGGTGGTGTTGCTTCTCGAGCCAGCAGTTTGAACAGTTAGCGTCCGCCAACGGAAGGTTTTTACGACACCGCCGCTACCAACGCGATGATGTCCGGAGCTGGATTTGATTGTATAATGGGATCGAGGCCTGCACCACATCGCAGGTGTGCCCGTAGGGCCTTAGCGTAAAAACCATGTTGGTGGACATCGGAACTACCAGATGGCGTTGCCGATGAGTACGGCACACACGAGGCACGGGAAAAAGCCCCAACGCATTACAAGGGTATCCATCGGGGTGAGTTCATCGCGGTCACGTGGGGATATGAACGCGATCGCGAGCCAATGTGCGAAAACCGCAGCAATACAGATTCGGAATCCGCGACCACCATCGAGCAACATGGCCGCAAGCAGCAAGCACGGCAATTGCGTTAGGGCGATGACGGAGAGATGTGGCCGGACATGTGAGAAGTCGACATTTCGAGAGGTCATGGTGGGTGCATCCTGCGCGATGTACGGCCGGTAGCCGAACCAGTGGATGGCCGCCATCGACGCTACGAACAGAGTCGAGCGAACCAAGGCCGCCGCGGTGTCGGTGGGCAACCAGAATGCCAAAAGGAAGCCGACGCCAATCAGTGTGGTGACGGCAAACGAAGCAGACAGCACAGGTCGGGCAAGCGTTGTGTTCATTTGGTCTATGTCCACCAACGGAAGGTTTTACGACACCGTCCTGAACGAAGCGAGCAATGCCTGAACTAGGAATGATTCTACCAAGGGCTGCCCTTGTCGCCTATAATGGTTGGTGTGCCGAAGGCCCCAGCGTAAAAACCATGTTGGGCGACCGGTGAATCTCGGAAAAACGTGGAGCAAACAATGAGCACAGATATACCAAGTAGCATGGAGCCATTCGTACAAAAGATGGTTAACGGTCGGCGATATTTGAACGAGCAGGAAGTATTGACCGAAGGTTTGCGAATGCTTGAAGCTCGGGAGACCCTTCGAGAGGAGGTAGCGAAAGGCTTTGCGAGTCTTGACGCTGGCAAAGGCGTTCCATCTGGGCAAGTGTACTCGCGGGCCGAAGAACGGATCGCCGCAATCGAACGGGGAGATCTATAGTGGCGGAAGTTGTCTACGCCCCGGAAGCAGACGAGGACCTCGAGTCAATCGTCGACTACATTGCACGCGACAAACCGAGAGCTGCGCGGGAATGGTTGTCGAGACTGCGAGAAACATGTGAGATAATCGCGACGCAATCAGGCGTGGGGGAAGAACGAAAAGGATTCGGAATCCCGGGTTGCAGGTCGTTTAGCGTCGGGCAGTACGTCGTGTTTTTCCGAGCGATTGAAGGCGGGATAGAAGTGTCACGCGTTATTCATGGAAGTCGCGACATGTGATTGAGCTAGGTCGCCCAACGGAAGGTTTTTACGACACCGCCCTGAACGAAGCGAACGATGCCTGAACTACGAGAAATTGTACCAAGGCCATGGCCCGTTGCCAAAGAGCCAAGGTGTGCCGCAGGCCTAGCGTAAAAACCATGTTGTACGCCACG
>JBCCOI010000351.1:0-7730 GCA_039025515.1 Planctomycetota bacterium
GGATCACTTGCGTGGCGCTGATGTCATAGGTTCGCCCGACGCTAGATCCGGAATCGCCGATGCGAAGTTCGTCGCCAATTGCCAGGTCCGTTGAAATGGTTTGCGATTTGACCGTCAACTGATTGGAAGCCGTGGGAGTCAGCTCCTGACCTTCGCCCTCGATGCAAACTTCTCCCAACAAACCATCTAAGTCTCCTGCCGTTGTTGCGTCAGGGTTTGCACGCGTCACACTCGCATCGGAAGAAAGCACGGCGATGTCATTTCCTGTCCCACCCTGCCAGTGCGTCACACTGGTGGCCGACGATGACTGGAGGTTGAAGAGATCATCGCCGGCCAAGCCTCTCGCATTGAGTGCACTTCCCGGTCCGATTGCATGCACATCAAAAAGGTCAGCCCCCTCAGCTCCGTCGATTCTTGCGAAGGACCCGATCAGGTCATCCACCTGCACGTCGTCATCGTTTTCGCCGAGGTCAATTTCAAGTGTGTTTCCGGTGCCTGATGTTCGAATCCGCAAGGAGTCTTCTCCGGCACCTGTTGCAACGTTCAGGGACGAAGAGTCGCCGGTCGAAACAACGTCGACAGAGTCGTTGCCGGCACCCGTCGCCACCGTCAAGCTGGTTTGCGTCCGCGTCCGGACCGACAGGGCGTCAGCTTCGGATCCTGTCAAAAGCGAATAGGTTTCAAACCCGTTGTGCGTGATCACGGGCGAACCCGCACGCTCAAAGGTGGAAACGTTGAAGGAATATGACTGTGCGTTCGCCTCCCCCGCATCGCCGAGATTGAGCGAGTCCCCGACCGCGAGATCCAGCGACAGCGTATTTCCTTTGACCGTCACACTTGTTTCGTTGGACGGCGTGGCATCATTTTCGTTGCCATGCATTCGAAGGTTGCCGAGCAAGCCCGCGAGGTTGCCGGTGAGCGATCCCGCGGCATTCATCCGATTGCCGTCGGCATCCGACGTCACATTGAGCGTGTCGTTTCCGCTGCCGGCAAAGACGTCCAAGAAACTACCCGCGGTCGTCGACCGGACGTTTATGATGTCCGCGCCGGAGGCTGTTCGAATCGCGGCAACGGCTTGAGCTCCAAGCTGTTCAAGCGTCACGACGTCACTTTCCGTGCCCGAATTCACATCCAGTCCGCTGGCGCCAGACCAAGACGGAACAGACACATCGTCATCGCCGGCCCGCGTGATCACTTGCAGAACACTACCAGTGCTGGTGGCATTGATTGAGACTGCATCGGCGTCGAGTCCCGTGTCCAGGGTGACGATGGAGTTGTCGCCCAGTCCGGTCACATTCAGTTCGTCTGCACCGCCCCCAGTTGAAACAATGAACTGAGTTGCCGCGGCGACGTCAGAAAGATTCACGACGTCCGCTTGGGCGGTGGTCGTCAACCTGGCCGATTCGATGCCCGAATAATTGATCGTCGCAATACCGGTTCGCGCGATCGTTGTTGAGTCAACGTTATAAGTCTGCCCGGTGGCTTCGGCCGAGTCATCGAGTTCCAAAGCGTCACCGAGGTCGACGCTGGTCATGATTGTCTCTGTGATTGCCGTAACGCTCGCGGCGACCGAACCTGACGCCACTTGGCTGCCGCCGGTAATCGTCAACGCACCTTCGATCGCTCCCAAGCTGATCCCCGAACCAGCGATCAGGAATTGATCTGACCCTTCTTCGCCGAGCAACTCGGCCGTGATACTCGTCGGCAATGAATCGAGGTCGAAGGTGTCGTTGCCGGTGCCGCCTTCGATCGTCGCGCTGAAACTTGCCGTCGTGTCGAAGGAAACGACTTCGATTGAATCGTTTCCTGTACCCGCATCAATCTCCAACGTGGTTGTGGGAGCGGCGAAGACAGTGAACTCACCCAACGTCGAATCGATCTCCATCAATCCGTCTGCCGGTGCTGCAGTGTCTGAGAGGCGAATCGTTTCCGCTCCTCCGAGAAACGAAAAGCTGAGCACGGGCGAAGGAACCAACAGGTTGACCGGTTCTAGCTCACGATACGTGATTGATTGCGTTGATTCTTCCGACGTGAGTTCGGCGCTCCCACTGCTGGCATCGTTAAAGGTTTTGGCAATGCGATCGGCGGCGCCACCTTCGATCGTTAAGACGTCACCGGGCATTTCGGTCGGGCCGCCTCCGGCGAAGTCCACGGGAACACCGAAGAAGCCTCCGCTGGTGTCAACGATTAGCTCGTCCGCTTCAGACGAACCGATGATTTGGATTTCGGTAATGCACTCCAGCGGAACCGATTCGATTTGGCTATCGAGTTCATCATCGATCACAACGAGTGAACCCTCTTCCACCAGAATGCGAATTCGATTCGACGCTTCGGAGGCACCAATGTCGAAGCTGTAAGGCTCCGGAGTTCCCAGATCAACGGCAAGCAACCGCCTGGACTCGAGAGTTTCCATGCCCAAGAGTCTCGCTGACCGGACGGCTCGTTGATCGCGAAATCGCTTGTTTCGTGATGAGCGAGTACGAGAAAAAAGACTTCTTAGGCCGCGACGCGAAATCATGCGTTGTCTCTGGAGGCAGTGCGCTGGAGGCTCGGGTAAAGAGAGAATGACGAGGTAACGCGGCTATAGGTCTTTGCCGTTCGGTTTCCTCCGTCGCGACACCCTGAAGAGGCTGCGAATCGCGAGCGTCTTTCCCCCCGCAGACCCGCCAGTAAAGTTACGCGTCCGGCTCGAATCAAGACTTCGAGTCGGTCCACGGAAACATTCGTGGAACGAATTCGAGAATTACGAAAGAAGGTCCCTGAGTCTAGGATCAGCCAGCGATTCCGCGATCAACGCGACACCCGAAAAGTCCTGTCGCCGCGTGTGTTCGTTCGGGATCGCGACGACCATTGCGCCCGCCGCGACGGCCGCGGCACAGCCGTTACCGCTGTCCTCCAAAACGAGCATCCTGGAGGCCGATAATCCGAACCGATCCGCTGCCGTGAGATACATCTCCGGATGCGGTTTCCCATTGGTCACATCATCGCCGGTCAAAATGAATGCCAACGAATCTCTCCAGGGCTGGTCGGCAAAAATGATGTCGACCCATTGACGTTGACTGCTGGTGGTCAACGCGAACGGTCGACTGCCCTTTTGAAGCAGATCGACGACGGCCTCAAGGCCGGGCATCGGCCGGATCAGCGTTGGAAGCAAGCGACCGTAAAGCTCGTTCGATTCCTCGAGGAGTGCCTCCGCGTCTTCGTTAAGACAGTGGAACTCATTCATTTGCTCGAGCGCAGCGCTGCCGACGCGGCCCATCATTCGCTGTTGAAGGGCCTCGCTAAATCGAAAGCCACGTCGTTTCAGCATTGTATCGCTGACTTCCCAGTAGATACGCTCGGTATCAAACAGTAGTCCGTCCATGTCAAGCGCGACGGCTTCCGGTTTCAACGCAACCTTTGCTGAATCGCTATGATTGGACGTCGGGATCGAGTTCAACGGATTGGTCCTTGTAGATCTGAGTCCGCGCAAACGCCTCATTCAAATTCTCTTCGAGAACGCAACTTCATCGTGTCCAACACGGTAGACCGAATTCTTACCAGCTGGTCCATCGATGGAACAGGCCCACTGACACGAAGTGCGGCCGATGCGAGCACGTCCGGATGGATCGATCCCGACGCGGCTCACTGGTCGATCGAGTCCTATCTGCCGATCGAGAAGCAGACGTTGGTCGACTACCTTTTGAATCGAAGTGCGAAGCAGAACGAATTGACGCCGCATCAGCGTCTCCGTTTCGAGGACGACATCGCGAAGATCGCCGAGACGCTGGCTCAGTCTACGACCGAAGATCAGAGCCACTTCGCGGAGCTCTATCGTTCGCTCGATCCCGATTCGGATTGCAAAATCCCCGATGAGCTCGCGAGTGACGATGGCAATGCGGATGAAGACGATTCAGTTGAAGTCAATCGAGGTGACGCTGATCCGCAACGAATCGAGGGCGAGTCGAAAGATGACGGCACGTCTTTGTCCCACGACGCTGTGTTGTCACCCGGCAGCGAAAGCCGGACGGACAAATTGATGTCACTGTTCGATCGGATTTTAACCGATGCCGCTTATGAACGCCTCACGCAAGATGACATCGAAAAATGTGTCGGCGTTGCCAGTCCCTGGGGCGTCCCGATGTCCGCCGATTTCACCGTCTTCGACCGTCTTGCTGTCTATTCGCGCGGAGACGTCATTGGGAAACGTTGTAAACGAAGTTTGAAAAAACTCTATCGAAACGAAGTCGTTGACGTTGCGATTTATCAACGGCTCGTTGTGCTGTTCCAGTTGTCGGAGGACTTCGAGCACGGTGAGTTGCTGTCCGCCGATCAATTCAACTTGCGGATCTTTAAGAACATTCCGAAGCAGGACGTTGACATGTTGCTGCCCGGAACGAAAGTTCGCATCCGTAAGCTCGATCAGGCCAAGTTCATTGTGCCCAGCATCGGCGGTTGGCTGTTCAGCTTGCAGAAGATTTCCCGCTTCGTCCTCGTAACGCTCGCCTTGGCCGCTTACTATTCGACCGCATTGGTCATCGGTCTGGTGCTTGCTGCGATTGGATATGCGGCGAAGAGCTTCATGGGTTACTTCCAGACGAAGAACCGCTACCTGCTCGACTTGACCAAGAACCTTTACTTTCGAAAGCTGGATACCAATGCAGGTGCGGGATTCCAGATCATCCAACAGGCCGCGCGTCAATTGAATTGCGAAGCGACGCTCGCTCAATATGCGGTCCTTTCAGAAGCTGAGCCGATCAGCCGTCGCCGACTCAGGCGAAAGTGTGAGCGGTTGATTCGCGAGGCCATCGATGTTGAAGTTCACTTCCGGGCGGACCGCGCGGTGGACGTATTGATGCGTGCGGGTCTTGTACGCGAGACCGCCGATCAGAAGCTGGTTGTCAGCAGCCGTGCGCCAAGCGATTCGTCGGTTTCCGGATTGGCTTGATTGAGGGTTTGTTGAACCGCGGCGACCTTGCGGGTTGGGAAACCAAGGCTTACTTTGGGCGGTTTTCTCGCGTGTGTGAAAGGACTGCCAAGGCGTGGCAAAACGAAAGCCCCGAAAGAACTCGAAACAAGAGCAAGAATCCCTCTTTGATGCGATCGAGGAGTCGCTATTCGCGGCCATTCCGCTTCGCCAGGCGGCTCAGGAGCGGTACCTCAACTATTCGCTCTCGGTCATCACCAGCCGCGCACTGCCCGACGTTCGCGATGGAATGAAGCCGGTCCAGCGGCGTATCCTCTACACGATGCACCAGCAGGGATTGACCAGCACCGCGAAGCACCGCAAGTGTGCGACGGTCGTCGGTGACGTGATGGGCAAGTATCACCCGCACGGCGACAGTTCGATTTACGAAGCCCTCGTCCGCATGGCACAGCCGTTTGCAATGCGGATGCCCTTGGTCGATGGCAGCGGGAACTTTGGCAGCATTGATGGTGACAACGCGGCCGCCATGCGGTACACCGAGTGCCGGATGACAACGCTGGCCAGCGAAGTGCTGACCGATCTGGCGACGCGGACAGTCGCCTTCAAGGCTAACTACGACGGCAGCCGTGAAGAACCGGTTGTCCTTCCGAGCCGACTGCCCAACCTGCTGCTCAACGGGGCCACCGGCATCGCCGTCGGCATGGCGACCAACATTCCGCCGCACAACTTGCGCGAGATTTGCAACGCACTCTTGAAGCTGTTGCGTGACTCCGAGATCAAGGATTACCAGCTCGTCGCGCAGGACGCGATTCAGGGTCCGGACTTTCCGACCGGTGGGCAGATTATCAATACCAAGGAGGAGCTGCGCGAGATCTATCAAGCCGGACAGGGCACGATCAAGCTTCGTGGTACCGCATCCAAATCAAAGGATCGCACGGGCAACGTTCTGCAAATCGACTCGATTCCCTACGGCGTCAACAAAGCCGTCTTGGTGGAGCGAATCAGCGAACTCGTTTTCGATGGGAAGCTGCCGCTCGTCAACGAAGTCCGCGACGTTTCGACGGATGAGATCCGGGTTGACTTGATCCTCAAGAAGGGGGCGGACGAAAGCAAAGTCCTCGCGTTCCTTTACAAACACACGGACTTCCAAAAGAACTTCAACGTCAACATGACGTGTCTCGTTCCGACGGAGAACCCGGAACTCGGCCAACCCGAGCGGCTGTCCTTAAAGGAGATGCTTTGGCACTTCCTGCATTTCAGATTGGAAGTGATCACGAAGCGGCTTGAGAATGAGCTCAAGGCACTCGAGAAACGTATCCATATTCTCGAGGGATTCGCGATCGTTTTCGATGCGCTCGATACGATCATCAAGATCATCCGCAACTCGGACGGGAAGGCCGACGCGGCGGAGAAGATCATGAAGAGGTTTCCGGCTGCGAAGGGCGGACTGGACGCCGAGCAAACCGATGCGATTCTTGAGCTGAAACTCTACCGACTGGCAAAACTCGAAATCAACGTCATCCTCGACGAGCTGAAAGCAAAAAAGAAACGAGCTCGCGAGATACGAAAGCTGCTGCGTGAAGACACCAAAGACACCAATGCGTCCGGTCGATGGCAAATTGTTCGCGAAGAGATTGAAGGGCTGATCGGAACCTACTGCAAAGGCCCCGCAGGAAAACGGGCGACGGCCATCGATTCCTCCGAAACCGAAGTCGAGTATTCCGAAGAAGACTTCATCGTCGCGGAAGACTGCCACGTACTCGTTACAAAAGAGGGTTGGGTTAAGCGTCAAAAGCAGATCAATGACCCATCCAAGAGTCGTCTTCGACAAGGCGATTCGGTGCTTGCGGTCTTGGCGGGGGATACGCGAGCGACGGTCGGGTTTTTCTCATCACTTGGTGTCTGTTACACCACGCGGTTCATCGATATTCCGGCATCGACCGGATTTGGTGAACCCATTCAAAAGCTTTTCAAGATGAAAGATGGCGAGCGAATTGTTGCCGCGATTTCGTTTGATCCAAGGGTGATTGGCGGTGCAATCCATGAAGATCCGAAGCACCCCGATTACTGTCCCGAGGTTCATGGTCTCGCAGCGTCAAGCAACGGCTTTGCTCTCAGGTTCGGCCTGGCTGCGCTTGCGGAACCTTCAACGAGAAGCGGGCGGCGGTTTGCGAGGGTGAGCCCGGACGCTTCGATCGTCGATGTGCTCACCATTTCGGGTTCCGAAGTCGTCCTTGCCGTTTCAGCCAACTGCCGAGCCATCGTGTGCGACGCGGAGGAAGTCAACTATCTGTCCGGCCCCGGGAAAGGCGTGACGCTGATCCGGCTCGCCAAAAATGATGAGCTGTTAGGGTTCAAAGCCTCGAAAGGCGATCGAGACTTGTTGACCGTGGAAACCAATCGTGGCGCGAAGAAAACCATCTCCACGGCAAAGTACCGAGTGACCAGTCGTGGCGGCAAAGGCGTCGAGCTTCAGAAGAACGGGAAGATCGCAAAAATCGTAACGGCACCTCCGGTTGCCCCCGATCCGTTCGACACCGAATAACCCGGCAGCGAGTAGATCGCCGCTAGAGTCACTTTTTGAACGCAACGTAAAACGGACTTCAACAACAGTCGCCATGCCCGCCGCTACCACAAATAAGAGCTACGACGCCGATGCCATTGTTGCGCTTGAGGGACTCGAACCCGTTCGCAAACGACCCGGCATGTACATCGGTGGCGTCGGATCAGCGGGGCTCCACCATTTGATTTGGGAGATCGTCGACAACTCCGTCGACGAAGCAATGAACGGCCACGCGAGTGAGATCGTGGTCACGCTGCACAA
>JBCCOI010000352.1:0-7730 GCA_039025515.1 Planctomycetota bacterium
ATGACGACGCTCGCTACACAGAGATCATGAAACGCAAACTCCCCGAACTTGTCGCCTTTCTACCTTCTGCCCAATAAAATGATCCCAAACCCGTTGACAACAACTCAGATGTCTTCGGGTTAGGATTTTGTCTTCCGATACAATCAATGCTATTTCCGCGTTCCACCACTAGCGACCTACGTTTGATAGTCCATGTACTCTAACTGAACACGAACGATCTCCGTGGCGCCTTTGAAGAAGGCATCGAGAACATCAGGATCAAAGTGCTTACCGCGTCCCTCTTCAAGGATCTCGAAGCATTTCTCTCTCGGAAGAGCTTTCTTGTAGGGACGTTCCGAGGCCAACGCGTCAAAGACGTCAGCCACGGCGGTGATACGACCCTCGATCGGAATGTCTTCACCCGCCAGGCCGATCGGGTACCCCGAACCGTCGTACTTCTCGTGGTGCGTTTGCGCGATGCTGGCAGCCAATCGCATTAGCGCGCTGCTGTCTCCCAGGATGTCTGCCCCGGCGCGAACATGATCCCTGACCGTCGTCACATCATCGCTTCCAAAAGGTTTGATGATCTGGCGTCCGTGTTTGACGTGCTTTTGAATGATCTCGTATTCTTCCGGTTCCAGTTTTCCCGGCTTGAGGAGAATGGCATCAGGGATCGCAATTTTGCCGACATCGTGCAGCTGCGCGGCAAGCTCAATGTCTTGCACAAACCGATCCGGCAAACCAAGGTTTCCCGCGACGATACCTGCGTAGCGTCCCACGCGAATCACGTGATTGCCGGTATCGTTATCACGCAACTCTGCGGCTCGAGCCAGGCAATAGATGACTTCGCGTCGCGAGCGTTCCAAATCTTGCGTACGTACTCGAACGACCTCTTCAAGATCTGCCGCGTGATTCTCCAATCGATCAAAATACAGTTTGCTGAGCAGGGCGTTGCGAACCCGCGGCGCGAGCTCCATCGGATCGATCGGTTTGACGAGGAAGTCCGTCGCGCCCAACTCCAGACATCGAAGCTTGACTTCCGCGTGGTGATTCGCCGTCAGAATCAGCACCGGCAAGTGCTTCAACCTCGGCACACTTCGAATCTGCGTCAAAATCGAAATCCCATCAACATGCGGCATGTTGATGTCAAGCAAAACGACATCGGGTTGATAGGTGTGAATGAGGTTAACGGCCTGCGTCGAGTCCGTCGTCGTCTCAAACTCGCGGTGTCCGGCGCGTGACAGCAGCTTCTTGGCTACCAGGACGTTCGCGATCTCGTCGTCGACGATCATGATCTTTCCCGGCGGAACGTCCGCGGGCGTCGCATCCACGATTCCGATGCCGCCCTCTTTGCGGCGTCCATCACCGAACGCGAGCGCTTCGTCGGCAACGAGGGGAGCATTGACCGCTGGAGCCGGCAAAGCGTTTCCGGATGTTCCGGTCGGAAGGGTTGCACCAGCGATGGATTGGGTCGATGTCATGGCAGCGTAGGGAGGGAGGCTTCTTCGGCCATCAAGCTTTAGTTTCAAAGAAACAAAGGCGTCAGAATTTGGTGCTTCGGCGGATCGAAGGATGAGCTTGCGAAACGGATTTGACGCTTGTTCGAGATACGCTGCCCTCGCTCGGTAGGCGGGCCCCGTACCATCGATCTTCGCCATTGTTCTTTCATTTGCCGAACGCAAATACAACAAGCCCGCGTAGATCGCTCCCCCCTACGGCCCGCGTAGGCGTCTTTTCGACTCTCTCACATTTGTTAGGCTCTCCGCTGGTGGACGAGATTCCCTCGGTAGCGGTCCGACTCGATCACCCAGGACGAGTTTTCTTGGAAAGATCAGTACGAATGCGACAGAATCCCCTCGGCCGAACCGGCCTCGAGCTTTCACAACTAGGTTTTGGAGCATCTTCGATCGGTGGTGAATTCCGGCCGATCGATGTCGGCGAGGCACTGCGATGCGTTAGCGTTGCGCTCGACCGTGGAATGAATTACATCGACACGGCCGCCTACTACGGTCGTGGGATGAGCGAAATCCTGCTCGGGCGCATCCTTCATCAGCTCCCACGAGACTCGTATTACTTGAGTACAAAGCTGGGACGTTATGCCCCGCAGCATTTTGATTTCTCGAGCCGTCGGGTTTCCGAGAGCATCGATATCTCTTTGGAGCGGATGGGACTCGATCACCTCGACATGGTTTTCTGCCACGACATTGAGTTCGTTGATCTCAGTCAGATCGTCGAGGAAACGCTGCCGGCGTTGAGGCGCGAGGTTGAGAAGGGGAAAGTTCGTTTCATCGGCGTTAGTGGGTATCCGATGAAGATTTTTCAGGAAATGATCGCACGTTCGGAAATCGACGTCGTCCTCACCTACAACCATTACACCCTTCAGAATGACATGGCGTTGCGGTTGATCGAACCCTGCCAAGAAGCCGGCGTCGGATTGATCAATGCCGCACCGTTCTCGGCGCGGTTGCTCACCGATGCTCCGCTACCTTCCTGGCATAAGGCCACCGAGGAAGTTCGAACGGTTGCGAAACAGGCTGCGGATCTCTGCCGCGAGCGCGGCAGTGATATCGCAAAGCTGGCACTCCAATACTCGGCGGCACATGATTCATTCGCAAGTTGCGTTGTCGGATCTGCAAACCCCGATCGTGTAAACCAGTGGTGCGATTGGCTTGAAGAACCGTTGGACGAAGAATTGGTGTCGGACGTCAAAGACGTCCTGAAGCCTATCCACAACTGGGTCTACGTCGAAGGTCGACCCGAGAACAACGACTGAACCTACGTCGCCGAATCTACCAACTGCTGAGCGATCATGGCGATCGCTGCGCTTTGCATCGGCGTACTCATGCTCGCAATGGGAGTTTCTTCTTTGGCAGCTTGTGCGGGAGTGAGCGGCAAATGCACGAAGACACTCTCCGTGCGTTGTCCGGTCATCGCACAAAAGTGATGACTCAGAAAAAGAGCCGCATTGCAAAGATAGGTGCCGGCATGATGAGAGACCTGTGATGGTATCCCGGCTTCCGCCAAACGCTCGACACAACGCTGGAGATCCAGTGCAGTGCGATAGGCGACGGGTGCATCGTTTCTGAGAGGCTCTCCGTCCGCACGGAGATTGAGTCCGACCGTTTCCATCTTGATGAGTGGCGATCCCGGGGCCTGCCCAAGATGAATCGCAAACTCGACGCCTTCACTGAGGTCACGCTCCAACGACTGCCGCAGCTTCGCAAGGTCGACGGGGTACCTCCGCGTCACGAATTCCAGTGGACCCTCGTACCAACTGGTGAGGTCTACCAATGCGAGCCAACTCGAGTTCTCTCTCCAACGGTCGTAGGGCTCAAAAGCGGTTAGTAGGATTCTTGTCACGGTCGTCGCATTGCCGGTGCTCGTTGCTGTTACTCATTCCGCATCATAGTTCAAGCTGGTTCGTGAGAGCGTTGAAACTGATGAATCTTAAGGATCGCGGCGACCGCAGCGATTTGGATGACCGCCACCATGAGCGGAGGGGTATGACGGATGCGTTCGAGCGTCTGCCGCAACCAAACCGGCTCTCGTTCGTGTAGATCACCCAACCAAGTCTGCAGTGATCGCTCGCGGTAGGCGGGACCGAGGTGCCAATACGTCGAATCTTCCCAGCCATCCTTCGTGCGTCGAAAGCCCCGCGGCAGAGTCGCTTTTGAATCCTCCGCAACCACCGCTCCGTACTCATGTTCGAACAACGCGGGCGGCGAACAACCGATGGAAAGCATCAGTATCAGAACGAATAAAAGACGTCGTTTGTGTTTCATAGCGGACGAAGAAGCAATCGCCGCGCCGAATGCAAAATCCTGGTGTTTCCCGGCAATTCGGGCACGGATTCAAACCCGATGATGTCGAAAAGCAACGCACCGAATCGACGAGCGTTGCAAATTCAGCACGCTATCATGTACGGAGGAGCGTTTCCGAAAGTTCCACTGCGATCCATTTTCCTAATGCCCACTCCAAATCCTTATCGCCCGCCCGTGCTCGCGGAGGAAACGTCTCAATCATGGTGGGAAAAGTGCAAGAGGTTGCTCAATCTCGAAGACCCAAGTGAAGGCGTGCGTTTTCGTCAGGGTGAAGGTTTCATCGTCAACGGAATCGTTTTCCACGTGGATCGCAATGATCCGCAGTACCTGTTTGCTGCCTCTCCGTCGGCAAAGTCTGATAACGCTCGCATGGAGTTGGTTATCGAGGAAGCAATTCGGTCCGTGCCAATGCTGATCGAAGACTTTCCGCAGGTTCGAGGAATTATCCAAAATCGATTTCTCGCGATTCAATTGCTCGACGACTATCGAGTCAACGGCGATCGCATTTTACGTCAAACGAAAACCAATCTTGATTGCGAGACGATCCTGTCATCAACGTTCTAACTCAGCCGGGAACTCTTCGGAGCCAATGTCACAAGCAAAGAAAGAAAGAAAACTCAAACCCCGCTACTCGAGAACGACGAGCAGGTCGCCGGCACTGACCTGCGTCCCGGCGGGTGTCTGAATCTTCTTGACCACGCCGGTCTTTGGCGCGTTGATGGTCGTTTCCATTTTCATCGCCTCCAGCACCATCAACTTCTGTCCTTCCTTCACCTTGTCGCCTTCTGCCGCCGCCACGGTGATCACCATGCCGGGCATACTTGCGGCCACCTGGTTCGGGTCTGACTCGTCGGCTTTCACGGCAGCCTTCGTTTCGGGTTCCAAAGACTTATCGATCACCGTGACTTCGCGCGGTTGTCCGTTGAGCTCGAAGAAAACGGTCCGCGACCCGTCGGGGTTGGCTTGCCCGACGGTGAGGAACTTGACGATCAGACGTTTTCCTTTCTCGATGTCGACCGCAATCTCTTCCCCCGGCTCTTGACCGTAAAAGAAGTTGGGCGTCGGCAAAATCGAAACGTCCCCATACGATTGCTGGTGCGAAGCAAAGTCGGCAAAGACTTTAGCATAAAGCAGCTGCGTCACGGCATCACGAGCCGACTCCGCGTCACCCGTCAGTGCCGCGGCATCCTTTTTGGCTTGCTCCACGTCAGCGTCGGGCATGGATTCGCCCGGTCGCGATAAAAGCGGCTGTTGATCACCAAGCACTTTCGCGATGACGTTTTCCGGGAACCCGCCGGGCGGCTGTCCCATGCGGCCGCCGATCAGGTCGAGCACGCTGGCCGGATACGCCAGTGCTTTCTCACTGGTCAGAACTTCATCGGCTGACATCTCATTGGCAACCAAGAACAGCGCCATGTCTCCAACCGCTTTACTGGTCGGCGTGACCTTCACGATGTCACCGAAGAGCGCGTTCACCTGGGCATAGGCACGGCAGACCTCGGCCCAACGATCTGAAAGTCCCAGCGCTCTCGCCTGTTGGAACAAATTAGTGTACTGGCCGCCTGGCATTTCGTGCTCGTAAAGATCGCCCGTTGCGGGAAGCACGTAGCTTTCAAACGGCAAATAGAATTCACGAGCCGCCTGCCAGTAAGTCGCAAGCTCCGTGAGCGACTCCGTCGAGATCTCACTTTGCCGCGGAGTATCGCGAAGAGCTTCCACCAAGGAATTCAGATTGACTTGGCTGGTACCTCCGGAAAGTGGCGCGAGCGCGGCATCGGCGATCTGCAGTCCCTCGTCTGCGGCAGCCAAAATTGTGGAGGCTTGAATACCTGCGGTATCGTGAGTGTGGAGATGAATCGGAATTCCGATTTCTTGCTTCAACGCACGGATCAGTGTGACGGCGGCTTTCGGCTTAAGCAGCCCGGCCATATCCTTGATGGCCAGCAAGTGAGCCCCCATCTTCTCCAATTGCTTCGCCAAGTCGACGTAGTACTGCAAGTTGTACTTTGTGCGTTTCGGATTCTGCAGGTCACCGGTGTAACACACGGCGGCTTCGCAAATGCCGCCTTCTTCGATGACGGCTTCCATTGCTACCCGCATGTTCTCTTGCCAATTGAGCGCGTCGAACACTCGGAAGACATCCATGCCAGCTTGAACGGCCTCTCTGACGAACAAACGAACGACGTTGTCCGGATAGTTGGTGTAGCCGACTGCATTGCTCGCACGCAGCAACATTTGCGTCAGGATGTTCGGCACCGCTTCACGCAAATCGGCGAGTCGCTGCCAGGGCGACTCCTTGAGAAATCGCATGCTGGTATCGAATGTCGCTCCGCCCCACATTTCCAGTGAAAACAACTTCGAAGCGTTCATCGAATACGCCGTCGCAATGCGAAGCATGTCGTACGATCGCACCCGCGTGGCGAGCAACGATTGATGAGCATCACGCATCGTCGTGTCCGTCAGCAACAATCCTTCCTGCTTCTCGATCCAAGAAACCAACCCCTTGATACCGGACTCTCGGAACACATCTTTGGTGCCCTTCGGCGGCGTCGCCTTTGAGTCAACGACTGGAACTGGGGCTGGCACGCGGCGTGTGGCAATCGGCCGACCCGTGACGAGTGCATTGCCGTTGACGATCGTTTCACCGAGGAATGTCAAAAGCTTGGTTGCTCGGTCGCGACGCTTCGGCAATTCGAAAAGCTCGGGCGTATTGTCGATCAGCCTTGTCGTTGCTTCGCCCGCCAAGAACGTCGGGTGATTGATCAGTTTGAGCAAGAACGGGATGTTCGTTTTCACACCTCGGATACGAAACTCCTGCAAGCAACGGTCCATGCGAGACGCGGCATGGGCGAGGGTCGCTGCGCGGGCGCTGACTTTGACGAGCATGGAATCGTAAAATGGATTCACGACCGCCCCGCTGAATGCGCTACCGGCATCGAGCCGAATGCCGAGGCCCGCCGCCGACCGATAGTGCGTGATCCTTCCATAATCGGGACGAAACTGGTTCTCAGGATCCTCCGTCGTTACGCGGCACTGCATCGCAAAACCGGTGGTGTGGATCTCCTCTTGAGCCGGCACCGCCACGGCATCGCTGGTCAATTTGTTGCCTTGTGCGATCAGAATCTGCGTACGAACGATATCGATTCCAGTGACTTCTTCCGTAACCGTATGCTCGACCTGAATTCGCGGGTTGACTTCGATGAAGAAGAACTTGTTGGAATCGGTGTCCAACAAGAACTCAACCGTACCCGCATTTTCGTAACAAGAACCTTCGGCCCCCACCGCCTGTCCGATCTTGAGCGCCGCATCGCAAAGGCCCTGACGAACCTCCGGATCGAGATTAGGTGCGGGCGCGAGCTCGACGACTTTCTGGTGGCGACGCTGGACGCTGCAATCGCGTTCGAACAAGTGGATCAAGTTTGTGCCATCGCCGACAATCTGAACTTCGATGTGCCTGGCTCGCTGAACAAACTTCTCCACAAAGACTTCATCGCTACCGAATGCGGTTTGAGATTCGCGTTTAGCTTGTTCCAAGGCAGCAGGCAACTCTTCTGCCGATTGCACGACACGCATGCCTCTTCCGCCGCCGCCGTGGGCAGCTTTGAGCATGACGGGGAATCCCATCTGCGACGCGATTTCGATCGCCTCGTCAGCGTCTTGCAGCGGCTTGTTCTTGCCACCCAGCACGGGCACGCCGGCCGCTTCTGCAAGCTTTCGCGCTGACATCTTATCGCCCAACTGCTTGAGCGAATTAACACTCGGGCCGACGAAAACGACACCCGCTTCCTGAAGTGCTTCCGCGAAAGCGGCTCGTTCAGAAAGAAAACCATAGCCCGGGTGAACCGCATCGATATTGTGCTTCTTACAGAGCGCAACGATCGCTTCGATGTTCAAGTACGAACGGATCGGTTCGCCGCTCTCACCAATCTG
>JBCCOI010000353.1:0-7716 GCA_039025515.1 Planctomycetota bacterium
CCAGCATTCCCGATCTCACCGATATGAGTGACGAACCACAATCCACGTTCGAGCTCTACGGACCGGATTCAAGGCGGCCCGGCAGCTATGCGTCGAACTGCATTCTGGCGCGACGCTTGGCCGAAAGGGGCGTGAGGTTCATCCAGCTATTTCACCCCGATTGGGACCATCATTCCCGTCTCAGTTCTTGGTGTATTTCACGTTGTGTTGACACGGACCAGCCGAGCGCCGCGTTGATAATGGATTTGAAGCAACGCGGTTTGTTGGACGACACGCTGGTAATCTGGGGCGGCGAATTTGGGCGGGGCGTTGCCGGCCAAGGCGATTGGAATTCTCCCCTCGCAGGCCGTGACCACCATCCGCGATGCTTCACGATCTGGATGGCCGGTGCCGGCATCAAGCGGGGTTTCCAGTACGGTGAGACGGACGAGTTCAGTTACAACGTGGCTGAGAACCCAGTGCACGTACGTGACCTTCATGCGACGGCGATGCATTTACTGGGCATCGACCACAACCGATTTACGCATCGTTACCAAGGTCTGGATTTTAAGTTGACGGGCGTCGAGGAAGCCAGAGTCATCGACGAATTGATCCAGTGAGATGCGAGTTGCTTTAGCTTCGGAAGTTGTTGCGGAACGCTAAGAAGTCAAAGCCATCGACATCACCATCGTTGTCAATGTCGAAGATCCAATTATAACGCGGGTCGCCGCTTCGCTTCCTGAATGTGTCGCGAAACGCGAGGAAGTCAGTCCCATCGACGTCTCCGTCGCCGTCGCTATCGCCGAACACTCGAAAGAAGTCATCCGTGGAGTCACCTCCGGCGCTCCCGTCATCGTCGCCGTCGTACGCAACTTCGTAGAGATCACGAACGCGTGATGAAAAGATCGTGAGTCGGTAATTGCCATCGATCAGTGAGCCGGTCGAGTCGACTTGGTCACCGCTGAAGGTTAGCACTGCACTCGTCTTTCCATTGATTGTCGAAACAACGGGATCTGCCAAGGGGATTATTGTTCCCGACTGCGTCGTCAATTCAAAGGCTCCGGAGTCAAGGATCACCGCCGTATCAAAGTTGACGGTGACTGATCGAATGATGCTTCGCTGAGCCGAACTGTCACCGTACGAAATGGTCTCGACCTTGGGCGCGATCGGAATGTTGGTTGCCAGATTTGTTGACGGAATGATTGCCTTTGACTGTCCAGGTCCCGAGAATCGAAGCTCGATGACAACTGTTCCGTTTTGCTGAAAATGCTCGAGCCGGATCGGATACCATCCGGCGGCAAGGTTGATCGTCTGGCTATCTTCCGTCGCGGCATGTTGATCCCAATTGTCGATCAACTGTTGTTCATTGACCCACAGCCGGACGCCGTCATTGCTGGTCGTGTAGAACGTCCAGTCTCCCGGTTCGTCAATGCGGACAAAGCCCGTCCATCGTTCCGAAAAGTTGTCATCGGGAGTGACCGAGGCATCATCGTCGAGCCCCGACGGTCCGTCACCGAAGTCGGATTCCTGGAAGTCGACCGTTGCGTCAACTCTTGTTCCGGCCAATCCTGATAAATCGGTCTCGTTGAAGTACTCACCGAGCAAGCCGGGGACTTGTGTCGCTGCGGGTCGTACGGTGACAAGTATCGTGTCTGAATCTGAGTTCGCTTCGCCATCGGTGACGGTCAAGGTGATTTCGTGCCTGCCGACGGGCAGTTCAATCACGGCCGAGGAGCCGGTCGCAATTTCAGTGCTTTCAAGCGTCCATGAATAGCTGGTGATCAAACCCTCCGGATCAAAGGAACTGCTTCCATCGAGCGTGATGGTCTCCGTGTGATTTCCGTCTTGGTCCACGACGATCTGATCGGGGCCGGCGATCGCCGTCAGTTCGGCCTGAAGCTGACGAACGAGAATCGCCCAGTCTGCGGAGCTCGAATCAGGGGCATCTCCAAGATCAACGGTTCCGCCACCTTCGACGGCTGCGACCGAACCCGCTTGCAAGGCACCGCCGTTCCGCGGATCGAACCAGAGGACCTCGAACGTTCCCGTCGCATCAGAAAGATCGAGATCCGCTGTGCCGCCCGACTTGTCGTATATGACGTAGGTGTCGTTGGATTTGTAGAAACCATAATCAGCCGACGTGATGCTGTTGTCACCCTGCATCTGCCAAAAAGGGACGTTGTTATCGTAGAAGAATTCAAGTGCGAAGCGGTTGTAGTCCCACCATCGGTCACGACTACGAAAGTCTTGCAGCGTCAAATCGGACTCAGGAGCTTCATATCCGAAGTACCATTCGTTTCCGGCGCCTCCCGCCATGAACGTACCCCACAGCGCATTCATGCGACCTTCTTCTTGGTTGTTGGCTCGCTGGGGAGTGCTGTAGTCGTCAGGCATCAAGGCCCAGTTGGCGTCGCCGGGCTCATCGACGGCGACGACCCAGGGACGTGCCCCATTGTCCGCCGCCGCGCTTTTGCCGACCCATTCTGCAACACGATCGTGGACGTCCAGGAAATCAACACGAGACAACTGCAGCGACGCGCCCGTCAGCTCTGAGTCGTTTCCCAGTAGCGGCGTGTAAACGCTGTCGTCTTGTCCGGGGTAGGTGTGAATGACGATGTGATGATCGTAGGGGTCCACTTGACGAAAATACTCCGCGAACTGCCTCCTTTCTTGCGTGGAATTGGTGTTCTCTTCGCCGAGATTCCAGTTGAGCGCCAGGTTGTGACCGAAGCGAGCAACTAACTCCCGGTAGTACAGTTTTCTGTTTGTCGAGAGTCCACCCAGCTCTTTGTCGTTCTCGGTCTCCTGGGTTTTGAAATGGAGATACATGCCTTGCTCTGTTCCATGGTCGAGCACGATTCCCCACTGATCGAGCTTGGATACGTCAAATCGTTGGAAGTCCGAGTCGGTGAGCCACATGAAGACGTTTTTGTCGTCGCCCTTACCATTCGCACCGCTCATCGTGAGAAACGAAAAGGCGTTCAGTCCCTCATCGGCCAAGTAGTTAATTGCGCCAATGATTTCCGTTCCCTTTCCGTTCTGCCAACTCGGGTCGCCTTGATTCCAATCATCCGCGTGTGGACTCCACGATTTTCGTCGATTGCCGCGGTCAGGAGTGTTGTCGAAATCATCGTAGGCGAGAAAGTTCTCCGGCGCGTCCGGACCTTGCTTGAGAAAGTACTCGCCGGATTCAGCAAACCTCAGGTAGTGACCGGTACTTGCATCGGTGGGATCATCGCCGACGTACTGGAGCCGTCCTTTACCACGAAAATCTCGGCCGCTTTTGTCAGTGGGCGTTACCGTGAAGGTCCCAGTATCGCCGTCGAAGAAACCCGCCGATTGATCTTCGGAGCTCGGGTCATTGACCGCAATGTCGTCACCCGACTTGAAGGCGACCGCATAGGACCATTGACCTGGTTCATCGGGGGCAAAGTAAACACGCCATTTGTCACCGCTGCTGGCGGACGTGTTCGCCGCGTTCCCATCGGCCGCGAAGAATCCAGGAACGACGAAGACTTGGTTACTGGGACCGGTGAAGGTCGCGTTGATTCGATAATCGAGAAACGGATTGTCCGAAGACGTTTCGCTGAGCGACGGACCGTCCCAGGTGAACGTGATCTTGTGCCATGTCTTTTGCTCGCCGGTAATCGCTGCGGAACCGGCGTTGCTAAGTGGCGACAATGTTAAAGCGGTGTCACCCTTTGCAATTGCCGCCAAGTTGATCGGGCCTATCTTGGCTACGCGGTCGATCGCACCGGCCGCCAATAATCTTCTCGGCTCAAGCGATTCAAACTTCGTTAGACGATGCCGGATTGGTTTGCTGGATTTTCGATTTTGTCGCGGCATGGATGAAGTCACTCAAGTTGGTCGGATACGAATAACCTTTCGCCCCCTAGATGAATCTAAATCACTTGTGTCGCACGTTGCATCCACTGCACAAGCGTGTGTCGGGGCAACACGGATACCGGTGTGGGGCGAGTTCGGGGGTGGTAGAAGCGTTTGGCGAAAGGTCGACAGTCCAAGAACATGTCGGCTCGGTTTGCTGTTCCGAAGTGGTCAACTCATGTAGGACACGACGACTCGACATGCGCGGACAGAGCTGGCGCACTTTTCCAAGATTCACGTGCCTGCCCCGAAGAATTCACAGAGCGTGACAAGAGATCTCAATTGGAATGGCTGGTCCGCAAGAAACTGGTGCTATCGTCCCGGATTGCAAACGATCCGCAGAAGCCTCAGTGCAAAAACAGTCTACTCTAAGGCTCCTCCCCGAACTCTCTTCTCCTCGCTTCAAAAGCAAGCTGATGCGACGCCACCTATTCGTCTCGATCTTTCTTGTTTCACTCATGGTCCCGACGTTCGAAGCTCAGTCCGCCCGCGCGAACAAGCCCAACGTACTGGTCATCTTGGTCGATGACATGGGTTACTCCGATCCGAGTTTCATGGGTGGCGAGACTCCGACTCCCAACATCGATCGATTGGCGGCGGGGGGCTTGCGTTTCACTCAGTGCTACAACTCGGCACGCTGCTGTCCCAGTCGCGCCATGCTTGTCAGCGGGCTTTATCCACATCAAACGGGTATTGGTTCCTTCGCATCCGCCCAGCCGAGAACCAATCGCGGACCAGCGTATGTAGGTCGACTTAATGATCGATGCGTCACGTTCGGCCAAGTACTCAAGGCGTCAGGATATCAAACCTACATGGTCGGAAAATGGCACATGGAGGAACCCGGTCCGATCGATCGAGGCTTCGATCAGTTTTACGGTTTCGTCAAAGGGTATGAGCAGGATCAATGGGAGCCGGCGCGCTACCAGCGTTTGCCCAAAACGGAGACTCCTGAAATCGAGTTTGCGGAAGAGTCGTTTTAAGCAACCGATGCATTCACGGATTACAGCCTCGAGTTTCTTAAGCAAGCTCGGACAAAAGGCCAACCTTGGCTTTTATACCTCGCGCACTCTGCACCACACTTCCCGGTACAAGCACCAAAGAATTCCGTGGATCGGTTTATCGATGAATACCGTCGCGGCTGGGAGGTGCTT
The DNA here is from genome assembly GCA_039025515.1 of Planctomycetota bacterium. Lineage (GTDB taxonomy): Bacteria > Planctomycetota > Planctomycetia > Pirellulales > Pirellulaceae > Stieleria. The sequence goes on from JBCCOI010000353.1 coordinate 5,016, forward strand.
CGGGCCGAGCGATTCGAGCGCATGAAGAAGATCGGGCTTGCGGATCGTTCATGGAAGTTAACGGATCGATCGCTGGTACCGATCGATCGTGATGACATCGCCAACGGTTACCCGGGGAGACCGAACCCGGGATGGGATTCGTTGCCGGAAGATCGCCGCGAAGACTTGGCCCGACGCGGCGCCATCGCTGCGGCAATGATGCATCATGTCGACGAGGGCATCGGTAGGCTGATTGCTGACTTGGAAACGCATGGTGAGCTGGACGATACACTCATCCTCTTTATGAGCGACAACGGTGCGTGTTACGAGTGGGGGCCATTTGGTTTTGATGGTCCGTCGCGTCGAGGCGTCACCAAGCTTCATACAGGCGATGAGCTTGAGAACATGGGTGGTCCGGGCACGTATCATTCGTACGGAAGCGCATGGGCGAATCTTGGAAACACCCCGCTGCGGCTTTACAAACATTACTGCCACGAAGGCGGAAACTGCACGCCACTGATTGCTTATTGGCCATCGGGCATCAAACGTCCAGACCGGTGGGTGCGTGAGCCGATTGCTTTGATCGATGTGATGCCGACGCTCTGTGAAGTGGCCGGCGCAAATTACCCCAAAGAGTTTGCTGGGAAAGCGATCACGCCCGTCGAAGGGAAGAGTCTGAAGCCAATCTTTGAAGGGGCCGAGCAGTTGGAGGACCGAGCGCTTTTTTCAGAGCACCAGAAAGCGAGAAGCGTTCGGCGCGGTCGTTGGAAAGCGGTCTGGTCGAAGCGAATGCCCGGTGAGATCACCTGGGAACTCTACGACATCAAGGCCGATCGCTGCGAAACGACCAATGTCGCCGACCAGCATCCCGAGATCGTGAGAGCGCTGTCCGAAGAGTGGGTCGCGTGGGCAAAGAAAGTCAACGCCGACCCGTACATCAACTTCGGCAACGAGGGAAACAGCGAGAGTGCCCCGGTCGACGCAGTGAAGCGGGTCGAACCGGATACCCGTGCGAACAGCGGCTGGACGGCGAGTCCGTCACCGCCGATCAAAAAGATCGCCCTTGAGATCAAGGGAACGTTCGAGTCACCATCCAAACCGACGTCGGGCGTCATCGTTTCCCATGGCGGCAATCAACACGGCTATGCCGTTTATCTCGATCGAGGCAAGCTGATTTTTGCGGTTCGTCGCGCCGGCCGATTGACGCTGACCGAATCGCTCGCGATCGGAAAGGGGGCGACCAGCTTTACCGCGACTCTTTCGTCGCAGGGAAAAATCCGACTTGCGACACCGGAGCAGCGGACTTCTCCCGCCGACGCGGGCGGGCTGATTGATGTTCAACCGATCGATTCCATGTCGATCGGTTTCGACGATCGGACTGCGGCCGCCGGTTACTCGCCGCCGAATCGATTCGAAGGAACGATTCGAGACGTTTCGGTCAACGGTAAGCCGGTCGTTGAAAACGTGAGCAAGTCGAATGCGGAGCCAGGGACATCGGCGTCGAAAAAGCCGGATGGCCTGATGCGATCGATGAAGAAACCGATCTCACTACATCAGCTGGATGATGTTGCTGGTGCGGTCGCAAAGCCGTTTTATGTCGATCCGTGCTACAGCGGGTCTTGCGACCCCGAGATCGTTTGGAACGCGGTGGAGAATCAATGGTTGATCTACTACACGGCACGCAGAGCCAAGCGCAAAACCGGCACATACGCTGGAACGGCCTTGGGCGTCGTCAGTTCTCCGGACTTGTTGCACTGGACATTCCGCGGATACTGCACGTTCGATGGCGTGAAAGGGAAACCAGACAATGACGTCACGCACTGGGCTCCGGGTGTCATCGTTGACGGTGACACTCTGCATCTGTTTGCTACCTACAAGGACAACGCGAAGCCGCCTTGGGGTGGAAGTGGAGTCATTCGTCACTATTCCACATCCTTAGCCGATCCCATCGACGGTTGGAAACTTGTCGGCGTACCCAAATTCAACCAGCCTGATCCGATTGATGTCAGCTTGATCAAGAGCGACGATCACTTCCGCGCGTATTACCGCGTCGGGAAGGGAGGTGGCCTTCAGTGGGCCACTTCGAGGGATCTAACGACTTGGGAGAATCGCGGGAAGTGTCTTGGCGATGTGAACGCGAAGGATAGGGGATTCGGCTATCAGGAAGCTCCGTATGTGTTTGAGTTTGATGGTGCGTTTTGGATGCTGACAGACCCGCATGACGGGTTGGCGGTCTTTCGAAGTGACGACGGAGTCAACTGGATTCAGAAAGATCGAATCCTCAAAGCGGACGGGACTGGGCCACGCGATACAACCAGGGCTCGCCATCCCTCCGTCGCCGTTATCGACGGCCGGGCCTACATTTTCTATCACGTTGAGCCCAATCGGCCCTATCCAAACCCGCCTGCCGAGCAGCGAACGGTGGAACAGAAACTCTCCTATCTTCAAGTTGCCGAGTTGCTGGTCGAGGGCGACAAACTTGTTTGTCATCGTGATCGACCGATTGTGGTCAACGAGAACGCGAACGGACGATGGTCTAAAGAGAAGGCGAATGACTGGTATCGAACGGTGTCCTGGCCCTTCGGTACGAACTTTGTTCCCTCGACGGCAATCAATCAGCTTGAAATGTGGCAAGAGGAAACGTTTGACCCCGAGACCATCGATCGTGAACTGGGTTGGGCCGCCGCCATTGGGATGAACTCCATGCGGGTCTTCTTGCACG
>JBCCOI010000354.1:0-7705 GCA_039025515.1 Planctomycetota bacterium
ACTCGTTGAATTGACCAGCGGAAGTTTTGTGCTGACGCAGCGCGACAAGTCCGAAACACACTTCGACGCAGGCGGCAAGATTACCTCGCGTGTCGATCGGAACGGGAATACAACCAGCTACACCTACGACACAACGTTCCCGGATCGCCTGATCGAGATCGGCTATCAAGACGGCAGTGACCTGACGCTTGCGTACGACTCCTCGGGACGGCTTTCGACGGTCACCGACCGGACCGGGGCGACGACGACGCTGGGTTATTCGGGTTCGACGTTCGAACTGATCAAAGTCACGCAGCCGGACCCGGATGGTGCGGGGCCGTTGGCGGCTGCGGAAACCGATTTCTCCTATCACGGTGGTTCCGGTCTGCTCGCTTCGGTGACCGATGACCTCTCGCAGGTCACGTCGTTTGCTCAAGACGCGTTCGGCAAGCTGACTTCCATCACCGATGCGTCTTCGGCCGTTTACAGCATCCAATCACAAGTCTCGGTGGATGCCGTGACGCCCGGATCGACATCGGTCTCCAGCCCGACGTCGCTGCCCGACGCAACACCCGAAGGCTCGCTGACGGACCCGCTGTCGCATACTCAGTCGATGGCGTTTGATGCGTGGGGACAGATGCTGCGGAGCACCGACGCGCTTGGGAACACGACAACGATCGATCGTGATGCCAACGGATTCGCGATCGAGATGACCACTCCGGACCCCGACGGCAGCGGTCCCTTGACCGCGGCGACCACGGATGTCTTCCGTGGCCCCCGCAACAATCCACTTAGGATCAACAATCCTGATGGGACTGATACGGCACTGACTTTTCATGCCGACTGGAATGTTCCAGAGCGGATCGTCACGCCCGATGGACGTGACACGATCCGAACGCTGGACGCTCGTGGCAACATCACCGAGTCGCGCGTCGTGATCGGCTATGACGACGCGGTGATTCCCGAAGGCGATGACTTGGTTACTTCCTACACCTACACGTCTGCGCCTCTGACCAGTTCGGACCTTCCCGGCGGGTTGCTGCTCACCGAAACCGATCCACGTGGGTACGTGACCGAATACAGCTACGGAACGACGCCGTCGCTGGGCAGCTTTGGTCAACTCATTTCCGTCACCGCGGCGGCCGGAACAGCGGCCGCTCGTACGATCTCGTTGGCTTATGACTCGGACCGCAGACTGATCTCGCAGACCGATCCGACCGGTGCCGTCACGCAGTACACCTACGATGATCTTGGTCGTCTCACGCAGACTACGTATGCCGATCCCGATGGCGCCGGACCGCTAACTTCCCCAGTCGTTTCCGTTGTCTACGATTCGCTCGGCCGAATCATCGAAGCGACAGATCCGTTGGGCAACACGAGCTATCAGTCCTACAACTTTCGCGACCAAGTGACGTTGGTCACGCATGCGGACGGCACGACGGACAGCTATGCGTACGATCTGGCCGGACGCCTGACCTCACACACCGACCAGATGGGGAGTGTTTTCGCGTACGCCTATGATGCTGCGGGCCGAATGACGTTGATCACCCGCCCCGATCCCGATCCGATGGGACCCTACCTGCCGGGAACCACGATCTCGATCGCTTATGACAATCTGGGACGCGCGATCTCTCAAACCGACCCGCGTGGCAACGTCACCGAGATCAGTTACGACAGCATGGACCGGCCGCTATCGATGACCTTGCCCGACCCTGACGGCAGCGGACCGCTGACTTCACCGGTCTATTCTTACACCTACGGCGATGGGCAACTCACGCGTGCGACCGATCCAACGGGGCACTCGATCGACTACGAGTACGACGACGCGGGGCGATTGGAACGCTCCACCCAGTTCGTCTTTGATTCCTCGACCGGCGGCTTCGGCTTTCTCATCCATTTGCAGACCTACGACGAAGCGGGCAATGTCACCGCCCAAGTCGACGGGCTCGGAAACGCAACCAACTTTGCGTATGACGAGCTGGGACAACTGACCTCGCAGACGCTTCCCGATCCGGATGGTAGTGGTTCGTTGACGTCTCCGCTGGTCAGCTACACCTACGACGCGGCGGGACGTGTCGAAACGGTCACGGATCCGCGCGGTGGTGTGACAACGTTTGCTTATGATGCGCTGGGGCGACGCACGTCAACGACGGGAGTCGATCCTGACGGCGCCGGACCGCTCGCGGCGCCCGTTTCTTCACTGGCCTATGACGTGGCCGGTCGAGTGACGTCGGCCACCGACCCGCTCGGTGAAGTCACCTCGTTTACTTACGACGTGATGGGGCGCGTACTGACGCAGTCGCTTCCCGACCCGGACGGCGCCGGACCGCTCAGTGCTCCGACCACGACGTTTGCCTACGACAACCTTGGGCGGACGACCAGTCTCACCGACCCGGTTGGGAATCTGACTTCGTGGACGTACGACCGTTTGTCACGGCTCACTGGAGAGACGAGTCCACTCGGCGCGACGGAGACCTACGATTACGACGACGCCGACCGATTGATCGAGATCACGGACCGGCGAGGCTGGATCACCGAGTACAGCTACGACGAGTTGGGTCGGTTGACGACGGAAGAATGGCTTTCCGGTGGTTCGGTCATCGAGACGCTTTCGTTTGAATACGATTCGCGGAGCAACCTCACCAAGACCACAACGTCTGAACTGACGGAAACGTTCGGATACGATGAGCTCTCGCGCTTGACATCACGCGAGACCGATTTCGCCGCTATTGGATCCGTAAATTTTCTGCAGTCCAGTGCGTACGATCTCGGATCTCGGCGCACTTCATTGGCGCTGCAAACGGGCAGCGCGACAAGTGCTTGGTCGGACGATCTGACGAATGAATACACGTATGATGCGCTTAGCAGGATGACCAGCGTGACCCAAACGGGAACGGCGGCGAGTGGCGATGGTGGTGGAGGAGATTCTCCGGGAGGTTTTGGCGGTGGCCCCGGTGGTCCGGGCGGCGGCACATCGGCCGTCGTTGCCGATAAGCATGTGACGTTTTCCTACGATTCGACGGGACAATTCGAATCGATCGTCAGGTACGATGCGGACTTAGCCGATTCCTCGGCCAAAATTGCGCAGACGGATTTCACCTATGATTCGGCAAGTCGCTTGACCACGCTCAGTCACACCAAAGACGCGCCGCTGGGTGGCACGACCACGATCGCGGACTACGACTACACCTATGACGTGGGCAACCGGATCACCTCGATCGCGAGCACCTCGTTGGTCGCCGGTTCGAACACCAGCACGTACAGCTATGATGCGACGCATCAAGTCACCGGTGCGACACACACCGCCGCGGCGCTGGCGAATGAAACCTTCGCGTACGATGAAAACGGCAACCCGAGTACCGCGACGATCGGGACTTGGAATCGTTTGTTGGCCGATGGCACGTTCAACTACACGTATGACGCTAACGGGAACCGAACGGGCCGCACACGCATCAGCAGCGCTGCGGCGGATGATTACGAGACGATCTACAGCTGGGATCATCGTAATCGATTGACGTCGATCACCATCAAGGACAATCTGGGAGCGGTGACCCGCCAGATCGACTACGCGTACAACGCGTTCGATGAACGGATCGAGAAGGTGATTGATCTGGATGGTGCCGGGATCGGAACGGCGACGACGGAGCGTTACGTCTACGACGGAGGCGACATCCTGGTCGTCGTCGACGACGCCGGGGCGGTCGAACAACGGATGCTCCACGGTCCGGCGGTCGACCAAATTCTCGCGATTGAGGAGACTTCATCGGGCGACGTCAGTTGGGCGCTGACGGATCATTTGGGCAGCGTCCGAGACGTGATCGATTCGAGCGGCAACGTCCTGAACCGTATCGACTACGACACCTTCGGCGGCATCGCGGACGAGTCCGATCCGGCGGAAGACTTCTTCTACGGCTACACCGGCCGAGACCGAGACGAAGAAAGCGGCCTGAACTACCACCGAGCCAGATACTTCGACCCAACAACCGACCGCTGGATGAGCCAGGACCCGATTCGGTTTTCCGCCGGAGATACGAATCTATATCGTTATGTTGGAAACAGTGCAACGGTGCTGGCCGACCCTTCGGGACTATCACCATTTCACGGGATATCAATCGTTGCCAACCCTTCGAAATTCGGCGAGTATAGATATGCGGATTACGGAGATGTATTTGACTTTTACGGAATCGACGTAACGATCCACTACTATGACCATTTTGACCGACCCATCACTGGGTTTCTAGACGACGGCCGTCCAATTGGACCATCCGGGTTACCGTGGTCCCCTGCACCTCCCCATACTTCGGACATCGCAACTTACGAAACGTGGAACACGCCTACCGACGAAAAGCAAATCCAATGGGCTATGGCTCTAATCTCGTTAGGAGGTCCCGGTGGTGATGTAAATGACGCTCTTGAGCTTGCCACGGGACAGGATATCCACGGCAATTCCCTGACCGGTCCAGAGTACGGTGTGACCGTCGTCGGAGCCGCAGTACCTTTCGTGGGCGCTGAATTCTTAAGGCGAATCGTTTTCGTACGCAGAAATGGAGGTGTATTCATCTTACGAGATGAGGTCACTCCCGGACGTCAAATTGGCGATCGAATGACATCTGGCGATGACGCACTACAGCAATTGTCTGAAATCGAGGTAGCTCAACGAAATGTAAGGCAGGGCAAGGCTGAACAGATAATTGATTCCATCGAGAAGTCGAAACAGCGTGCAAAAAACCAGCTCGATGGAATTCGTAATCTTGATGACCTTGATGACTACGATTACTAGGAGGACGTTTATGCGTCATTCGGAAATATTCCAGAACGCTGTTGCCGCACGTGATGCTGGTGACTTCAAACAATCTGAGCGACTATTGATGTCTATGGTTCAGGCCGGGCACAATTCAGCGGCATGTTTCGCCGTCCTGGGGAGGGTCCAATGGGAATTAGACAAGGCTGATAGCGCTGTTATAGCATTTAGGAAAGCAACAGAATTGGCACCTAATTCAGAAGAAGCCTCACTCGGACTATTTCACTCATTGTGGGAATTAAAGCGTTCAGACGATGCATTCGAAGAAATGAAGAGATTCCTAAAGTCAAACAAATCTGACGAGTATTCCAAATTATTGAGGGAATTGAACCAAGCCTAGCAGATCGACAGACCGGATGGTTCCATCGGCTGTCTTAGTTCTAGTTTTACACTTTTAAGAACTGATATTGGACTGAATCGTAATGAATCAATGAATGGTGCCCAATGAATGGTGCCCAATGAATGGTGCCCAATGAATGGTGCCCGGTAAATAGTGCCCAGCCCAATGAATAGTGCCCAGCCCGAATGCCGCGTGGTTAGTCGTAAGTGGTTCATGCTGCTGACCTTCGGGCGGCGTGCCGCGGCTTCTGCATCAGCTTGTAGTTCTTCCGTCGACGTTTTATCTCGCGCGGGTGAACTCGCGGCGTTCGGTCACCGACTGGATGCTCCATGATTGATTCGTAGAGCGCCGCTTCTAACGCTTCGATGCCGTTGGTATCGTCGCAGAGTTTCTCTGCGAATGCGTTCAAGGCCTGGACCGCTCCCTTGTGACTCAAGCACTTCGGAGACGTCTCGTAGATGATCGATGTATTCACGATTAGGTCGCGGATCAGATTGTAAGCGATCATGTGTGTGTAGACTTCTTTACGCACCATCGAAGGGCTCTTGCAGCGAAGGTGCTCCATCTGCATGTGCGTTTTCAAACTTCTGATGTCGAGTTCAACTTGCCACCTCCGGCAGTAGAGTCCAGCGAGTTCTTCGACGGTGTCTTGATCTGCGTGAAGCATCGTAGTCGCCAAGATGATTCGGCGAACGCGAAAACCCTTACGTTTGACCTCGTAGCTCACGTGTCGCACCAAGATGAAGGGGGGACACTCTTGGTACTCTGATTTTGACATCCAGACCGGCCGAACAGCCGGCTTGTGGTAGGCAACAATTTGATCGTAGCTTCCTTGCTTGAAGCCGCGCCGAAAGTCGATCTTCCGTTTGTGGTGAGAGCGCATCACGACATGGTAGCCGCCCTTGATCGCTTGGTAGATGTTCCCAAACGTCGCGTAGTAGCGATCAGCCAACAGGATATCTCCCGGAAAAAGCAGATAATTGATCGCCTGGAGCAAACTGTTTTCACCGGTTTGTTTTCCCCGGTAGGGTCCCATCGCGATGTCCAACGCAGCTCCGGTTGAAAGGCAGAACAGCATCACACAACGCATGATTGGGAAGCCACATCCCTTCTTCTGGCCTCGTTGCTGAGGATACTCTTTTTGGTTTTCAAGCGTGTCTGGCATCGTCAATGTGAACCCGTCAACGACCTTGACGTCGTGTCCCTTCCAACGCCAACGACCCGCCGCATGCTGCTGACACTTCTTGCCGCTTCGTTTCGCGAGTTCCGAGACGACTTCTTCTGGCAGTCGCTGTCTTGCTTCACAGTACGCAGTGGTGTTGGAGTCCGCCTTTTCCTTTCGACGACTGACACGCCAAGCGTTGAGCCGATGGACCGCGTCACGACAGGAATGATCGGGCGAAAGAGTCTGTCCGAGGAACATCCACAACGTTATGACGGGCGTGTAAATCCGATCGCGAAAACGGTGGCCAAGCTTCTCGCACACTTCGAGCACTTCGGTCGCAGGTAAGAATCGCTCAAAGATGAGCGACTGTTCAGGATCGGACTCTAGCTTGCTTGCCACCTCGGACAGTGAACTGATACGCTTTGATGACACGGCGGGGCCTTTTGTTTCGTGTGATGGGATTAGTCGTTCATCACATTACCACAGGGCTCCGTCGTGTTTTGAAGCGTTGCCGGACCGGTTGCTTGGCACAGAAAATGCCGAGCGTTTTAGCTAGGTGCCCCTCGGTAGGTGCCAGCCACTTTCTGTTTTGCCCCTCGGTAGGTGCCAGCCACTTTCTGTTTGACGGCGTTCGTTTGGTTTGTTAAGGTTTTGACGTCGCGCAACTCGTTCGAGGGACTCCCATGCCGCGACCGCAACGTGCTGAACAGTTTGATCCCGCCGAAGTCTGTGTCGTTCACGTCGTGCAGAGATGCGTCAGACGTGCATTTCTGGCCGGCGTGGACTACGAAACGGGTAACGATTATTCGTTCCGGAAAGAGTGGATTCGTCGACGTATGGAATCGCTCGCATCCGTGTTCGCAGTGGATGTTCTCTCGTATGCGATCATGAGCAACCACCTGCATCAGATCTTGCGCAACCGCCCTGACGTTGCAAAACAATGGTCCGATGAGGAAGTTGCAATTCGTTGGTTGCGTGTTTTCCCGGGTAGAAGGCTCGAAGAACACCTCGCAGAGCCGACCGAGAACGACGTGAAGACGCTTTGCCGAGACAAGGAGAGGCTGGCGGAGATCCGCAGGCGCATCTCCGATATCTCTTGGTTCATGCGTGCTCTCGCCGAGCCGATTGCTCGAATGGCCAACAAGCAAGACGAGTGCACCGGTCGTTTCTGGGAAGGACGCTTCAAATGCCAGCGGATTGTTGATGAGGCGGGATTGCTGGCCTGCAGCATGTACGTCGATCTGAATCCCGTACGGGCGGCGATTGCGGAAACTCCCGACCAAGCCGAACACACCAGCGCCTACGACCGCTGCAAAGCGAGACGCGGTGCAGAGATCCCATCGGCGGCATTTGACTTGAAGCCGATCCCGACGGAGGAAGCGGGTAAGAAGATCCGCGAGACGTCTGTCGATCAACTTCG
>JBCCOI010000355.1:0-7695 GCA_039025515.1 Planctomycetota bacterium
CCTGCTGTCCGTTTGCGGAGCCATCTCGATGGAGCAATCGGGCGATCTTTCGCGAATCAAAGAGTTTCTCGAGCAGCGAAGTGGCTTGGGAGAACTCCGTTTCGGTGCAGTGTGTGGCTTGCTGGTGATTCATGGCATGGCCTGCAAATTTGGCAGAAAAAAAGACCAAATTTCAGGCGCAAATATTGGACCAAAGCCAAGTTCTAGGGATCTCATCCGATGAGAATCTTGAAAATAGATGGCATTGGGCTAGCGCCGTCGGCTTACTATTCACCATCCCACCCGTTGCTTTAGGAACTACGCCAAAGACTGATCGACCGTTCCCAACTAAAAGGCTCCACTCAACGGCAAGACGACCGACGTGAAAGGTTTCCTGCCCGGCGACGTCCTTCACACCCCGTAGACACCGTTCGCAGACACCAGCGGAAGTGTGTTGACGTTCAACGTCGACGTCAAGCAACCGGACTGATGCATGGCTAGCCGAACGTCAATCCGTCGACACTACGCGGCGGATTTTGAGTACTTCGACCAACCAGCCGCTCAGTCTATCTAGAGCAGTACGATTCCCTCGTCGTCCAGTGGTTTGAATTGAAAGCGATACGGGAGCGGTTTGAAGTACTGAATGATGGTTTCGCTGTCCATAAAGTGGGCGAAATCATGGAACTCACGTTGTTGCCTAGGGATCTTCGTCGCGTACCTACAGTCGTTCACCGGGACAAAGATCATTAATTTGAATTTGTCGTTGTAGTACCGGTAAGCAGAATCGACGAAGTTCGTATGATCAAAACTCTTAAGCTTACCAATTGTCTCAAACAATTTGCGGTTATCGAAACTAAATTCAAAGTCATAGCACGATGAGCCGCGTGACGCTCGCCCTGATCTCGGGCTAATCACAACTGGATCCTCAGATTCCTTGGCGACCTTGGTTTCAAGCAGAGCAACTAGGCCCTCGTTTACCAACACATCCAGCAGCAACTCATCCTTCTTGTCTGACTTGGTGGTGAGTTCCTTGTTGTCCGCAAGTTCCTGAATCCGTGATTCATCTTTTTCGAGGTAGGCCAACACGTAGACTTGTGAATGACTTGATTGCTCTTTCGGACCACCAGCCTTCTTGAATGTAATCTCGAAGTCCAGTGTCTTACGTTCATCAAACAACGAGATCCTCGGGAGAAATGAATGCCAGACCGGAGCATCTCGTTGGGCCTGAGCGACGACGGGGCAGGCAACGAGGACGAAAAACAAAATCAAAGCAGTTTTCATGACGAATCCCATTGGTCTCTGAGTGTTCCAAACGCCAACGTGTCGGCAAACAGCTCAAATTGATCGCTAGCTAATGGCTATTCCAAGCACGATCGAAGATCGCAAACGACAACAGCGCGAGAACGTTTCAAACGATTCGCACAGCGCCGATGCCGACGCCGATGCCGATGGCTCGAGTGATTACCGAAAGGATGCGGACTATCGAAAGCTGAAGCTAGCGTGAGGGGTTCGACGATAGTTTTGTTGGACTTTCCAAATTAAATCGATTCTTCGCGTACCCTTGTCGATCTTACCAGTGGGGTTGGTCCCGTTTAAGGCTCAAACTGCAGGATGCCATGCGCTGCGTCATCGATGCTCCCGTGCTGACCACTTCTAAGCAGTCTCCACCACAGCCTCCGGCGGAGCCCAAGCGTGATCCGGCGCTCGAAGACACCGTCACCGTCCACGAGAAGCCGCAGGCTTGCTTGATCCTCGAATATCAGCACGAGTCAATGCCGCTTGCGATGCATCGTCAGAGGGGCCCGAATATTCTGATTGTCGGCCGCTCCGCCCAGTGTTCTCTTTCCATCGACGAGGACCAATCGCTTTCGCGCCAGCATTTCACGATCGAGTTCCAAGACGGCACGCCGATCGTCCGCGACCTGGCCAGCCGAAACGGTACAACCGTCAACGGGATCTCCATTTCCGAAACTCGATTGAATACGGGCGATCAGATTACCGCAGGAAACACGCGTTTCACGGTGTGGATCTCGAACTAGATCCGAATCATGTCTGCGAAGAAATTTTCGATTTGCTTTTCGCATTCAATAGCGGCCGGCGAGTTCCATTTTGAGGTCATTTGGTGACAAGACACCCAAAATGGGTATCGCCAACGACGGGCAAGCAAGATCACATCGTCTACGCCTCGGCCGGCGAAAATCACCGCCCCACGGTTTAGCCAAACCGTTGACGACAAAATCGTTCACATCGATGCCGTCTCAGTGATCAGGGAGCAATAAAGGCGTAACGAGGAAAGCAAGGACAACCGAAGTCTGAATCGCCATCAAAATCAAGATATCTGCGGCACGAACATAGACTCCGCTGGCGTTGATCAACCAATGGAGGCACACCGCAAAGCACACGCCGAACAGAACAACAAAAACGGCCCAAAGTGTTCGGCGTTTGGCACTCGTCTGCAGCACGATCCGCTCACAACCAACCGCGAGTAGTCCAAACACGACTCCCGTGCCTGCCATCAGAAGACAGACTTGCCACCGCAACCCTTCAAGACGCCACACATTGCTCCGGTCACCCAGGAGTGCGATTCCAAACACGAACGCCGAAACCGTTGTCCAACGCATAAAGACGCTGATCGAAATCGGTTGGCGATCCGAATTCGTTTGCAGCCAGTAGTTGGCTGTTGAGATCGCGGCGATCTGGCTGAACAACTCGATCGCCCACCACGCGGATGCCGGCTCATTGGTCGCAAACGAAGCAAGTCGTCGTAGCGAGAACCAAGCCGCTGCCGCAGCCAACCAGGGCAGATAAGTTGAGAAGACTCCGAGAACTCGATGCCGGAGGAACAAAATCGCGACGCTGGAAGCCTGCCCCAGCAAGAAACCGATGCGAACCATGGAAAACGAATCGCCCATCGTCGACGATCCAAAGTTGACGATACCAAGGAAAAGAATTGCGTGGACGATAGCGGTCAGTTTCCACGAACCACCGGCACCAACTTGATGCGATGGCTCGGCGGTCGACGACATTTCACTCGGCAAACGCCTAACCAAAGCCACAAATCCAAAGATCATCCGAAGAACCAGACCAACTGGACGTCTCAACCGACGTTGAACTGCGTTTGCTGGAGGCTGCCTCCTGATCAAGCATTTCCTTGGCGGTGCCTGCGCTGCGGCTGAAGGGATAGCGTGTGAGGATTTGTTGCAATCCGTCCGTCCTCCGTGCCCCCTCTGGAAGCCGTTTGACTTTGGCAAGAAGCTTTGCGGCGTTTCGATCTTCGATGGAAAACTGGCGGCGAAGGGAACTGAGTAGATTCCTATCCGACGCAAAACCATCGTCCAGTTCTGCTTTGAGACGGTTGGCTTCGCCCCGGTTTTTTGCGCGAGCTTCGACCCGAATCTTGTCCAAAATCTCGAATGTGTTGACGCGCAGCAACTTCTCGATGACGCGTTTCATGCTGCCATTCAGGTGCACTCGCAGCGTCTGAATCGCCTCCGCATATTGATCGCGTTCCTTGTAACGCTCGATCCGCCGCTCGAAAGCATTCTCGTACCTGCTTACCAGTGCAGATTCAACGATGCGAGAACTCTTTTGCTCTCCAGACTTGGCGAGTTCCGCGAGCTGTTCGATCGCTTCGATGATCGATTCCGTCGATTCCCCGCCATCGGAAAAAATACAACCAACGATGGCCTCGGCGACGAACGGATCGACCTCAGACTTCGAAAGCTCACCAATGAATTGAATTGCGTCCATCAATTCAACCGTTTGCGATGTCGTTAGGCGTTCCGCTTCCCTCGCCACCTGCCGACGGACGTCTTGGAAAGTCTCTTCAAAAAGAATTCCACGGGGATCCAATCGATTGAGTGCAATCAGTTCGTCGTTGAGTACTCGCAGTTTCGACTCCGCTGATTCGTTCGTTGCCAATCGCCGTTGATAGACGACGTGCACACGTTTCGCATAACTTCTTATTTCTTCCTCATCGGAAACAATCGCTGTCAGCTGGCTGAGAAGATGCCTCATTTGATTGGGCCGCTGAGCGGCATCTTTGCTGCTTAGCAGCATTTCGGCCTGCTTCATCACCTGCTCATTGGATTGTCCGGCAGAAACGAAGCGGTAATCACCACCGGTCAGCGAAGCCATCCGTTTCATATTCTTGCAGCTTTGAGGATCCTCAAATGCGATCGAATGGATCGGAATGGAACCACCGTTGGAGGTCGCAATGTCAAATGGCCCCCCCCCGCCGCCCATGAACGCTGACGGGACATTGAAAGCCTGCTGGTTAAACGCCCCGTCGCTGAGCATGAAGACCGCTTCGGGAGACTGACTGAGTGCCATTCGTAATGCAGCGTTGGGGTGCGTTCCCCCGGTGGCTTCGACACCGTAGAGCCATTCACGCAGCCTGGATTTGTTCTCATCCGTCGCCGGGATCATCTCAGCCTTTGAGTCCGCCGTATCGAACATGACGCGCTTTCCGCTGCTGAAAAGGACGACCAAGAATCTTTGGTCTTCCGTCAATGCATCAATCGAACGCGTCAGTTCATCGAGTGCTCGACGATACCGCCTTCCGTTCATGCTGCCAGAACGATCCACCACGTAGACGAAACTTTGGCCAGTAGCTTGGACGCCGAAGAATGAACCACTGGAGCCTGAGTTGACACTACCATTGCTTCGTCCCGTCGTCTTCTGTGATCCTCCCGCCTTCTTGTTGGATGCCGTCTCAAACTGAACTTCGTGCGTCACTGGAATCGGAACCGGCTCAGGAATTTCCAGCTGATCAACATCAAGCGACGTATCTTGCTCGAATGCTGATTCAATCAATACGGGCGGAGGCTCCAAATCGCTCTCCGAACGCATACTCAGAATAATCGTCTGGACCGTCGCCGTACCGAGACTCGCCGGCGCGAGCAACAATGCGAAGAGAATGAGTGCGATCGCATGTAGCCCCAAGGAGCCCCACCAAGCATTCGACCGTTGCCGCCCCATCAGATTGCTTGAGATGTCTTTCGTTTCCAACGACAGACTGGCGAACTCTGTGGAGAGACTCTCCGGGATCACCTGCGGAGGAGCGTTCTCAAATAGACAATCATCGCGATCGGTTCGAACATCGAGAGGAACCGGTGGCGGTGAAGCTTGCTCGGCAAATTTCTGCTGCGCGACCACGAACCACCTCCCTTGAGCGACCGGTGACAGCACAAAGCGTGGTGAATTCCAGCGAAGAAGTCAAATTCTTCTCGGGCAACACGTGTCGAAGCGACAAATGGTGGAACTTCTAACGAGGCTTTTGTCGCGAGCGGGAAGCAACCAAGGTCACGAACGTACCCTCCTGCAAAACTCGGCCTTCCTCGGAAAGTAGCTGCCGCGTCCATCGAACTTTTACGGCTCGCCGGCCATGAGACGTGATTTGTGAAATCTCGTTTCGAGCACGCACGGAATCACCAAAAAAGACGGGCGCTAGAAACCTCCAATCCTCGATCGAAACAAGCGCCAATGTAGATGCATTTGGATGAGACGCGCCAAGTCCCGCCAAAACGCTCAGCCCCAACAATCCGTGGGCTATCGGTTTGCCGAACGGCGAACTTGCAACCTCCGAACCGTGCAGCCCCGTGTGGTCGCCGGTCAGATCGGCAAACGATTCGACGTCTTGCCCGGTGATCCGACGATACGGCGTCTGCCAAACATCACCGACGGAAAGATCCTCTGCGAACAGCATCTCAGCCGCCGAATGATCGACGTCGGGTGAGTCCGATTGCTGCGGGCTGACTTCCCGAACAGTTTCCGTCGCTTGCGATTCAGTCGGATCAGGCTCAGAAAGAAGACTCACGGCGGACTGCTGCCTGTTGGGGGGATGTGACAAGGCTCCACATGATGCAACAACGTTCACCCTTCGACCAGCGCTTCTTAATTCTGGACTGCGGTATTTCCTCGATTTTCTGCTTCGTTCGAAGACTCGATGGGTTTGCGGCGACTTCCCGGATCAACGGGTTTGGGGATTTTCGGTCATCGAAACGGTTCTCTGCCGGCATTCGGACGCCACCAAAGGATTGAAGAAATCATGGATTTACAGCAAACTTGCCAGGCCGAAGAGGTGCGTCGGCCTCCGTGATTTTCAGCACGCTCGCACGTCTTTTTGGCCGAATGACCGATCAATTAAACATGACAGACGAGATAACTGTGACAGATCCAGAGCTCTCCATTCGATCCGCACAAGGCCGAGTCGATGACTGGATTCAAACGATCGGTGTCCGCTACTTTGACGAGATGACCAACCTCGCTCAATTGGTTGAAGAAGTCGGCGAAGTGGCGAGGATTCTCTCCAGAACTTGCGGCGAACAGTCCTTCAAATCGGGCGACGAGCGCGGCGACCTTGGCGATGAATTGGCGGATGTCCTCTTCGTGTTGATCTGCCTGGCAAATCAATCAGGCATCGACTTGACCGCCGCGTTTGAAAAGAACTTGAGGAAGAAGACCAAACGTGATCGCGATCGGCACAAGTCCAATGAGAAGCTCCAAGACAAGTCCTGAAGGGCTAGCTCTCAAGCATCACGAACATGTCTTATCGGCCAGCGAGCGGCCGCTGACCCGACGACGGCTTTAGGAATCGCCTTCCTAGATCACTTCCGGGCTGGCTGGATCCTCTGGTGCTCGCTTGCGAAGTTTTCTCTGCAATGACCGACGGTGGATCCCGAGTCGCCGCGCCGCCTCGCTGATGTTGCCGCCGCAGTCGGAGAGCACGCGGTGAATATGTTCCCACTCGTTTCGCGCTAGGGAGGGAGCAGGGAAACTAACTTCGCCGCTCGGAACGGTTGGTTCATCGCCTCTCACGAACGCGGCAAGGATGTCATCCGCGTCCGCCGGCTTCGCAAGAAAATTGACCGCCCCCGCTCGGACTGCGTCGATGGACGCCGGGATGCTTCCGAAGCCGCTCAAGATGATGATCCGAGCCTCCGGGTGCATTTGCAGAAGTTTCCGCAGCAGATCGAGCCCGGAACGGCCAGGCATCCTCAAATCGAGAACGGCCAGGTCGGTCGGCTGATGCCGGAACACTTCGACGGCTTCATCAAAGTTCGCAGCGGTTTGGACTCGAAAACCTCTCTGGCGCATCGCCATAGCCAATCGATCACGCAAAATGAGCGTATCATCAACCAGCAAAATGCTATCCGCACCCACCGTTTTCGCGTCATGGACAGATGCGTTCTCATCGGTTGTCATCATCATCATTCACCCTCTTAGGATCACCGGCGACGCGTTTCTCGTGCGTGCGAAGGATTGTAGATGCAACGCAACAAACGGAAATCCCTCCACATGACGCCTGTTCGCGGAATTTCCCTCGGCCGCTAAGGAATGGTCGATCAATGATTGTCGCCGATCGGCTCTGGCCGATCGTTTTTTACACGTTTCCATCGGGCGGAGTCGATGGGCGACTTTCAACAATACGCCAGTTATTGATTGGCCGTTCCTAAGAGGGATCCGCTTGATCGTTTCCAACGGTTCGCTTTCACCGACCGAACCGCTAAGCTTCCTCTAGCACGAACGCCCTGACCAAACCGTTCTTCACGCCACGAAATCCCATGAATTTTCCAACCGCGGATCGTCCTGACGAACCAACCAATGAATTTTCCGGACAGGCTCCCGCATTGATCGAACGAGTGGTTGATCTGATGGACCCCTCCGGTGACGTGATACTAAACATGACGCATGATGAGGCGGCCTCGGCAGTCC